>JBBRZA010000066.1:0-17745 GCA_038237145.1 Gaiellales bacterium
ACTGGAACACGCACGCCTCCTTCGTATTTCTTCGTCAGGACTCTAGGCGCTTACGCTACTGACGACGTTAGCACTTGCCGCGGAGCGGTTCAAGGCCGCGCCACTCCCGTTGGCAGCAATCGGCTCGACTCCGAACGACCCGTTGTACGGAAGGCCCTCTGGGCTGGGCCAGTGTGCGGGAATGTCCCCTGAGCTCGAATGACCCGCACCGTGTCCCGCGGACATCATCCGAAGGAGTCGACGCGATCCAAAGCCCGCCAGGTATGACTTTGTCACCCGAACGGGTGATGCGATAAGGGGCTAGCCAGACTAGGCTGCGCATGCGGCGGCGCGCGGGGTGCTGCGGTAGAGGGACGCTTGCCTCAATCCCGTTCAGGCGGAATCGGAGATGGAAGGAAGTGAAGCCTTGGTAGACGATGAGAGTCGCCCCGAGCGCACTCGCGCGGATGACGACGCGCAGAAGCTCAGAGCCGACGCACGAGACGCTGAGGCCGACACGCGCGAAGCGATTGCGGACGTACGAAGAGCGAACGCCGATGTGCGCGAGCTCATCGGGGATGCGCGTGGCGCTGAAGCCGACTCGCGAGAAGTGACCGCCGACGCTCGTGAAGCGAACGCCGACGCGCGCGAAGCGGTTGCGGACGTACGGAGAGCGAAGGCCGATATGCGCGAGCTCATCGGGGATGCGCGTGTCGTTAAAGCCGATTCGCGAGAAGTGACCGCCGACGCTCGTGAAGCGGACGCTGACGCGCGTGAAGTCAGCGCCGACGCGCGTGTCGTTAAAGCCGATTCGCGAGAAGTGACCGCCGACGCTCGTGAAGCGGACGCTGACGCGCGTGAAGTCAGTGCCGACGCGCGTGAAGCGGACGTCGACGCGCGTGAAGCGGCTGCCGAAGTGCGGGAGTCAGCCGCCGACGCACGAGACGCCGGTGCCCGCAAACCACTCCTCAACGTGCGGAGCCCGGACGCCGCCCGTAAAGCTGACGACGGCCAGCAGAGCGAATAGATCACGACACGGTCGCCTCAACCCGACCACTTGCGTTCGTGTCTTCGACGGTTAGCCGCTCGGATGGGCCAGTGTTCCGCAATGCCCCCCGAAACGTGACCTTCGATAGGACGGCTCGTCGAGCGGGAGAGACACCTTTTTTGATCTTCCCGTTTTCGTTCCTCGTCGGATAGCGTCGCGGTCGTGGATATGCCTCAGACGCAGTACGCGAGGAGCGGCGACGTCTCGATTGCCTATCAGGTTCTCGGTGAGGGGCCACTGGATCTCGTCTTCGTGCCTCCGCACGTTTCGAATGTCGAGCTTGCTTGGGAGATTCCGTCGCGGGCTGCCGGGATCCGCCGGCTCGCGGAGTTCAGTCGCGTGATCACATTCGACAAGCGTGGCACCGGCCTTTCGGACCGGATGTCCGGCGCCCCTTCGCTTGAGGAGAGGATGGACGACGTGCGGGCGGTGATGGACGCCGTCGGATCGAGCCGGGCAGCGCTTCTCGGCGTCGCCGAGGGAGGGCCGATGAGCATTCTGTTCGCGGCGACGTATCCCGATCGGTGCCTTGCTGTTGCTCTTTACACGACGTTTGCGCGTGCGGCGTGGGCACCGGATCATTCCTGGCGCCCAACAGCGCAGGAGTTCGAAAGAGAGGCACGCGAGCATGAGCGAGCGTGGGCCACTCGCGCCGTGATCGAGCCTTTGGTCGACAACCTTCATCCGAACATCGACGCGGAGGAGCGCGAAGCGTTGATCGCGACGTTCGCGCGATTCAATCGGCAGAGTGCAAGCCCGGGTGCCGCGGCTGCGCTTGAGCGGATGAATGCAGAAATCGACGTCCGGGACGTCCTGTCAGCGATTCAAGTCCCAACCACCGTTTTCGTCCATAAAGCCGCGCCCGATCCGAGCCAGCGGGACGCGGCGTTCCTCGCAGACAATATTCCGACCGCCCAGCTCGTGAAGTTCAACGACGATGGAGGGGTTGCATTCTTCAGCGGCGACCTAGACCTTCGCACGGGCGAGCTGCGGCGTTTCTTCGAGGACGCTGCGCGCCAGGGCGTGGCCAACACCGAGCGATCGCTCGCCACTGTTCTTTTCACAGACCTCATCGACTCAACAGCGCGAGCCGTGGAGATCGGGGACAACGCCTGGCGTGATCTTGTCGTGAGGCACCACGAGCGAGTGCGGGTGGAACTAGCGCGCTACCGCGGTCGCGAGCTTGACACCGCAGGCGATGGTTTCTTCGCCTCCTTCGACGGACCGGCCCGCGCGATCCGCTGCGCGTGCGCGATCCAAGACGCGGTCAGCGAACTTGGGCTTGAAATGCGGGCAGGTCTCCATACCGGCGAATGCGAACAAGTGGACGGAAAAGTCGCTGGCGTCGCCGTCGTAACAGGTGCCCGCATCGCGGCGCTCGGCGGCGCAGGTGACGTGCTCGTATCCGCGACGGTACGGGACCTAGCCGCCGGTCGCCGAGAAATGCTGGTAGTCGGGCGAGCCGGTCCAGCGTCCGCCCCACGACCAGCCGACAGCGGCGAACGTGCGCACGAGCAGCCCGCCCGGCACCGCCATCCCTCGTCGCACCCGAGCACGGTTCAGATAGGCGCGCCCGCTGCGCGGATGCACGCGACCGCCCTCCAGGTACGGGTTCTCGACCGGGTTCACGTCGATCGCGCGGCCGAGGGCGTGCACCGACCAGCGCCTCGGCCCGGGAGCAACCGCGTAGCGGCAGTTGAACGCCGACGTGTTGTCCGCCTCCAGGGAGGGCTCGTCGCGGCCGCGGTAGGCATCGATCGGACGCATCCTCCGGATCGGAAAGCGCGCCGCGTACAGCCGCGAGAAGACGCGGACGAGGTCGCCGACGGCGTCGGCGTTCACCACCAGCGTTCCGGCGTGGGCGCGGCCGTCGAAGCCCCAGTAGCTGATGCGCAGACGCCGCAGGTGCGAGGGCCCGACTGGACAGCCGGTCCGCCACGAGTACGGCAGCTGCGCAGGGGTCACGTGCGAGACGCTGTGCGTGAAGGGCGGCGCCTGAAAGGCGAGGACGGCGAGCAGCAGGAGCCTCATCGCCACGTAGTCTGCAGGCCGATGAGGTGGGTCGCACTACCCGTGCTCGCCGCCCTCTGCCTGGCCGCCTCGGCCCCGGACGGCACCACCCGTTCGGCCGCCTGCCCGCCGACCCTGGCCAGCCGCCTCTCCACCGGCTCGGCGATCCAGCTCGTCACGGTCGTCGCCGCACGGCGCACGTCGACGCAGGGAACGTTCCGGCTCTGGCGCAAGTCCGGCCGTTGCTGGCACGCCGCGGCCGGCCCCTGGACGGCCTGGCTCGGGCAGCGAGGTATTTCGCCCGACAAGCACGAGGGCGACCGCACGACCCCGGCCGGCGCCTTCAGCTTCGGGCGCGTCGTGTACGGGATCGCCGCCAGCCCGGGAGTCCGGTATCCCTACCACCGCATCGCCTGCGGCGACTGGTGGGTCGAGGACCCGCGCTCGCCCTACTACAACCGGTTCCGCCACGTGCCCTGCGGCTCCAGGCCGCCGTTCCGGGTCACGAGCGAGGACCTCTCGCGCTCCCCGACGGCCTACCGGCACTTCGCGTTCATCCGCTACAACGCCGGCCCGGTCGTGCCCGGGCGGGGCTCGGGGATCTTCTTGCACGCCAGCACTGGCAGGCCGACGCTCGGTTGCGTGAGCCTGCCGCTCCCCCGGCTGGTCGCGGTGCTGCGCTGGCTGCGACCGGAGAGCAAGCCGCTGATCGTGATCGGCGCCGCCGCCGAGATCAGCGGCTACGACTACTAGTAGCCGCTGAAGCGACTCGGCAGCACCTGCTCCTCGGGCACGCCCGCCTCGCCCAGCTGCCCGGCGACCCCTTCGACCATCGCCGGAGGCCCGGCAACGAGGTACGTGAACGACTCGAGCTCGCCCAGGTGGTCGCGCAGCATCGCCGCGTCGATCCTCCTCGTCTCGCCCTGCCACTCCGAGTCGTCCGTCATCGTGACGATGAGCCGGAGGTCCGGCAGCGTCTGCTCGAGCTCTTGCAACTCGTCGAGGAACGCGGTCGACTCGCGGTCGCGGTTGGAGTAGACGAGCGTCACCTTGTAGGGCTTGCCCGTGTCGACGATGTACCTGAGCATGCAGCGGAAGACGGTGATCCCGATTCCGCCCGCCACGAACACGTATCGCTGCTCGGTGTCCTCGGGGAGGACGAAATCGCCCTTCGGCTCCTCGACCTCTACCTCGGCGCCGACCTCGAGCTCGGCCAGCGAGCGCTTGAAGGCGGAGTCGCGCAAGCGCGTACAGAGCCCGAGCACTCCTCGTTCCGTCGGCGAGGTGACGACCGTGATGTGTCGCCGCGGCCCTTTCTCGTCCTCGTACGGCGGGTCGATCAGCTCGACCCAGAAGTACTGGCCGGGCTCGAAGTCGACCTCACGTCCGAGCAGGTCGAAGATCACGAGGAGCGTGCCCAGCGCGACCTCCCGCTTCTCTTTGATTTGCGCCCGCACGGAGGGGAAGTAATACCTGCGTTGCCGACGCTCGCCACGATCGGTGTCTACGGTTGGACGCTCGAGGCGTTCCTCGACGCCTTGCGCGAGGCCGGCGTCGCGCTCGTGCTCGACGTACGCCAGCGTCGCGGCGTGCGCGGCCCCGAGTACGCCTGGGCGAACTCGCAGCGGCTGCAGGCGGCCCTCGCCGAGGGGAGACTCGGCTACCGCCACCACCCCGAGCTCGCGCCCACGGCCGGGCTCCGGCAGCTCCAGTACCGCGAGGACGACAGGCTCGGAGTCGGCAAGCGGTCGCGCTCGGAGCTCGCGCCGGCATACCGCGAGCGCTACATCCGGGAGATCCTCGGCCAGGTCGACCTCGCTCCGGTCGTCGACGAGCTCCCGCCCGATGCGGCCTCGGCGCTGCTCTGCGTCGAGCGTGATCCCGAGGCGTGTCACCGCTCCCTCATCGCCGAGCGCCTGGCCGGCGAGTTCGGCCTGCCGGTTCTCCACCTGCGCCCATGAACGACGAAGGGCGGCCTTGTGGCCGCCCTTCGTCTCGAGCGAGCTGCGTCGTGGATCAGCCGCCCGGCTGCGTCACGTTGTTGACCGTCAACGTGTAGCGGGCGTACTGGTTGATCGACTCGGTCGGCTCGTCGTACATGACGAGCGCCGCCACGACATCGGCCTTCTCGTTGATCAGCCTCTCCAGCTTGCCGCCCGTGAGCGACGCTGCGAAGCTCGAGCTCAGCGGGACCGAAGCCACGAACGCGTGCGGCTTCTTACCGCTGGTCTCGTAGCCCACGAGTTGGACGGTGTAGCCGTTCACCGAGATCGGCCTGATCTGCGTGAACGTCTCCCACCCGGCCAGCGACGAGCCGTCGGAGACGAGGTTCCCACCAACGCGCACGTTGTCGACCCACACGCCGGAACCGCGCGTGTTGGCATCGGTCACGTAGCGCAGGGCGAGCAGAACCGTCTGGCCCG
The DNA here is from genome assembly GCA_038237145.1 of Gaiellales bacterium. GTDB lineage: Bacteria > Actinomycetota > Thermoleophilia > Gaiellales > Gaiellaceae > 3-1-20CM-4-69-9. The sequence goes on from JBBRZA010000066.1 coordinate 5,461, forward strand.
CGTACGGGGTCAGATCGAACGTCTCGGTCACCCAACCGCCGCTGTCGCCGTTCAGGCCCGGGCAGTTGTCGATGAGGTTCGCGTTGGCACCCGGATCGAGATCGCAGGTGGTATCGGCGTTGGCGAGGCTGTGGTACGTCGCCCCACCGTCCGTCGAAACCTGCACGAAGAACGAGTCGAAGCCGGGCTCGGTGTCGTACTTCGTGTCGAACACGAGCGACGGCGTTCCTGCGGGCACCGCGACGGACTTGACGATCGCCGCGTCCCTGTTGTCGGCGTCCGGTGCCGCGAGCGCGGCATCCGCGCCATGGTCCGGCGCTGCCGTGGTCACGGTCCACTCAACGGGAACCGGTTCGAGCTGAGCCGCACCCTGGAAGGAGATCGACTTGATGTCCTTCGCCGTCAGGTACCGACCCGCGCCGTCACGGAGCCGGATGTAGTCCGACCCGTTCGGCGGAGCCCCGGGAGTCGAGTAGGCGTCGGGGTTGTCCCAGTTGATGCCCGCGTTCAGGGCATCGATCTCGTACCGCGACTCCGGCACGCCGTGCTGGAGCTTGCCGCCCCGGTCGAGCACGCCGTCGAGCGCCATCGCGGCCGCCCACTGGTGTACGACCTGCTGCGCGGTGGCCCGCGGCCCGAGCACGCTCTGGAGCCCGGCGAAGCCTTCGGCCGGGTTCCGGTGGAGCTGCGTCAGGAAGCCCGGGCCGTACTGACTCGCGAGGTACTCCATGAACGAGAATGCCGCCCCGTAGTCACACAGGATCTCGCCGTCCCCTTGATCCCCCCAGAGCGTGAGCGAGTTCTCCGGCCCGCCTCCTCGTGGGTTCGGATTCGCATCGGTCTGCGTGATCAGGTTGCCCATGAAGCACTGCAGGTGGCTGTCGAAGCCGATCTGCGATACAGGCCGCGTGGCAAAGTCGTACCCGGTCACGTCGATGGCGTAGTCCGAGAGGCCCTCGTTGACCCAGTTGACCTCTTCCGGATCCTGGTAGTACTCGAGCAGGTGCTGGTACTCGTGGGCGAAGACGCCCTCGTAGAGGAACGGCCGCGCCGGAGCGCTGGTGCAGTTGTTCCCAGGTACCGGCTCGTGGCTCGGGTTTGCTCCCGTCCGGTGGAGCCAGTCGAACGCGTCGATCGACATGACGTTGCGATCGAAGAGCTCGTTCAGGCCGGACGAGAAGAAGCCGGCGATGTACGAGTTCCCCTGGGTGTTGTTGAAGTCGCGGAAGTTGTCGTCGCGGACGTTGTCCACGAGCACGACGGTCTTCTCGCCTGCACCCGACGAGTCGGAGGGAACGGGTCCCGGAGGAAGCGGGGGGAGCAGTGTCTGGTTCGTCCCGTCCCGGTCCGGCGCGACGCTGAACTCGACCGACTCCTTCGGGAGCATGTTGGTGTCGAACTGGTCGGCCAGGTAGTTGACCTGTGTGTCCGTGATCACCGTGCGAGTGCCGTTCCGGCAATCGCCGGCCGGGAAGTCGGTGCCGATCGAGGTGTAGCCGTTGAAGGCCCGCACGACCGGCGTTGCGACCCAGATCTCGGTGTGAGCGCTGACTCCGCGCAGGGTGAACTGCTTGCGGTAGAAGCCGGCGCTGTCGTCGAGCGCAAGCCACGTTCGCATGGTTCCAACCGCCGGCGAGACGCCCATGAACGAGCGGCTCCCGCGCAGCGAGCGCAGACGCTTCTGGATCCGATCCTGCTTCGCCTGCAGCTGCTTCGCCCGGCGGACGGCCTGCTTCATCGGCAGGACCTTGTTCGGCGCGATCTGCACCGGGACGCGCGACTTGGCGCCCAGATAGCGGCTGACGTCGACGATCCCGTCCTGCCCCTTCGCGCCAAGACCCTTGGCGGGCCGGAAGGACTGTTGCGCGGCTCCCGCGCCGCCGACGGCAAAGCCGACTGCGGCCACCAGCGCGAGCGCCGTCGCAACGATGAGCGTACGCGCGGTAAAGCTGCGTGCGCCGCCCCTTGGTCTTGAGCTCATGACTTGTCTCCCCTGTTGTCTGCTTGATGGGACGGTGAGGAACACCCGGTCCAGCTACTCAGGTTTGCGCCCGACCCCCATCCCCGGACGAGCACATGATCCGCGAGATCCTTCAAATGTCAAGTAACGCACCGATCTGCAGCGATTCAGGCCGGCTCCGAGGCGGGCTCGGGCGCGACATCCTCGCCGGAGGCCGCCGTGTTCGTCCGGAGGAACATCGCGCCGATCACGCCCGCCGCGACCGCAAAGGCCGCGCCGACCAGGAAGGCGAGGTGGTAGCCGCCGTTGAGCGAGGCGAGCGCTCCGTCCCCGGAGGCACGCAGGCTGTCCGTGCGGGAAGCCGCGAGGCTGGCAAGGATCGCGAGGCCGAGCGCGCCGCCCATCATGAACGAGGTGTTCACGACCCCGGAGGCGAGGCCGGACTCGCTCGGCTCGACGTCGCTCATCGCGGCGAGCAGGACGGGGTTGAACGCCATGCCCGCGCCGAAGCCCAGCAGCATCATGCTCGGAAGGACGTCGACTAGAAAGGTCCCGTCCACCGGAGACCGAGCAAAGAGCGCGAGCCCGGCGGCGGCGAGCAGGAGCCCGGTCGCCAGCGGTGCCCTGAAGCCGAAACGCATCACCAGCTTCGCCGACAGGCCGAGCGAGAATGCTCCCATGATCAGGTTGGCCGGCAGAAAGGCGAGCCCCACTTTCAGCGGGCTGTAACCGAGCACCTTCTGCAGATAAAGGGCGGACATGAAGAACCACGAGAACATGGCCGCGGCCCAGAGGACGCCGACGGTATTCGCGGTCGCGACGTTGCGCAGGCGGAAGATCCCCAGCGGCACGAGCGGGGCGCGAACCCGCGACTCGATCCCGAGGAAGAGCGCCATCAGGACCGCCGCCGCGACGAGCAGGACGAGCGTCTGCGCCGACGTCCACCCCTTGTCGTTGCCGTTCACGATCGCGTAGACGGCCAGCATCAACGAGACGGTGACGGTGACCGCGCCCGCGACGTCGAGGCGCCCGCCCGCGGCCGTCCCGCGCTCGGCCGGCAGCAGCCTCAGGCAGAGGGCGTAGACGACGGCCCCGATCGGAACGTTGACGAGGAAGATCCAGTGCCAGCTCAGGAGGTCGGTCAGGACGCCGCCGAGCAGCACGCCGATGCTGCCACCGCCGGCCAGCACGAAGCCGAAGACACCCATCGCCTTCGCACGCTCCGCCGGCTCGGTGAACAGGTTCATGATCAGCGAGAGCGCGACCGCGGAGACGACCGCGCCGCCGAGCCCCTGGATCGCCCGCGCCGCGACCAGGAGACCCTGCGTCGTGGACAGGCCGCAGGCGATCGAGGCCGCGGTGAAGAACGAGATCCCGATCAGGAACAGCCGCCGGTGGCCGAAGAGATCGCCGAGCCGGCCGCCAAGCAGCAGGAAGCCGCCGAAGGTCAGCAGGTAGGCGTTCACGACCCAGGCGAGCGACGGGCCCGAGAACCCGAGATCCGCCTGAATCGACGGCAGCGCGACGTTCACGATCGTCGAGTCGAGCACGATCATCAGGTCGCCCGCGCAGAGGACGAGCAGGGCGAACCAGCGGGTACGGCGGTCAAGGGTCATGAGTCATCTCTCCGGTCGAGTCGGTCAGGTTAGTTCGTTGGACCGCCCTCCCTCGCAGAACTCATCGGTCGCTGCCCCCGATGAGTTTCGAGGCCTGGAGCCGTCTGTTCTCGTACATGGCCGCGCCTCGCCCGAGCATGATCGTCTGCGACGTTGGCGCTCTCTCTCCCGACGCGGCCGCCGTCGAGGCCCTCGTGCGACTTCAGCTCGCTGCGCGCCGAATCGGGCTGGAGATCCGGCTGGGCCGCGCCTCCAACGAACTGCGTGACCTGCTCGTCTTCTGCGGTCTCGATGACGTGCTACGAATCGAGGCGGGCGGGGAGGCCGAAGAGCGGGAAGATCGTCTCGGTGCCGAGGAAGAACGTGAGCTCGATGATCCGGCCGTCTGAGATCTCGAGCACCTGCAGCGCCCAGGGGTCGTAGCCCTCGCCGGTCTCGCTCGGCTTGTACTGGCCGAACGCGGGCGAGCCGTTCGCCGCCACGGTCTGGATCACGCGTGATCCGCGACAGCCGGCGCCCGGGCCGACCCACCAGGCGAAGATGTTGTCACGGCCGCGCAGCCAGAGGTCGAACGGCGGCATCGATTGCGTCGCGTCCTCGCGGATGAGCGAGGTGAGCGCCTCCATGTCGTAGCGCTCGAAGGCCTCGACGTACCGCGCCAGGAGCTCGCGGTCCGGCTCGTCGAGCGCCGGCTCGGAGGGGTTGATCTCACCCGCTTCGAGCGTGGCCCGCGCGCGCTGGAGCGCGCTGTTCACCGAGGCGATGCTCGTCTCGAGCAGCTCCGCGACCTCGGCAGCCTTCCAGCGGAGCACCTCGCACAGGATCAGGACCGCGCGCTGGCGAGGCGGAAGATGCTGCAGCGCGGCCACGAACGCGAGCCGGATCGTCTCGCGCGACTCGGCCACCTCCGCCGGGTCGTCCGGCAGCGGCTCGATCCACGTGACCTCGGGCAGCGTGTTCAGGTTGGCCTCGATTGGCTCGCGCGCGGGACCGAGATCCATCGGGCGCGCCCGGCGCTCCCGCCCGTTCAGCAGGTCGAGGCAGACGTTGGTCGCGATGCGGTAGAGCCAGGAGCGCAGCTCGGAGCGGCCTTCGAAGCGATCGATGCTCTTCCACGCGCGTAGGAGGGTTTCCTGGACGGCATCCTCGGCCTCGAAGGGCGAGCCGAGCATTCGGTAGCAATACGCGGTCAGCTCGCGGCGATGCTGCTCGAGCTCGCCGAACTCGGGCGCGACGGTGAGCGGTGATCCTTCCACGACGGCCATCCTAGTGACAGCTACGACGGCGCCCGCGGGGAAAACTCATCGCTCCCGCAGACGACACGGCCGCGGGTAAGCAGTCAGGCAGGATTCGAACCTGCCGCCTCCCGGTTATAAGGGCATCTGGCCAGCAATCCGGAGGGAGTTACCTATGAGCACCACCGTAATCATCGTGATCGTCGTTGCGGTGATCGTCGTTCTGGCGATTGCGGGGTTCGTCGTGTCGCGCCAGCGTTCGCGGCAAGTCGAGGAGAAGCGCGTCGAGGCTCGGGAGCACCGGGAGGAGGCTGACACGAGAACCCGGAAGGCGGAACAGGCGCGGCTCGCGGCGGAGGAACAGGCGGAACGCGCACGCAAGGAACAGGCCGCCGCCGAGGAGCACCGCCAGCAGGCACAGGAGGTCGACCCGGACGTCGAGGAGCGCCCGTCGCAATGAGCGCCGCGACGGAAATCGGCCGAGCACGCCAACAGGTCGAGAACGCCCGCTGGCTGAACGCGCTCGGTCGGGTCGGCCTGGTCGCTAAAGGCGCGTCGTACGCCCTGGTGGGAATCCTCGCGATCAAGCTCGCCGCGGGCAGCGGCGGCAAGGCGACGAGCCGCCAGGGCGCCCTGCACACGCTCGCGGGGCATTCCTTCGGGAAGCTCCTCCTGATCGTGCTCGTGCTCGGCTTCGCCGCCTATACCGTCTGGCGCTTCGCCCAGGCCTTCTTCGACAAGAACAACGACGGCGACGGCGCCAAGGGCCTGGCCAAGCGCGCAGGGTACTTCGGCCGTGGGGCGGTCTACGCAGGCCTGACCTACTCGACGATCAAGATTGTCTCCGGCTCGGCGGAACAGTCACAGAACCAAAAGGCGCACAAGACGGCGGCGACCGTTCTCTCCTGGCCCGCCGGGAAGTGGATCGTCGGCGGCGCCGGCCTCGTGCTGATCGGGGTTGGCCTCTGGAACGCCTACCGCGCCGTCGAGAAGAAGTTCCTGAAGAACTGGAAGACGGAACAGATGGGCGCCACCGCGCAACGGTGGGGGAAGCGCTCGGGGGTGGTCGGCCTCCTGGCACGGTTCGTGGTGTTCGCCCTGATCGGGATCTTCGTCGTCAAGGCCGCGTACGACTACGATTCACGGGAGGCGATCGGTCTCGACGGCGCGCTGCAGAAGCTGGCGAGTCAGAGCTATGGCTCGTGGCTGCTCGGACTCGTCGCGGCCGGGCTCCTCGCCTACGCCGTTTTCTGCTTCTTCGAAGCGCGCTACCGAGACGTCTGACTCAGCGGCCGCGGTGGTCGGCGGCCACGAGCCGCTCGTAGCTTGGGTTCTCGTCGATGTAGCGCGCGCTGAACGGGCAGAGCGGAATGACCTCAAGGCCCTCCTCCCCGGCCATGTTCAACGCAGCCTCGGCAAGGACGCCGCCGAAGCCGCGGCCTTCGTAGGGCTCGTCGACCTCGGTGTGTGTGAAGGCGATCCGGCTGTTTCGGCCACGGAAGCCGTTGTTCTTGTGCGTGCCGTCGCAGAACGGCTTATTGGCCGAGCCGCCGCAGCGGCAGAGTGCCGCTCTCTCGCCCTCGTAGAGCAGCGCGCCCTCGGCGTCGAGGATCCGTACCCCGCCGGTGACGAGCAGTGGACCGTCCGCGGATGCGGACAGCTCGAGCGGCTGCTGCCGCCTCCGCCCGTTCTCGAGCGCGAAAACGTTCCACCCCGGCGACTCGGCCATCCCGTGCGCCAGATCGGTGCCAACATTGTCGGCCCAGTCGACGAGCCAGTCGCCGGCCTCCGCGACCATCTTTGCGAGCTCGCCCGTTGCCATCTGCTCTTCCGTGAACGCGAAATCGAAGTCGAAGTTGAAGTCGCTTCCGTGCGACGACACGTAAGGGAACCTCCAACCCCCGTCTGCATCCTGGCGGGCGCCGGCTCGGGAAGACGACGACGATCACCCGTCGGATCGCGAACCATGTGGCGGGAACTTGTACTCGTGCGTTCCTCGGGTCCTTCAGGCGCCGCCTCGAAACCAAAGGAGTCCGCATGAGTTCACTTGCTGGCCAGGCTAATCTGACTCGCCCGTCGCGTCATGCGGGGCGCCAACAGGCTTCGACTCGGGCGAGCCTCGTTGACGCAGGTAGATCGAGAAAACCGCCATCGTGCCGATCGCCAGGAACTCCGATTGCCAGTTCTGCAGGCTGCGGTCCCAGAAGTCGGCGTTGCGCCAGTACTCGCCCCAGCTGATCGTGGAGAAGTGGTGATCGAGCTGCTCGTGGTTGAAGGCGCGCCAGTCGGTCACCGACTGGCCGAGCCAGCTTCCGATGAAGCAGAAGAGCATGGCGAGCGCGAGCGAGTTCTCATAGACCCGCCGTCTGAGACCGTCGATGCGGGCCAAGCGCGGTGAGTTCGCCTTTGCGTAGCCGCCGACGAACTGGCTCTGATCGCTCATGAGGCCGCGATCATCCTCAGACTTCGACTCGCTCGAGCCTCGCTCCAGGAGCCAGACAGTCGCGAAGATATAAAGGAAGAACTGCAGGAACTCCGATTGCCAGTTCTCCAGGACATCACCGCCGAACTCGGATGAGGTGACGTAGCGCAGCCAGCTGTAGGTCTCCGACCGATGCTCGATCGCGTTGGCGTTGAACTGATGGAGGCCGGCGAAGGTCTGCCCGATCAGCGAGGCCAACACGATGGCGCCGAAGAAGAGCGAGATCCCGTGCCCGCGCGCGAACCTCATTAGCGGTTGGCTATGCCGACGTAAAAGTAGACGGCGAAAACCGCGAGCATGAAGACCCAGTAGGAAACGAACATCGTACGCACGGGCGGAAGGTGATCGGAAGCTGCTGTTCCTAAACGCGAGGTCTCATTCGTGGCGTTCCCCGCAAGGGCTTAGCCGGTAGCCGGCGGAGCGGCCACTTCCCGAAGGACAAGCACTGGCAGTTGATCCGCGCTTGACGTATCGATCGGGAGCAGACATCAACACAGCCTCAATCAGGTCGCGCAACAACGATGCAGGCATCGTGAGACGAGCGAGCTATCGTCTTGCGCCACACGACGCTGGCACGGCTGTCGAGGACGCAGAGCGTCCCGCGCCCTAAGCCTGGCGTCACGATCCAGCCACGCGCCTGTTGGACGTTGTAGGAATCATCTGGGATAGCTGTGGTTCTGCGTGGGTGTCCATCGGTTCGGTGAACGCGGAGCGTGCCGCTCTCGCCGCTGGCGACGTAGACGACCTCACCGCGGAATGTGAAATGCTGAGGAGGCTTGTCGGCCGAGAGCCGGCTCAGGAGCTTGCCGCTCCGGGCCTGGTAGATCGCGAGCTCGTTCCGGTCACCGGAGCTGACCCAGACTCGCTTTCCGTCGGGAGTCCAGCCGACGTCGTGTGCGAGGAAGGGCGGCCAAAACCGCCGCACGAGTCGCGGCCGCCCGCGGTGGGCGATATCGACGACCGCGATCTGCTCGGCCTTGGCGCCGAGTGCGATCCAGAGCGTGCGACCGCCTGGATCGATCGTGACGTGACGGGCGAGCGCCCCGACGTATTCACGCCCAACCAACCCACCACGCAGAACGTCGAGCGCGACGACTTGCCCGCGCTTCGCGTCCGTCACGTACGCGTGGCGCCCATCCGGATGGCCGGCCGTGTAGCGCGGTTCGCCGAAACCGTGGAGCACGTGCTCCACCGCCAGAGTCGACCCGCGCACGAGCGTGAGGGCGCCGATCTCCGAGTGAGCAACCACGGCCATCGGGCCGACTGCCTCGATGCTCCTAGGCCTCGGAAGCGTCCGGACGTAGCGGTGAATGCGGCCGTCTGAGAGCTCGACGGCGACGAGTCGCGACTCCAGATCGGCCGTGACGAGAGCCACCTCGAGCCCCGAGCCGACTCTCGCGAGGGTCCGAGGAGCAACCACGAGCGATGCCGCCCCGGCGATGAAGGTGCGCCGATCCATCCGCTAGCTGTACGCGCGACGGGAGCGCCGAGGTCCCCGCGGCCCAAGATGAGTGTGCGCCTAGGCACGGGTTCCCCGCGGGGGTTGGATGAGCTTGCTGGCTGTCTCGTGGTCGACCTGCAAGGTCGTATGGTCGATCCCGAACCGTTCGTGAATCAGCTCGGCGAGCTCGCGCCGAATCGTGTGGCAATCCGCTCCGGGCGACACGAGCACATGCGCCGAGAGCGCTGGGAAGCCTGAGGCGATCTGCCACACGTGCAGGTCGTGGACGTTCTTCACTTCCGGAAAGGTCGCGAGAGCTCGTCCGATCTCGCGAGGATTCATGCCCTCGGGCGAGGCCTCGAGCAGGACGCGTCCGGAATCCTTGAGCAACCCGTAGGCAGCCCGCAGCATCAGCGCGGCGACGAACAGGGAGGCGATGGCATCGGCGCGGAGGAAGCCGGTGGTCAGGATGATCACAGCCGCAATCACGGTGCCGATGAAGGCGTACAAGTCCGTGACGAGGTGCTGAAAGCTGCCGTCGATCGCCATGTTCTCTCGATTGGCCCTGGCGAGCTGCCAGGTCGCGAGCAGGTTCACGGCTACGCCGACAAGCGCGACGATCAGGACTGCCCATCCCCGTACCTGCGGTGGTTCGACGAGCCGATGGATCGCCTCGTACACGATCAGGCCGGCGAGAACGAGCAGCGTGACGCCATTTGCCTGCGCCGAGAGGATCTCGGCCCGCTTGAGCCCGTAGGTCATCGCGCCAGCGGCGGGGCGGGCGGCAAGGGCAAGCGCGACTAGCGAAAGGCCGATCGCGCCCGCATCGGTGAGCATGTGCGCCGCGTCCGAAAGCAGCGCAAGCGAGTGAGCGAGAATGCCGACGACGACCTCGCCGGCCATGAAGGTGACGATCAGCGCGAGCGCAACGAGCAGGCGGCGCTTGTCGGCGTCAGGACTGATCCTCGCGTGGTCGTGGCCGGCGTGCCCCAGGTCAGCAGCTATCGCAGCAGCCTTCCCCGCGCCAACTCTCCCGGCCTTCACGCACCGCCACAGCAGCGATCACAAGCGCCGCGGCAGGGTCGGCCCACCACCAGCCGAAGAGCGCATTCGCGAGCAGACCCAACAGGAGTGCGATCGAAAGGTACGCACAGAGCTGGGTTTGCGAGGCCTCCTTGACGGCTGCGGATGACTGCAGCTTCTCGCCGACGCGACGCTTGACGATCGCCAGCAACGGCATCGTCGGCGCGGTGAAGCCCGCTAGGCCGATCCCAAGCCAGCTCGCCTTTGGCTCATGGCCGTCAACAAGGCTTCGGAGCGACTCGATGCCGACGTAGGCCGCGAGTACGAAGAAGCTGCAGGCGATCAGCTGCTGGGCACGGCGCTCCGCCCGCTCTGAGCCGAGCCGGGAGCCCGTGAAAAGCCAGAGCACGATCAAGCCTGCCAGCGCCTCGATCAGGCTGTCGGCGCCAAACCCGATCAGCGCGATCGAGCCGGCCGCGATCCCGGCAAGGAGCGCGATCGCGAACTCCAGCACGTGGTAGCCGACTCCGCCCCAGGCAAGAAGTCGCGCCCGCCGCTCGAGCTGCAGACGCTCCGCGGGCGCCATCCTGGTGGCGGTAGCGGCCCGTTGGGCGAGCGGCAGCTCGATCACATCTCTGCCTCGTGCGTGACGTGATTGTGGCGCAGGTATGCGATCTCACCACTCAACGCGAGAGCATCCGTGCAACCGTGCTGATCAGCTCGTCGGTCTGTTCCTCTGAGGCCCGGCCGCTCAGGCAATGGCGGGCGTGGGCGTCGAGCAACCCGAGCGCGATCTTGTCCAGGGCCGCCTGAGCCGCGTTGATCTGCGTAACGACATCGATGCAGTAGCGATCCTCCTCGACCATCCTGCCGATCCCGCCTACCTGCCCCTCGACCTTGCGCAGGCGCTTGAGGAGATCATCTCTGGAGACGCTGTAGCCGCGCTGCTCAGCCATCGAGATCAGTGTCCATGTCGGCTGTGTACCACGGCGCGTCCTTTCCCGCGAACGATCAGAAACCCGTGAGTTACCTGGTCAGTCATTGTCGTTGTGGTGTCCATGGCCGACGTGTGCGAGCGCAGGCTCCACGGCGCCCTCGTTGTCGAGGTAGCCCTCCGGAGCAGCTTCGAACTTCGCTTTGCAGCCGGGTCCGCAGAAGTAGTAAGTCCGGCCGCGGAACTCGCTCGTCAGCGCCTTCGAGCGATCGACGGTCATGCCGCAGACCGGATCGCGGACCCCGTGGCGCAGCGTCAATGCGCCGAGTGCCGCTGCCAGGAGCAAGAAGAGGATGTTCAGCATGGTCGTGTAGTTCCAGGAGATCCCGCGGTTGGTGATCGAGTCGATGGTCGGACGCTGCTCAGGCACCAATCCGGCCAGACTGAAGAGCCCGTCCACGGCCAGGGCAGTCACCACCATGGCTGCGAACATGATCGCTACAAGCCGGGCTGTGATCGCGCCGCCGTAGTACTTCCGGTAGGCGATCACGATCGGGATGATGATCAGATCGGCATAGATGAAGGCGATCACGCCGGAGAACGAGATCCCGCCCGCCCAGAGCACGGCCGCGAGGGGGACGTTTCCGACCGAGCAGACGAAGGAGAGCACCGCGACGATCGGCCCGAGCAGAACGTTCTCGGCTAGCCGCAGAGGACGCGAGGAGTCGGTGATGAAGAGGCTGTTGAAGAAGTCCATCGGCAGCAGCGCGATGAAGCCGGCCACCAAGAACCCGGCCGTGATCTCCTTCCAGAGCATCGCGATGTCGCCGCGGAAGTTGTGCGCGACATCCGACCAGGCCTCCGCCGAGAACACGCGCCGGCGCAATGGGAGCTCCGAGCCGGCCGAGTGGTGCTCGTGCCCCGAGGCAGCCGAGCGCGCATGCTCACGTGCCTTCTCCTCGAGTTGCCGCGTGATGAAGATCCGCAGGCCAAGCCACATGAGCACGATCAAGAGGATGCCCCCGAGGAACTCAGCCAGCGTGAAGCGCCAGCCGAGGAAGATCCACATCACAATCCCGAGCTCGAAGACCAGATTGGTCGAGGCGAACTGGAAGGCCATCGCGGTCGCGAAGCTCGCTCCTTTCTGGAACATCGACTTCGCAATCGCAATCGCCGCGTAGCTACAGGACGAGGAGGCTGCGCCGAGGCCGGTCGCCAGGGCAATCTGTTTTGGGCCGCGACCGCCGAGCGCGAGCTCCATACGCGCCCGGGGCACCCAGGCCTGCACCACGCCTGAGAGCGCAAAGCCGAGGATCAAGGCCCAGGTGACCTCCCAGGCCATCTGGAGCGCATTCCAGAGTCCGTCCCCCGCTGCCGAGAGCACTCCCACGAGCCGAGTATACCCACCGGGGGTATGCCTTCGCCTCGGCGAGCGCAGGGAGCCCGCTCAGCAGGCTCCCATGCGTGGTGATCTGAATTCCTAGAAGCTCGAGTGGATCGGGGTCGCCCAGCGGACCCACGTGATCCTGGTCTGCCCGTTCGCGAGCCGGTCGACGTACTTCGACTCACCCATCTGCCCGACTGGAACCAGCTG
>JBBRZA010000067.1:0-17594 GCA_038237145.1 Gaiellales bacterium
CGGCTCGCTCCCGTGAGGGAAACCATGTTTCCCTCACGAGCTCCCTTCTTTAGGTGTCGCCTCAGCCCCCGCGCCGCTGAGATCGCCGCGTGGGCTGAGGAGAGAAAGAGGGGAAACCTCCCGGTTTCCCCCTTCGCCCCTTCCCCCAAAGCTCATCGGCCAGAGGTCGGCCGATGAGCTTTGTCGAGCTCACGGGCCACGCGAAGCTGGACCGCCGCACGAAGAACCTCGTCAAGCGGCTGAGTGCCGACGACATCGCGATCATCGACCACACCGATCTCGATCGCGTCTCGGCAGAAGCACTCCTCGAGTCAGGGGTACGAGTCGTGGTCAACGTTGCCCCGTCCCAATCCGGACGCTTTCCGAACCCCGGCCCGCTCGCACTCGTGCGCGGCGGCATCCGCCTGATCGACGTGACGGCGGACGGTCTCTTCGAGCATGTGCACGAGGGGGAGCTTCTAACCGTGCGCGGCGCCGGCCTCTACCGCAATGGAACGTGCCTCGCGACGGGACGCGTACTCGAGGAGCCCGAACTCGAACGGAAGCTCGCCGAACAACGAGGTCGCGTAACCGAGGCGCTCGAAGCGTTCGCCGAGAACACGATGCGCTACCTGCGCGAGGAAGGGAAGCTCCTCGCCGAGGGGATCGAGTTCCCGCCGCTGCAGACGGGCTTCCGTGACCGCCATGCGCTGGTCGTCGCGCGCGGGCCCGGCTACAAGCGCGACCTGCGCATGGTGAAGCCGTACATCCGCGCCTTCAAGCCGGTCCTGATCGGCGTGGACGGCGGCTCCGATGCGCTGCTGGAGGCCGGCTACAAGCCGGACGTGATCGTCGGTGACATGGACTCCGTCTCCGACGAATCCCTGCGCAGCGGCGCGGAGGTTCTCGTCCACGGATATCTCGACGGCGCAGCGCCCGGGGAAGCGCGCGCGGCGCAGCTCGGCGTGGCCTACGAGGTCGTGCGAGCGACGGGGACCAGCGAGGACGTGGCGTTGCTGCTCGCCCATGAGAAGGGCTCGGAGCTGATCGTTGCCGTCGGCACTCACTTCAACCTGATCGAGTTTCTGGAGCGCAACCGCGCGGGCATGTCGTCGACGTTCGTCACGCGTTTGAAGGTCGGTGAGATCCTCATCGATGCGAAGGGCGTCTCGCGTCTGGCGAGCAGGCAAGTGGGCATCTGGCCACTCGTGCTCTTCACCCTTGCGGGCCTGGGCGCGATTGCCGTCGCCGTCGCGGTGTCTCCGGCGCTGCGCCATCTGATCGAGTACCTCGCGCTGCGGTTGCGCGACCTGCTGGGGATCGGCTGATCTAGGTATGGCCCGAGCCTCGGCCTTGCGTGAGCTGTTGGCGGCGCGCGAGGACGTGTGGGCGTTTGTCTCGGAACCGCACCATTTTCCGGACTGGTGGCCCGGCATCGGCGGTGTGCAGCCGGACCGGCTTGGGCTCGCCGAAGGTGCGCGGTGGGGTGTCAGCGGCATCGAGCGGCCGACGCTGCTCCGGCGTCCGGCGTCGAGCGGGATGCTGCTGGTCAGAGGCGTCCAGATCCCGGAGCTGTTTGCCTGGACGTTGACCGGCGATCACATCGATGCCGAGCTTCGGCTCGAGGAGCACGGGCCGAACCGGACGATCGCGACGCTCCACGTCGAGGCCCCCTGGCTCTATGGCCTGAGCCGCGCCTTGCCCCGGAAAGCGCTGACTCGTCTGCACGCCTTGTGCCAGACTGGTGCCGAGCTCTAACGAGCTCCTCGCCCCCTTATGTTCGATTTCCGCTACCACGTTGCGTCCCTTGCCGCGGTTTTCTTCGCGCTCGTCATCGGCATCCTCGTCGGCGTTGCGCTTGCGTCACATGGGCTCGGGAACACGGAGCGAAAACGACTCGAGGAAGACCTACGGCGCGCCGAGAACCAGGCCGACGTGCTCAGAACCCAGGTCGAAACGCTCGAGAGCGGCTCCGCCGCTGATCGTGCCTTTGTGAAGGGCACATACAAGAGCGTGATGGCGAACCGGCTGAAGGGAAAGAAGATCGCCGTGCTCTTCATCGGTTCGTCCGAGAGCGTTCGCCGTTCTGCGATCGAAACCGCGCTGGCAGACGCCGGTGCCGGCTCACCCTTGCGAATCAGGTTCGTCAAGGTTCCAATCGACCCGACGTTGCTGGCGAAGAGGCTCGCGAACAAGCCCTTGCTCGCAAATTACGCCGGGCCGGATCAGTTGAAGAACCTCGGCCACGACCTGGGGCAGGAGTTCGTGGCGGGGGCGGATACGCCGTTGTGGACTGCATTGCAGAACGTCCTCGTCGAAGAGAAGATCGGCCAGGAGAAACCGCCGGCGGACGGCGTCGTGATCGTTCGCTCCGTGGCGCCGCAGACCGGGGCGACAGCTCTTTTCCTCAAGGGCCTTTACTCGGGTCTTGTGGACGTCGGCGTTCCTGCAGTCGGGGTCGAGCGTACGAAGGAAGGGGTCAGCGCCATCAAGGCGTTCCAGCGGGCGGGTTTCTCGACGGTCGACGACATCGAGACGCCGATCGGGAAGCTCGCGCTCGTCGCCTTGCTCGGCGATCCGCTGTTGACCGGGAGCTACGGAACCAAGAAGACTGCGCAGACTTTGCTGCCGCCCATTGCTCCGCCGCCTGCGACGGCGGGTGGATGAACCGCTGACCATCCTCGTCCCGGCTCGAGACGAGGAGGCGGTGATCGGCACGACCGTGGCGCGGCTGCGCAGCGCGTTTCCGGACGCGGAGGTGATCGTCGCGGACGACGGCTCGCGCGACGGTACTGCAGACGTCGCGGAAGAAGCGGGAGCCGTGGTCCTGCGCCTACCGCGTCGCGGCAAGGGCCAGGCCCTGTCGGCCGCCGAGCGCGCGGCCCCGGCGGGAGCGTTGCTGCTCTGTGACGCCGATCTCTCCGGCGAGCTCGGAGCGCTGTTGAATTTGAGCAGCGATCTGACCGTTGCGGCGTTCGCGGAGCGAGTGGGGGGAGGCTTCGGCCTCGCGAAGCGCGTTGCCCGGGGTCTGATCGTCGCGCTCGGGGGCATCGAGGTGCGCGAGCCGCTTTCCGGGCAGCGCGCGCTCTCCGCCGCGGCTAGGACAGCGTGCTTCCCGGTTGCGGCCGGCTTCGGCTGTGAGGTGCGGATGACGATCGACGCCGCGCGGTCGGGTTTGCGCGTCCGCGAGGTGGAGCTTCCGCTGGGCCATCGTGCAACGGGCCGGGACCTTGGCGGGTTCGTCCACCGCGCGCGGCAGCTGCGTGACACCGTCTACGCCTGCGGGCCGCTCGGGATCAACTTCCACGGGCTGCGCCTGCCGCTCGTCGGTTGGAAAGTGGGTGTGACGAACGGCCCGGCCGTCGCCGCTGTTGCGGCGCTGGGCCTGATCGACGATCTGTGGAGCGGCCCGGAGCGCGGTTTTCGCGCACACCTGCGCAGCGGCCGGACGACCGGCGTCCTCAAGCTCGTAGGTATCCCTGCGATCGGGCTGCTGGCGACGCGGCGGGTCTCCGGAGCGCTGCTCGTCGGTCTCGCCGCCAATGCGCTCAACCAGCTCGACACGCGTCCCGGTCGCGCTCTCAAGGCGTATCTGGCTGCGGCCGTCCCTCTGGACGCTCCGGTTGGCGTCGCCGTCCTGCTCCTTCCCTACGATCTTCGGGAGATGGCGATGCTCGGGGACGCGGGGTCGAACGCGCTGGGCGCCCTGCTAGGCTTGAATTCCGTGAAGCGATTCACGGGAAGAGGCCAATGGTTGGCGATCGGAGCGCTAGCCGGCCTCACCATCCTCGGAGAACGAAAGTCGATCGGTGCCTGGATCGAGCAGGCTCCCGTTCTTTCGTGGCTCGATCGGCTGGGCCGCGTATGAGCGTCGCTCGCCTTCGTCTCGCTCTCGTGAGGGAAACCATGTTTCCCTCACGAGCTCCCTTCTTTAGGGATCCCCTCAGGGCCCGCAGCGTGGCGACCGCCGCCTGCACTGAGGAGAAAGAGCGGGGAAACCTCCCGGTTTCGCCTTACGCCCCTTCCCCCGCTCATTGGGCAGAGGCTGCCCAATGAGCTCCGCGCCGACGAAGTACGTCTTCGTTACGGGTGGGGTCGTCTCGGCTCTCGGTAAGGGGATCGTCGCCGCGTCGCTCGGGCGACTGTTGAAAGCGCGCGGGCTGCGGGTGCAGGCGCAGAAGTTCGATCCCTATCTCAACGTCGATCCCGGCACCATGAGCCCGTTTCAACACGGGGAGGTGTTCGTCACCGAGGACGGCGCGGAGACCGACCTCGACATCGGTCATTACGAACGCTTCATCGACGAGAACCTGACTCGCGCGGCCAGCCATACGGCCGGCGCGATCTGGGATTCCGTGCTGCGCAAGGAGCGCAAGGGAGAGTTTCTGGGTGCGACGGTGCAGGTGATCCCGCACATCACGAACGAGATCAAAAGCCGCATTCGGGCCAGCGCTGTGTCGACTCCGACGGACGTGGTCATCAGCGAGATCGGCGGAACGGTCGGCGACATCGAATCGCTCCCGTTCCTCGAGGCGATCCGCCAGTTCCGCCGCGAGGTCGGCGCGGAGAACGTCCTCTACCTCCATGTGACGCTGGTGCCGTTTCTCGAGGCGGCCGGCGAGTTGAAGACGAAGCCGACGCAGCATTCCGTGAACGAGCTGCGCCGCATCGGTATCCACCCCGACATCGTCGTCTGCCGCTCGCACGAAGAGTTGTCCATGGACATTCGCGAGAAGATCGCGCTCTTCGCCGACGTCGAGCCGGGAGCAGTGATCGCGTGCCCCGACGTTCCGGACGTCTACGTCGTCCCGTCGCGCTTGAAGGCCGAAGGGCTCGATCGGCTTGTCGGCGAGAAACTCGGGCTACCGCCCGCCGAAGCCGACCTGGGCGACTGGCTCGACCTGAACGAGCGAATGCAGCAGAGCGAGGAGGTCGTCGAGATAGCGCTGGTCGGCAAGTACGTGAAGCTGCAGGATGCGTACCTCTCGGTGCACGAAGCACTGAAGCATGCAGGCGCACACCACGGTGCGAAGGTGCAATTGCGCTGGGTCGATGCGGAAGGGATGTCCCTCGAAGAAGCGACGGACTTGCTCGAGCAGGTCGACGGGGTGCTCGTGCCGGGCGGCTTCGGCTCGCGCGGCTGGGAAGGGAAGATCCTGGCCTGCCGCGTTGCCCGCGAGCGCGAGATCCCGTACCTGGGGATCTGCCTCGGCATGCACGTCGCGGTTTCCGAGTTCTCCCGTCACGTGCTCGGCCTGGACGGTGCCAACTCGACCGAGATGGATCCCGAGACGCACCACCCCGTGATCGACCTGCTGCCCGAGCAGAAGGAGATCGAGGATCTCGGCGGCACGATGCGGCTCGGTGCGCAGGCGGTGGAGCTGGTGGACGGGACTCGCGCGCACGACGCCTACGGCGAGCCCGTCGTGCACGAGCGTCACCGGCATCGTTACGAGGTCAACAACCACTACCGTCCCGCGCTCGTGAACGGGGGGTTGGTTGTTTCGGGGACCTTCCAGGAGGGCCGGCTGGTCGAGATCATCGAGCTGCCCGACCACCCCTGGTTCGTGGCGAGCCAGTTCCATCCGGAGTTCAAATCGCGGCCCACGCGTCCGGCGCCGCTGTTCCGCGACTTCGTCGGTGCCGCACTCGCGCGCTCACGTGAGCGATCGGCCGTCGGCGCAGCCTCCGCCTAGCAGTCGCAAATAAGATCGAGCGATGGCCTCCGAGGTCGTCGACCTTTTCACGGAGCTGGCGTCGCTTCCAAGCCCGCCGGGCGAGGAGCGCGCGGTTGCGGACGTCGTGATCGGCTACCTGCGCGATCTCGGCTTGTCGGTGGACGAAGACGATGCAGGCCCGAAAGTCGGTTCGAACATCGGCAACGTGTTCTGCCGCCTGGAAGCAACGGACGGCGGCAGCCCCATCTTCCTGTGCGCACATCTCGACACCGTTCCGCCCGAGGGCCCGATCGAGCCGGTGATCGAGGACGGCGTCGTGCGCAACGCCGCCGGCACGATCCTCGGCGCGGACAACAAGTCGGCCGTCGCGGCGATGCTCGAAGGCGCTCGCCGGGTCCTGGTCGAGAACCGACCGCACGGCGGCATCGAGCTTCTGTTCACGCCGAAGGAGGAAGTGGGCTTACTCGGCGCGGCCGCTTTCGACCACGAGCGCCTGCAAGCACGGCTCGGGTACGTGTACGACCAGGCTGCGCCGATCGGCGACGTGATTCTCGGTGCGCCGTGCTCGCGGGCGATGCAGGTTCGCTTCCACGGGCGCGCCGCGCACTCCGGCATGTATCCCGAGGAGGGGCGCTCGGCAGTCGCCGCCGCGGCGCGTGCGATCTCGGACCTTCGCCTTGGCCGGATCGACGAGGAGACGACGGCGAACGTCGGCATCATCCAGGGCGGGACCGCCGGGAACATCATTCCGGAGTGGTGCACGCTCGACGCTGAGGCGCGCTCACACGATGAACGCAAGCTCGAGAAGCTGGCGCAGGAAATGGTCGACGTTTTTTCCTTTGCGGCAGGGCTCGAGGACTGCGAAGTGGAGACGAAGGTGTCGAAGAGCTACAAGGGCTATCGCTTCAAGCCGGACGATCCCGTCGTTCGGATCGCTCACGCCGCGCTCGAACAGAGCGGCTACAAGCCGGCGTATGGGCTCAGCGGTGGCGCGGCCGACGCGAACGTCTTCAACGAGCGCGGGCTCGCGTGCCTCAACCTGGCGAACGGCATGCAGGACATTCACACGCCCGACGAGCGCATCAGCGTGGCAGACCTCGAGGGGATGGTGGAAGTGACCCTTGCGCTCGTGGCTGCCGCTCGAGATGCTGACACTTAGGCGTGGCCGGATAACCGCCGTCGTCGAGCGGGTCGAGGGTCTGTCGCGACTCGAGGTGGACGGCGTGCCGTGTGTGGCATATCCGCGGCTCACCGGCCCGGTGGCGCTCGGCGACGAGGTGATCGTCAACACGCAAGCGCGCGAATTGGAGCTCGGAACGGGCGGGTTCGATGTCCTCTACGCGAATCTGACGCGCGGCCTCGACTTGCCCGCGGAGGGCGACGCTCATGTGATGAAGCTTCCCTACACGCCCGCGCAAACCGCGCGACGCCACGCGGAGGAGGGGCGCACGCTGCCGGACACGCTGGCCGGGCTGCCCGTCGTCTGTTGTTCTCTCCACAGCCAGGTCGCGCCAGTCTGCGCGGGAATCGGGCGAGACGCGCGGGTTGCCTACGTCCAGCTCCCCGGCGGCGCCTTGCCGGTCTCGCTTTCGGACGCGTTACGAGCATTACGCGAGCAGGGTCATGTCGAGGCGTTGATCGCTGTCGGTGCCTGTCTCGACGGTGACGTCGAATGCGTGTCGGCGGCGTCGGCTCTGCTCT
Organism: Gaiellales bacterium; assembly: GCA_038237145.1. Classification (GTDB taxonomy): domain Bacteria; phylum Actinomycetota; class Thermoleophilia; order Gaiellales; family Gaiellaceae; genus 3-1-20CM-4-69-9. The sequence goes on from JBBRZA010000067.1 coordinate 7,359, forward strand.
GGTGCGCCGCCGAGGGTTTTGACGTCGTCGTCTGTGCGATCGGACCGGGGATCGTCGGCACCGGCTCCACCTTCGGTCACGGCGGTTTGGCTGCCGCCGATGCCGCGAACGCCGGCCACGCGTTGCACGGCACCTCGATTCTGGCGGTGCGCGCATCGGAGGGCGATCCGCGCGAGCGTCACCAGGGTGTTTCCCACCATGCGCAGGCGGTGCTCGATTTGTGCCTCGGCGACGTGATCGTTCCCTGGCCCGCCGGATACGACGCGCCGCCGGGCCTCGAGTCGCGCATGGAGGTCGACGTGAGCGGGTGGGAAGAGGCATGCGCCGGTCTACCGCTCGCGCACATGGGACGCGGTCCGCAAGAGGACCCGCTCTTCTTCGCAACCGCCTTTGCGGCCGGTCGTACTGCTGCAGGTCTCATTCGCTGATGGAGGAGCGACGCCTCGGGCCCGTGGTCGGGCTCGGGACCTGGAACACCTTCGGTGGTGACGACGGCCAGGCGCAGGTCGTCGTCGAGGCGGCGCTCGACTCGGGGTGCCGCGTCTTCGACTCGTCACCGATGTACGGCGGTGCGGAGGCAGCGCTGGGAGCGGCGCTCGCGGGGCGCCGGGACGCGGCAGCCGTTGCGACGAAGATCTGGGCGGGCAGCGTCGAGGAAGGACGCGAGCAGTACAGGCGGCAGTGTGAGTGGTTCGGTCGCGTCGAGATCGAGCAGATTCACAACCTGGTGGCGTGGGAGCAGCACGTTCAGTGGCTCGAACCGGAGCGGGTGGAGGGACGCATCGATCGTCTCGGCGTGACCCACTACTCGCCGAGCGCTTTCCAGGAGCTCGCGCGTGCGCTCCGGTCGGGCCGCTTCGACACGGTGCAGGTGCCGCTCAACCCGCATGAGCGGGAGTGCGAGCAGGAGATCCTGCCACTGGCCGCCGAGCTCGGCGTCGCGGTGATCGTCATGCGGCCGCTGGGCGAAGGCGCGCTCGTGCGCCGCTCGGTAGCGCCTGAAGCGCTCGCGCAGCTCGGCGTGGAGTCGTGGCCCGAGGCCTTACTGAAGTGGGCGCTCTCGGATGAGCGCGTCGACGCGGTGATCCCGGCCACGCGCAATCCCGAGCACATGCGCGAAAACGCCGACGCGGGCGACCCGCCCTGGTTCGACGCGAAGCAGCGGCGTCTTGCAGAAACCCTTGCCGCATGAAGCCGGATTCCTCGAGAACCGCTTACGACGGCAAGCTGATCGACGTCACGATCGAATGCTGGGGCGAGCATGAGCGCGAGATCGTCGAGCACCCCGGCGCCGTCGCGATCGTCGCCATCGATCGCGAGGGGATGCTGACCCTAGTTCGCCAGCGGCGCGAGACCGTGCGCACCGAGCTCCTCGAGTTGCCGGCTGGAACGCTCGAGGAGGGTGAGGCACCACTTGCGTGCGCGCGGCGCGAGCTCGAAGAGGAGACCGGCCTGACTGGGGGGAACTGGCGTCAGGAGGCGGCCTTCTACACGACCCCGGGCTTCTGCCGCGAGCGGATGCACCTCTTCTTCGCCGAGGAGCTCGAGCGCGGCGCAGCCAGCCCTGAAAGTGACGAGGAGCTTGAGGTCGTTCGCTGGGCCTCGGCAGAGATCGCCGCCAAAGTGGGCGAGATCGAGGACGCCAAGACGCTCGCCGGGTTGCTCCTGTATCTCCACCACAGCGAGGCGGAAGACGTTCACAAGGTAGGGTGACGCCGCTTGAAGATCGGTGTCGCCAAAGAGATCAAGGTCGACGAATACCGCGTCGCACTAACGCCTGCCGGCGCGCGCGAGCTCGGCCAGCGCGGACACGACGTCATCGTCGAGACCGATGCGGGCGGCGGGAGCTCCTTCTCCGATGCCGCATATGAGGCTGCAGGAGCCCGGATTGCGCGTGTCGAGGAGGTCTGGGGCGAAGCCGACCTGTTGCTGAAGGTCAAGGAGCCGATCGCGCCGGAGTACGGGCGTTTGCGCGAAGGACTCGTGCTGTTCACCTACCTGCACATCGCAGCCGACGAAGCGCTGACCAATGCGCTGCTCGAGAGCGGCATCACCGCCGTCGCGTATGAGACTGTCGAGACAGACTCGGGCGCGCTACCGCTGCTCGCACCGATGAGCGAGATCGCCGGCCGCCTCGCGGCTCAGGCGGGCGCCTACTTCCTCGAGAAGCCGCTGGGCGGACGAGGGCTGCTGCTCGGAGGCGTGCCCGGAGTCGCACCCGGCCGCGTCGTCGTGATCGGCGGCGGCATCGTCGGCTACAACGCCGCGGTGATCGCGATCGGCCTCGGCGCGAACGTCACGATCCTCGAGCGCTCGATCGACCGGATGCGCCATCTCGAGGAGATCCTGTCGGGCCGGGTCAGCCTCCTGATGTCGTCGAGCCTCCAGATCGAGGAGTCAGTCAGCGAGGCTGACGTCGTCATCGGCGCAGTGCTGATTCCAGGTGCGCTTGCGCCGCGGTTGATCACGCGGGAAATGGTCGCCGGGATGAAGGACGGCGCGGTGCTCGCCGACGTTGCGATCGACCAGGGCGGATGTGCTGAGACATCTCGTCCGACGACGCACAGCGAGCCGGTCTACACCGTCGAGGGAGTCACGCACTACTGCGTTGCAAACATGCCGGGCGCAGTGCCGATCACATCCACCAAGGCGCTGACGAACGCCACGCTCCCGTATGTCGAGGCGATTGCCGACCACGGCCTGGCGGAAGCCGTCGCCCGCGACCCAGTTCTCGCGCGCGGCGTCAACATCGTCGAGGGAAAGGTCACCTACGAGGCCGTTGCCGACGCACACGGCCTGGACTACCGGCCGCTCGAGGACGTCCTCCCGCTCTCTGCCGTCTAGCTCGGCTTGGGTTTCTTGGAGGGCGAGAACCTCACCACGAGGCCCGTCACTCCGGCCGCAAGAGCGATCACGACGGCACAAAAGAGGAACATGCCGAGTAGTCCGAGGACGTCCATCATCGCCGACCTAGAATAGCCCGCATGCCGAGGGCGTGTGTCATCGTGCTCGATGCCGTGGGTGCCGGCGAGCTTCCGGACGCCGCCGAGTACGGCGACGAGGGCTCGGACACCCTCGGGAACGTCGCGCGCGCCGTGCGGGGCCTTGATCTGCCGAACCTCGAGGCGCTGGGCCTCGGCAACGTCGAGCCGTTGGAAGGGTGCCCTCCGCAGGCAGGTGCACCCGCGGTCGCCGGGCGCCTGGTCGAGCGCTCCAAGGGCAAGGACACGACGACCGGACACTGGGAGCTGATGGGGATCCTCACGCCGCAGCCGATGCCGACGTACCCGCACGGCTTCCCCCACGACGTGATCGATCCGTTCATGCACAAGACCGGGCGCGGCGTGATGGGAAACAAGCCCGCGTCGGGGACGGAGATCATCCAGCAGCTCGGCGAGGAGCATCAGCGAACGGGCAAGTGGATCGTCTACACCTCCGCCGACTCGGTGTTCCAGATCGCAGCCCACGAAGAGACGATTCCACTGGAAGAGCTGTACGACGCTTCTCGCAGCGCGCGAGAGATCCTGACCGGCAAGCACGCCGTCGGCCGGGTGATCGCGCGGCCCTTCATCGGCGAGCCCGGCAACTATGAGCGCACACCGAACCGTCACGACTTCTCGCTCGTGCCAAAGCAGCCGAACTACCTCACACTCGTGCGCGAGAGCGGGATGAAGGTACACGGTGTCGGCAAGATCGGCGACATCTTCGCGGGGCAGGACATCGACGAGTCACATCCGACGAAGTCGAACGTCGACGGCATCACCCAGACCGAGAAGCTCTTGCGCGAGCTTGACGACGGACTGATCTTCACGAACCTCGTCGAGACGGACATGCTCTGGGGACATCGCAACGATCCGGAAAACTTCCATCGCTGCCTGCAGGACTTCGACCGTAGGCTCCCCGATCTGCTCGATGCGCTGCGCCCGCACGACCTTCTGATCCTCACCTCTGACCACGGATGCGACCCGACGACGCCGTCCACAGACCACTCGCGCGAGCACGCGCTGCTGCTTGCCTACGTCGAGGGCAAGAACGCCGCAGGGCGGATCCACCAAGGCGAGTTTGCGGACGTCGGGGCGACCGTGAACGCCTGGCTCGGAGGGAAGTCTCCCTCGCGCGGCATCCCCGGCCAGCCGATCGTCGAGCACTGACCGTTCCCTCGTGATCCACGCCGCCGAGCTGATCCGCCGCAAGCGCGACGGCGAGCGACTCTCGAGCGAGGACCTTTCGGAGCTGGTGCTCGCGTATGCGCGTGGCGAGGTTCCGGACTATCAGATGGCCGCGTTCTGCATGGCCGTGTACTTCCGCGGTCTGAACGGGGAGGAGACCTTCGCGTTGACAGACGCGATGATCCGCAGCGGTGAGACGATCGAGCTCGGGCCCGCCCTCGGCCGCAAGGTGGTCGACAAGCATTCGACCGGCGGAGTGGGGGACAAGACGTCGCTCGCGGTCGGCCCGATCGTCGCCGCCTGCGGCGTGCCGTTCGGCAAGATGAGCGGCCGTGGGCTCGGCCACACAGGCGGCACGCTCGACAAGCTCGAGTCCATTCCCGGATTTCGCGTCGAGCTGACGACTGAAGAGTTCCTGCAGCAGGTGCGTGAGATCGGCCTTGCCATCATCGGGCAGAGCGCGAACCTCGTTCCCGCGGACAAGCTGCTGTACGGCCTGCGCGACGTGACTGCGACGGTCGACAACGTCTCGCTGATCGCAGCGAGCATCATGTCGAAGAAGATCGCGGCCGGCGCCGACGCGATCGTCCTCGACGTCAAGGTCGGCGACGGCGCGTTCATGAAGACGATCGAAGACGCGCGCGAGCTTGCACAGATGATGCTCGAGCTCGGCCGCCATGCGGGCCGCGAGGTCGTCTGCGTGCTCACGGACATGGACCAGCCGCTCGGGCACGCGGTCGGGAACGCGCTCGAGATCCGCGAGACGATCGCGACGCTGCGCGGCGACGGACCGCCTGACTTCACGGAGCTCGTGCTCGGCGCGAGCGCCCATCTGATCGCGCTCTCCGACCTCGAAATCGGAGAGGAAGAAGGACGCGCGCGGGCGGCGGCATCGGTCCAGGACGGCACGGCGCTCGCGATGTACGGGCGCTGGATCGCGGCGCAGGGTGGAGACCCGGCCGAAGCCGCGCTGCCCACGGCGCCCGTCGTACGCGAGGTCCTCGCGCCGGCGGGTGGCTATGTGCGGGCGATCGGCGCGACCGACCTCGGCATGGCCGCTCTCCGCCTTGGCGCGGGACGCCAGACGAAGGACGACATCATCGACCACGCCGTCGGCATCCGCTGCCTCGAGAAGCGCGGCGATGCGGTCACTGCCGGCGACATCCTGGCCGAAGTGCATGCCCGCGACGACGCGTCGGCGCAGCAGGCCGAGGCCGAGGTGCTCGCCGCGTACGACCTCGGTGACGAGGCTCCACCAGAACGGCCGATCGTCCTCGAGACGATCAACTAGTGCCCCTGCCGGCAATACATGTCGGCTTCTGGCCCGCGATCACGCGGCGCCAGAGTCCACCCTCGCCGTTAGCAAGGCAGACCAGCCTTGCTGCGGTTGAGTGCGGCCTCTGGCTTGGTGCTCGCGACCCAGAAACTCGACGGCATTACCGGCAGGGGCACTAGTGCCCGAGCTACCCGAGGTCGAGACGATCCGTCTCAAGCTGGAGCCGCACCTCGTCGGCCGGCGGTTCGACCGCGTCGAGATCGGCGATCCGCGACTCGTGCGGCCCTTCGAGCCGGCCGACGTCGCCGACGAGCTCGAAGGCGAACGAGTCTCAGCGCTCGAACGCCGTGGCAAGTATCTGATTGTTCGGTTCGAGTCGGGGCGGGCTCTTCTGATTCACCTCCGGATGACGGGAAGCCTGCGGCACGCGGCGAAGGGAAAGCTGGCCGACGACCCGCATCGACGCGCTGTTGTCAAGTTAGACGACGGATCGGACGTCGCGTATCGAGACGTTCGCCGGTTCGGCACGTGGCAGCTGCTCGAGCCCGGCGAGCTCGAGCCGTACCTCGAAGAGCGCCTCGGGGTGGAGCCGCTCGAGCGAACGTTCACGGCGCGACGACTCGCGCACCAACTCGAAGGCCGCCGCGCGCCGATCAAGGCTGCGCTCCTAGATCAGCGAACGGTCGCCGGGCTCGGGAACATCTACGTCGACGAAGCGCTGTGGCGGGCGCAGGTCCACCCGCTCCGCCCCGCAGGGACGCTCGACGAGGACGAGCTCGCGCGCCTGACACGATCGATCAAGGACGCCCTGAAAACCGCAGTCAAGAGGCAGGGCGCGAGCCTGCGCGACTACTCGACGCCTGACGGTGGACGGGGTAGCATGCAGGATCGCTTTCGCGTCTACGACCGCGAGGGTCGCCCGTGTCAGCGCTGCGGGACGCCGATCGACAAGATCCGCACCGCCGGTCGCGGTACCTGGTATTGCCCCAACTGTCAGCGCCTAGAAGGTCAGGCGGCCAGCTCGTCGTCCAGGCGGCCGTCGCGGTCGAGGCGCCACAGTTCCGTGTAGCCGCCGATCGGCCGGCCGCCGATCAGGATCTGCGGAACCGTCCAACCGCCTGTGAGATCGAAGAGCTTCTTGCGGAACGCGGGATCCTCGTCGAGCGAGATCTCCTCGTACTCGATGCCCCGGCTCTCGAGCAGCGCCTTCGCGCGGACGCAGTAGCCGCACCACCGAGTCGAGTAGACACAAATCCTGGCCATATCGGTTCTAACGGAGAAAAGCCCGCAAAGGTTCCCTCCACCGCCGGGACTAGACTGGCCGAGCCATGGCCGGACGCTCTTACAAGACCGAGGCAGTCGTGCTGCGCTCGTTCCGGCTCGGCGAAGCCGATCGCGTGCTGCACGTCTATACGCTCGCGCGCGGCCGCATCGGCGCGGTCGCGAAGGGGATCCGCAAGACGAAGTCACGGTTCGGTGCGCGGCTCGAGCCGCTCTCGCACGTCGAGCTGATGCTGTATCAGGGCTCGAGCGAGCTGCAGACCGTCACGGGGGTGGAACTCCTCCGCTCGCACCATGAGGCGCGCGAGCAGCAGTACAGGCTCGGCGTGGGCCTGCTCGGCGCCGAGGCCATGCTGCGCCTATTCACGGAACAGGAGGCGAACGCGCGCGCGTTTCAGGCGCTGACGCGTTTTCTCGACCTGCTCGATGACCTCGAGCCGCTCTCCGCTCGCCCGTCGCTGGACCCGCTCGCGCTCTCCTTCCAGCTCAAGCTGCTCTGGCTGTCCGGCTACCTACCGCACCTGACGAGCTGCTCGAACTGCGGGACGACGACCGAAACGCTTGTCGGCTACTCGCCACAGGCGGGCGGCGCAGTGTGCAGCGACTGCGCGGCCGGTGGCTCGCTGGCGCTCTCACCTGCCGGCATCGCGGGAATCGAAGCCCTGCTCGCGCGTCCGCTCGCGGAAGCGCGTGACGCGGGCCTCGCGGAACGCTCGACGCGCGACGCGCTCGCGGTCATCACTTCCGCCTACGAGTACTTCGGGAACTTCAGGCTGCGCACGCTGCGCAGCGCCTAGTTCTCCCTCGGAGACTTCCAGTCCCGCTCGAGCGCATCCTCGAGCCAGTCGCGGACGCCGGCGATCGGAATCCTTTCCTGCTCGAGAGAGTCGCGGTCCCGGACGGTGACCGTGTCATCCGCGAGGGTCTGCTCGTCGACCGTGAGCGCCCACGGCGTGCCGATCTCGTCCTGGCGGCGGTAGCGCCGGCCGATCGCGCCGTTGTCGTCGTACTCGACGTTGTGCCTGCGGCGCAGATCCTCGTAGAGGGAGCGCGCCTTCGCGACCATCTCGTCGCTCTTGCCGATCAGTGGGAGGATCGCCGCCGTGACGGGCGCCATCTTTGGATGGAGGCGAAGCACGGTTCGCTCCCGCTCGCCGACGACCTCCTCGTCGTATGCATCGACGAGCAGCGCGACCATGATCCGCTCGATGCTGACGGCCGGCTCGATCACGTGCGGGACGTAGCGCTCTCCGTCTTGCCCCACGTACTCGAGCTTCGTCTTCGAATGCTCGGCGTGCTGGGTCAAGTCGAAGTCGCCGCGGTTCGCGATCCCTTCGAGCTCCCCCAAGCCGATCGGGTACTCGTACTCGATGTCGCTCGTTCCCTGTGAGTAGTGCGACCGTTCCTCGGGACCGTGCTCGCGTACACGGAGCTTGCTTTCGCGCAACCCGTAGCGCAGGTACCAGTTGAGCCGCTCCTCGATCCAGTAGCGGTACCACTTCTCCCCCTCGTCCGGGGGGACGAAGAACTCCATCTCCATCTGCTCGAACTCGCGCACGCGGAAGAGGAAGTTGCCGGGAGTGATCTCATTGCGGAAGGACTTGCCGACCTGGGCGATGCCGAACGGCGGCTTGCGCCGCGCGATCTGGAGCACGTTCTTGAAGTTGATGAAGATTCCCTGCGCCGTCTCGGGGCGCAAAAACGCACGCGAGCCCTCTTCCTGCAGCGCGCCGACAGTTGTTTCGAACATCAGGTTGAACTGCCGCGGCTCGGTCAGGTCGCACTCCGGCGTCTCGCCGGGCCGCTTGCTGGGCTTGCGGCCGCAGTTCGAGTCCTCCAGCTTGTCCGCGCGGAAGCGAAGCTTGCAGGTGCGGCAGTCGATGAGCGGGTCGGTGAAGCCGCCGACGTGGCCCGACGCCTCCCAGACCTTTGGATGGAGGATGATTGCCGAGTCGATCGCGACGATGTCGTCCCGGTTTCTCACCATCGCCTCGAACCAGCGCTCCCGGATGTTGTTCTTCATCAGGACGCCGTAATGGCCGTAGTCGAAGGTCGAGCCCATCCCCCCGTAGATCTCGGAGGACGGGAAGACGAACCCGCGGCGACGGGAGAGCGAGACAATCTTGTCCATCGTGACTTCGGCAGCGGCCATGAGGCCCGGACGTTATCCGAGTGCTTGCCTGCTCTACCGCACGAGCGCGAAGGTGGAGCCCGTCACCGCGAGGATCGCGCCGGCGATCGCCAACACCAGGAGTGGCGACACGCCGCCGCCGCCCGATCGGGTCGGCTTTTGAGCTTTCGCCGGGGCTGCCAGCGCTACCTGGCTGCGGGCGAGCAACGCCCGCTTGATGTCGGTCTCCGCACTCGAATAGATCCGGAGATCCTCCGGCAGCTGCGCGAGCGCGGTTTGGTAGCAGCTGACGGAATAGGTCCCGTCGATGCGGCCGTCGCGCCAGTCCTCGAGTAGAACTGAAGCGCAGCTCGTCTTCGCTTGGCCGACCCCGCAGAACACGAGCGCGGCGAGCAACGCTGTGACGGCGAGAAATGGTCGGAGGCCTCGAGGAGTCATCTAGAGAGGCTTCCAGCAATCTCTAAGATCTCACTCAGAATCCGGTAAAGCCTTTGTGAACACGTGCGCTGGTCACTCCCGCGTCCCTCTAGCCACTAGCCTCTCTCGGGATGGCCCAGCCCACGGTCGAGCTCCACATCGTCTCCGACTCCACCGGAGAGACTGCTGCACGTCTCGTGCTCGCCCTCGAGGCCCAGTTTCCGGAACAGGCGTTCGAGGAGGTTCGCCACACGAGGGCCGAGACGGTCGCGGACCTCGAACGGGCCGTACTGAGCGCCCGCGGCCATGCGGCCGTCGTGATCTACACCCTCGTCGACCCCGAGCTTCGCGATGCGATGCGCCGGCTCTGCCGTCGTGCGCGCGTCCATTACTGCGACCTCCTCGGCCACCCGATCGACGCAGTCGCGCGCGTGTCGGGCCAGGCCGCGCGCATGACGCCCGGCTCGCGGGCACCGCTGACTCCCGCGTACTTCCGCCGTATCGAGGCGATGGAATTCGCGGTCAAGTACGACGACGGACTGGGGGCGGGTCTCGACGAGGCCGACATCATCCTTGTCGGCGTATCGCGCACGTCGAAGACACCGTTGTCGATCTACCTCGGTTACCTCGGGCACAAGGTCGCGAACGTCCCGATCGTGAAGGGCATCGAGCCGCCGAAGGAGCTGTTCGAGCTCGACCCGGCGAAGATCGTCGGCGTGACGATCCATGCCGACCGCCTCGCCGAGATCCGGCGCGCGCGCGTGAAAAATCTCGGTGCGAACAACCGCCGCTACGCGGAGCTGACGGAGGTGTACGACGAACTCGACGAGGCGGCTGCGGTGCAGAGGCGGCTCGGCTGCCCCGTGATCGACATCTCGGAGCTGTCGATCGAGGAGACGGCGCAGCGCATCCTGCGCACGGTGGAAGGCCGGAAGGCGGAGGCCGCGGCGCCGGAGGCCAAG
>JBBRZA010000068.1:0-17590 GCA_038237145.1 Gaiellales bacterium
GCACCGTCTCGACCTGGTGCTCGTCGATGTTCAACTGCCGGACATCGATGGATTCGAGGTCGCGGAGCGTCTCTCACGACTCGAGGTGCCGGTCGACGTGATCCTTACGTCGAGCCTCGACGGCGCCGATTTCGGGGCCCTCGTTGCGGGTAGCTCGGCGCTTGGCTTCGTTCCAAAGGCTGAGCTGTCCGCGTCGGCGATCGAGGCGCTGCTCACGTCCGCGCACTGACCGGGCGCCTGTTGTTTGTCCCGGTTACGGTTCTCGGCGACACTGGCGGCGTCGACGTCGGATCCCCTGACCTGAAGGAACGCGAGGCGACACGAATCCGCGTCGTTCTTGCCGACGACTCGGTGCTGCTCCGCGAGGGCATCGCGAGCCTGCTCGAGAAGGCGGGTTTCGAGATCGTCGGGCAGAGCGGGACGGCGGAGGATCTGCTGCTGAAGGTCCGCTCGTACAAGCCCGACATCGCGATCGTGGACATCAAGATGCCGCCGACCCAGACCGACGAGGGGCTCCGCGCGGCGAAGGAGATCCGGGAGAAGCATCCCGACACGGCCGTGCTCGTGCTCTCGCAGTACGTCGAGGAGGGCTACGCGCTCGAGCTGCTGCGAGAAAGCGCCGAGGGGTCGGCTACCTCCTTAAAGACAGGGTGTACGACCTGGCCGATTTCGTCGCCTCGGTCAAACGGGTGGCCGAGGGCGGCTCCGCGCTCGATCCCAGCGTTGTTTCGCAACTCGTGGGCCGGCGCCGCCGCGACGACCCGATTGGCGCGTTGAGCGCTCGCGAGCGCGAGGTGCTCGAGTTGATGGCAGCGGGGCTGTCGAACTCGGCGATCGCAGCGCGGGTGTTCCTGACTGACCGCGGCGTCGAGAAGCACGTGACGAGCATCTTCCAGAAGCTGCAGCTTCCCGTCGCCGCCGATACCCACCGGCGCGTCCTCGCGGTCGTCGCCTTCCTGCAGTCCTAGCCAGCGCCGTGCGCGTCAACGGTGTGGTCAGCCACACCGATGCGGCGAGCGAGCCTCAGTTCGCGCGGACCGGCGGGGTGCGAGCGTGAGTCCACATCACGCACCCCCGCCAGAAAGGCAGACATGAGCATCCTCGACAGACTCTTGATCGTCACCGCGCTCACCGCCGCGCTCTGGTGGGCGGTCTCAAGGAACCGGCGCCCAGCTGCCCTGGAAGCCTTCTCGTTCGCCGCCGCTTTCTTGACGGTCCTGACGCTTGCGCTCGAGGACATGCGCTGGCAACTCGTGCCGTGGCAGGTTCTCGCCTTAGCGGTCGCGGCGGCAGCCGCGCTTCGGCGCTGGCGGCCAGGACACTCCCGCCGTTGGCGGCGGGTGATCGGCAGAAGCCTGCTCGTCGTCGGACTCGCGGCCGGAGGAGTCGTTCTTTTGACGGCGTTCGTGCCCGCGTTGCCCGAGCCGGGGCGGCTCCGGCGGATCAGTGGCGGCGACACGTCGAGATCGTTCTCGACGGGCTTCGACCGCCGAAGCCCGTCTAGCTCACGAGCTGCGCGGTCCCCCGACTGAGCCAGCCAATGGCGCGAGCCCGTACACGCGCGCTCCGTCGACTAGCGCGACGATCATTGTCAGCTACGGGTCGCGAGTTCCAGAGATCGTGACCCAGACACCGTCCGCGCCGCCGGCGATACCGAGAGGGAAATATCCCGTTTGCACGGTGGCGACCACCTTGTTCGTCCGGGGGTCGATTCGGGAAATGGTGCCTGCGTGGTGGTTCGCGACCCAGACAGAGCCGGCCGCCACGGCGACTCCGTCCGGCCGGTCGCCCACGTGCACGACGTCGTCCACCCGACCGATGGCTGCGTTGACTCGCCAGACCGTGTCGTCGTTCGCGCTCGCAACCCACACGGCCCCGAAGCCGACGGCAACACCGCTGGGCAAGCTGCCAACCGCAATCGCTTTCCGGGTCTCGTTGTTCGCGTCGATGCGCAGGATCTGGCCCAGCCCTCCGAGAACGACCCAGGCCGCCCCGTTGCCGAAGGCAAGCCCATGGGCCGTGGCTTCGGGCAGCCGAGTCGTGATGCCGCGCGTCCCGAGGCTGACACGGTGCACCGCCCTCTCCTCTTCGCTCACCCAGATGGAACTCGCGCCGTACGCCAGGAACGTTGCTGCCGCCGCGCCCTTGAGACGGACGCGCTCCACCACGGTTCCGTTCACGCCGTCGATCGCGACCAGCACGCCGCTCGAGTTGTTCCCCACCCAGACTCGTTGCCTCTCCCTCGTGAGCGAGCTCGGGTACGGGAAGCCTCCCAAAGTTCGGGTCTCGCCCGACCGCGTATCGACTCGGGTGAGCGTGTCGTCAAGAGAGTTCGCAACCCAAAGGTTGCGGCCGACAGTCGCGACGGCCGCCGGACGGCGGCCCACCCGCACTACTTCCACGATCCGATTCGTCTTCGGGTCGATCTTCACCAGCGAGTTAGGGACAACCGTTGGGGTGTGCTCGTCTCGGGTGAGCGCGAAGGCAGTCATTGCCGCTGCACCCACGAGGACGAGCGCGAGGAGCACCAGCCCAAGCCGCCGAAGCGGGGCAGGACCGCGTTGCCGATGGGCGCGAGCCGGCGTCGCGAGCGCGGGATCGTGCTTGAGAATCTTGCGCTCCAGAGCTTGCAGCTGAGGGCTCGGCTCGAGCCCGAGCTCCTGATTCAGGGTCTTGCGAGCACGCTGGTACGCATCGAGCGCGTCGGCCTGGCGGCCGGCGCGATAAAGCGCGAGCATCAGCTGGCCGTAGGGCCGCTCGCGCAGCGGATTCTTGCCGATCAACTGCTCTAGCTCCGGCACCAGTTCGGCGTGTCGCCCCGCCGCCAGATCGGCGTCGATCCGGTCCTCGAGCACCGCTAGACGCGCTTCCTCAAGCTGCAGGGCCGCACGTTGGGCGAATAACTCGTCTCGCAGGTCGGCGAGCGGCTCCCCGCGCCAGATCGCCAGCGCCTCGCGCAAGAGCTTCGCATCGCCTTCCGCGCGGCCCTGCTCGGCGAGACGTTCGAAGCGATGTAGGTCGAGCTCCCCCGGCTCGAGGCGGAAGCGGTACCCAGGCGGCTGCGTCATGAGCCGGCCGTCTCCGAGCGCCTTGCGGAGTTGAGAGACGGCGTTCTGAAGAATCTTCGGAGCGGTCGGCGGCGGCCGTTCGCCCCAGAGCTCGTCGATCAGACGGTCGGCCGGAGCGAGTTCGTTGGCGTGCAAGAGCAGATAGGCGAGGAGCGCCCGCTCCTTCCCACGGTGAAGGGCGACCGGGCGCCCCTCGTCAACGACCTCGAGCGGACCGAGGATGCGGAACTCCATAAGCCTTGTTTGACCGTACCACCGGCCGTACCGCCGGCAACGATGACCGGCGTGAGGAAGACCACAGCCGTGTCGAGGTTCAGCACCGCCGTGACGATTGCCTCGAGACCCAGCAGCGTGGCAAGGAGCGCAATCGGCCCTCCGCCAACTCGCTCGATGCGCGCGCCGAGCGCGGCGAACAATCCGTCGGCCTCGACAACGATGCCGATCAAGAGCAGGCCGGCAACCAGTACAAACGGCGGCCAGGCTTGCCCGGCAGCTTGACCGATCGCAGTGCCCACTATCGCGACCGTACCCGGCGGTTTCGATTCTGCGCCGCCCGGTTTCGACTGCCTGATGGAGTACGCAACTCACCCGAATCGGGGACGCGGGCGACTACCACCCGGTAAGAGACAGGGCGACCTGGCAGCACGACGATGAGAGCATGATGCGAAAGGTCTTCGTCTCGGTTCTCGCCGTCGTTGCGACGCTCGTGGTCGTGCCATCGGTGCTGGCTGCCCTCAGCAGCCCGAGCGCATTCGGCGCGTCGTTCAAGCAAGGGAACGTCGTCACACGCGGCTGGGCATCGCCGCAGGCGATCGACGCCAAACGACTGCGAATCGGCGTGCCCGTCACGCAGTCACTCACGATCGCGAATGAAGGCTCCCTCCCGGCCACGTACCGGCTGAAGGCGCGCATCGCCGGTGACCTCGGCCTCGCAGGACAACTCTCCGTCGTGGCAACGCGCCGCTCGGACGGAGCAACGATCTTCAGCGGCCCCGTCACGCGCCTCGGGCGATTCGATCTGGGTCGGTTCGGAGCCGGACAGCAGGAAACGCTCCGACTCCGCGTGACGTTGACATCCACGGGCACCGACGCGGGTGACAACGTCTTGCAGGGACGCGCCGCCTCCGTCGCGTTCACCTGGACCGCAACTCAGGCCTGACCAAGCAGACGTCGCGGCCTGGGCCGCCCCCGCGCCTAGCATGCAAGCTAATGGAGAGCATCGTCTGCCCCGTTTGCGGATTCATCGCCGAGACGACGGATGCGTCCCGCCTCCGCACGGTCTGGGCCGATCATCTGCTCGGTGGCTGCGGGGACGACGTCACCGCCATCACCACGGCGATGGAGTCATGCATCGAGCAACGACAGGAGCTTTGGTGCTCGGGCATGACGGACGAGGTACCCGGGTTGACGGTGACGATCGACCTGCTCTGGGAGGCGCTTCGCTATGCGCGCTTGGCCGAGCCTCCTCTGGCTGCGACCTAGTCTCAGACCCCTTGAAGGAGCCAAGGTAGCACCAAAGCGGATCGATCCACCTAAGCCGGCTTCCTCGCGCTGAAAACGACGAAGTCGGTGTTCGCGTCCGGTTCCTCGTCCGTGTAGTCGCCGCGCAACTTCACGTCGGTGAATCCGGCGAGCTCGAGCACCGAAACGAGCTCCTGCGTGAAGTACATCGACATTCTCAAGACGTGCTCCTCCGCTGCCACGTGTTCTCCATCGCGCCACATGTCGGCGCGCATCTCGAGCGTCACGCACTGGGTCAGGGGATCGAACTCGACGACCCGACTGCGCAATGCGTACTCCGCTCCGTCGGAGCCTTGCCGCCGATCGCCCTTCCCGAGCTCGAGCCACGGCTTCGGCAACGCTCGCCGCTCTTCCTTCGGCCAGTGAGGCCAAATGCCGGCGACGGCGTATGGAACCTCGTTGTCGAGCAGCAGAAGGCCACCGGGCTCGAGGTGCTCGTAGATCCGTCTCAGGCTTTCGAAGCCCTGCTCGCGATTCCCGCCCAACCCGAAACCACCGCACACCAGGATCGTCTTGTACGTGCGTGGTAGTTGGAGCTCGTGCATGGCCTGCGCATACAGGTTCGGTGACAGACCCTCCGCTTCCGCTCGCTCGCGACAAAGCGCCAGCATGTCCGCCGAGAGGTCACAACCGTCGACGTCCAGACCGGCGCGGAGGTAAGGGACGAGGAGCCGGCCGGTCCCGCACGCGACGTCGAGGGCAGGCTGCCCGTCGTCCTCGATGTACTTCTGAAAGTACGAGATCTCCGGACCGCTCACGTTGAACTCTGCCCACCACCTGGCGACGATCCCGTGATGCCAGGTCTGCGGCTGCTCTTCCCCGCCGGTCATCTCACGACGAGCGTATTGGACGCGCGCACGAGTCGCGAGCAAGTTTTTCCACCGGCGCGGGTCTGACTCAACGGAGCCCTGCGCGCTTCGACTGTGGTTGCCGGCTCAACGCCGGCTGGAGCAGCGCCGGGCTCCGTTCCGGCTTTAGCCCGAGAAGCGTCCGATGAAGATCGCGACCTGCGAGCCCTCGGGGATGTTCGAGGTCGCGCGCGGCTGCTGCTCCACCACGAGTCCGTCCTTGGACTGGTCGGCTGTCGGGCGGTTCAACACGGCGACCTTGAAGCCGGCGTCGCGCAGGGTCTGGACGGCGGTTGCCTGATCTTGGCCGACGACGTTCGGCACGGCCGTGTTGGGGTTGGGATTCGGCCCAGTCGACACGTTGACCCTCACGCGCGCGCCGGGCCGTAGCGAGGTGCCGGACTCCGGCAATTGGGAGACCACCCTGTTCGCCGGCTGGCTCGACGTCACGTAGACGACGGTTGGGCGCAGGCCGAGCACGTTGAGGCGCCGAAGCGCCGGCGTCTGTGCGAGCCCGACGACACGCGGCACGCGCACGGGTGCGGCAGTGGTTGCCGTGGCCCCTGTCGTTGTCGTGGTGGTCGTGCTGGTCGACGTCGCCGTCGTCGTCGTGGTTGCGGTCGTCGTGGGCTGGCCGGTCCCGGTCGAGACGTTCACCGTCACGTCCGCGCCCTTGTCGACCTCCTTCCCCGCAGGAGGCTTCTGGCCGACGACGGTCCCAGCAGGTCGGTCGGAAGGCACGTTCTGCAGCACGGGCTTCAGACCGAGAGCCGTCAATGCCTGGACGGCGGCGCCCTGCGTCTGGCCGACGACTCGAGGAACCACGACGGGCTCGGCGCCGCTCGAGACGTTCAGCGTCACCGTTGTGCCACGGACGGCGGTCACCCCCGCGGCGGGATCCTGGTCGAGGACGATGCCTTTCGGCTTGCTGGAGGCCACTCGCTTGACCTCGGCCTTGAAGCCGAGCGCCTGCAACTTCCGCTGGGCGTCTGCCAGCGGTAACGCTGTGACGTCGGGGACGGCGAGCCGCCCGCTCGAGACGAAGATCGTCACCGTCTGACCCTTGCCGAGCTGCGTGCCGGCCCCGGGCCTCTCTGCAAAGACGACACCCTGGGGGCGGTTGCTCTGGCCAGGACGCGGAAGTGCCTCGAGGCCGCGGTCGCGGATGCGGATCTCCGCCTGCTGCTCGCGCAACCCGATCACGTTGGGGACGACAGCCTTGTCGTCTTTCCGGCTGAGGAAGTACCAGGCGAGCAGCCCGCCGAGCACAAGCAGCAACAGCAGGAGCAGCCAGAGCCACCAGTAGCGCTCCGGCGGCGGACCTACGGGCTCGGCGACTTCTTCTTCCGCAACGGCGGCCGAAGGCAGCAGCCGCCTGACCATCTCGTCGATCCGACCGGCACGGGCGCGACGTCCGCGTGCTCGATCGATCCAGGCGAGCCAGGCCGCCTGCCGGTCAGGTGGCAGCGCGCCAAAGCGGGACCCCGCCTCGGGAACGCGATCGAGCGCAGCGGCTACGTCAGGTGGAAGCTCCCGGCGAGAGGCCATCGCGTCTTGTTGCCCCGAGTGGCGACTTTTAATCCGCGTCCAACCGGCACACTTCAGGGGTGCTCGCCGTCGCACCGCCCCCGCTGATCTGCCTGGACCCAGGTCATGGAACGCTTGCCGCCGTCGGCCGCCAGACCGAGCCGATCGGCCCGGGCTCATCGCAGCTCAAGATCAAGGACGGCGGTGGCACTGCGGGCGAGGCCCCGGTCGCGCTGGCGATTGCGCTTCGAACTCGCGCGCTGCTCGAGCAGAAGGGCTACCGCGTTGCGATGACGCGCACCGGCCGGACCTACGCGGGAGGGAACATCGAGCGCGCGCGCTTCTGCAACGTGCGACACGCGACGCTGATGATCCGGATTCATGCCGACGGCACGACGAACTCGTCGCTCAACGGGATCAAGACGCTCGTGCCTGCACTGCACCGCGGGTGGACGGATGACATCTACGCCTCCAGCGTGCGCGCCGCCCGCAAGGTGCAGGCAGCGGTCGTCCGGCAGACCGGTGCCCGCAACCTCGGCCTCGTTCAGCGGTCGGACCTCACCGGCTTCAACTGGGCGAACGTCCCGGCGATTCTCGTCGAGTGCGGTTTCATGACGAACCCCGCCGAGCAACGACTCCTGCAGTCAGCGCCGTATCAGCTCAAGATCGCGCGCGGTCTCGTGGCAGGCGCCGCAGCGTTCGCGCCGCGTTAGCTAGGCGCAGTCCGCACAGGCGCCGGTAAGCACGACTTCGTGCTCCTCGACTGAATAGCCGAGGCCGCCGGCGACCTTGTCGATCGCGCGCTCGAGCCGGACGTCGCTGAACGCCTCGACCTTGCCGCAATCACGGCAGACCAGGTGATGGTGATGGTCGCCGTCGGGCCGCGCCGGCTCGAACCGCGCAATCCCGTCGCCCGCGTCGATTCGCTTGACCAGTCTCAGGTCTGCGAGCGTCTCGAGGGCCCGGTAGACGGAGGCGATCCCGACCGGCCGCCGGGCTCGGCGAAGGCTGTCGAAGATCTCCTGAGCGCTCATGCAGCAATTTTGGCGGCCCAGGAGCTCCACGACGGCGCGCCGGGCGCCCCCACTGCGGAAGCCGGCGCCTTCGAGTGCTTCGAGCGCATGACTAGTCCAGGTCACGTTCGCAGTGTATCGTCCGGAACGTGATTTCGAGAATAGTTCTCATTCTTGTCTTGACCGGAATCCTCGCAGGCTGCGGGTCAAACAGCTCCGGCGGACAGAAGTCCGTGATCGCGGCGTTCTATCCCCTCGCCTACGCGGCGGAGCGAATCGGAGGACCGGCATTCGACGTCCGGAACCTCACGCCGCCAGGAGCGGAGCCTCACGACCTGGAGCTGACACCTCGAGAGGTCGCGCGAATCCAGAACGCAAGCGTCGTGCTCTACCTGAGCCACGGCTTCCAGCCGGCGGTGAGCAAGGCGGTGGAGCAGGCGCGCGGCAAGATGGACATCCTCGCCGGCTTGCCGCTACACGCTGCCGAAGAGGCGGGGTTGACCGCGGACCCGCACGTGTGGCTCGATCCGATCCTCTTCGCGCGCGTGGCGAAGAGCATCGGCGCGGCGCTGAAACGCCCGTCGGCGGCGTTGGTGGCCGACCTGCACTCACTCGACAGCGAATACCGGCAAGGGTTGCGCGACTGCAAGCGACACGAGATCGTCACGAGCCACGCAGCGTTCGGCTACCTCGCGTCCCGCTATGGGCTCGAGCAAGTCTCGATCACCGGGCTCGCTCCGGAATCCGAGCCGACACCGAAGCAGCTCGCGCACGTGACCCAGATCGTGCGGCGGACGCACGCGACCACCGTGTTCTTCGAGACGCTCGTCTCGCCTCGTCTGGCCGACACGGTGGCACGCGAGGTCGGAGCGCGCACCGCGGTGCTCGATCCGATCGAGGGTCTGACGCCGGCGGAGCAAAAGCGCGGCGACGACTATCTGACGCTCATGCGGCGCAATCTGGCGGCGCTAAGGAAGGCGCTCGCTTGCCGCTAGCGCTTCGACTCCAGGGTGTTTCCTTCGCCTACGGGCATGCACCTCCAGTCCTGCGGGACGTCGAGCTCGAGGTGCAGCGTGGCGAGTTCGTAGCGATCGCAGGGCCAAACGGTGGGGGCAAGACGACGCTCGTCCGGCTCGTGGTCGGGCTCGAGGAGCCAACGTCCGGACGCGTCGAGCTGCTCGTGCGCAAAGTCGGCTACCTCCCTCAGCGCGCGCAGGCGGGGATCGACGCACCGGTCACGGTCCGCGAACTCGTCACCACAGGCCGCGCGTCACGAACACGGCTGGTTGGACCGCTCTCCGGCGCCGACAAGGAGGCTGTGCGCGAGGCGATCGACCGCGTCGCGCTCACGCCCAATGCCGATCGCCGGCTGTCGACGCTCTCCGGCGGCCAGCAGCAGCGCGCCTTCATCGCCAAAGCCCTCGCCGCCGAACCTGAGCTCCTGGTGCTCGACGAGCCGACAACCGGGGTCGACGTCGAGGCCCAGGACGCAATCGCCGCGTTGCTCCAGAAGCTGCGCACCGAGTTGGAGATGACGATCCTCTATGTCTCGCACGAATTCGGCGCGGTCGAGCGCTTCGTCGAGCGGATCGTGCTCGTCCGCGGCGGCATCGTCTTCGACGGGCCTCCTGGGGCCCTGCCCGGTGTCTGGCACGACCCGTCGCACGTCCATGCTTGACCTCGAGTTCATGCGGCTCGCGTTCGGCGCGGGCATCGTCGTCGGGTTGCTCGCACCGGCGGTCGGCTTCTTCCTCGTGCAGCGGCGTCTCAGCCTGGTCGGTGACGGCATCGGCCACGTCGCTTTCGCCGGTGTCGCGCTCGGCTACCTGCTCAACCTGCCGCTCGTGCTGACCGCACTCGTGGTGTCGGTGGCGGGAGGCCTGTCGATCGAGTGGATCCGTGCACGCCGGCAAACGGCGGGCGACCAGGCCCTTGCTCTGATCTTCTACACGGGAATCGCGGGCGGCGTCGTGCTCGTGTCTGCAGCAGGCGCGCTCAACGTGAACCTCTTTCAGTTTCTGTTCGGATCGATCCTGACCGTGACGCAAGGCGATCTCGTCGTGATCGCCGCCCTCGGCGCCTGCGCGCTGACGGCGATCGCGCTGCTCTACCGCCCGCTCGTCGCGGTCGTGGTGGATGAGGAAGGCGCTCGTGTCGCGGGGCTGCCGGTCTCTGCGCTCAACGCTCTGACCGTCGCGCTCGCCGCCGTGACGATCGCGCTGTCGATGCGCATCGTCGGGATCCTGTTGATCGCCGCGCTGATGGTGCTGCCCGTGATCGCTGCGTCGCGAATCGCGTGGAGCATGCGCTCGACGATGCTGCTCGGCATGGGCATCGGGCTCGGCTCCGTGCTGGCGGGGATCACGATCGCGTACTACGCGGATCTTCCCCCCGGCGGGACGACCGTCCTGGTCGCCGCAGCGGCCGTCCTCATCAGCGAATTCTGGTCGGTGCTGCGGGGCTAGCGCTCTCTGCGCATGCGCTCGACCGTCGCCCGCCCGGCGTCATGCACGGCACGGCGTCGCGATTCGGGATTCTCGGGCGCAGGCTCGGCAAGATCGACGGTCACCTCTGCGCCCTCGAACTCGTCCCGTTCCTCGACGATCGACCGGGATTCGGCGAGCTTGCGGCGCAACTCGTCTGCGCGCGGGTCAGGCCCCGAGGGGACTTCGCGGCGGCGGCGCAGGAAGCCAAAGAGGGCGAACCCGCCGTGCATCCACGCGAGCGGGTGCCTCATCGCGGCGATGCTACACTGGCCGCCTTCCTGCCTTGCCATCGCGCCCCGTTTCCCGAGTGGCGCCAGCCGGTGAGGCCGATTCAGACCAGAGGAAGGGAGGTTTCGGGAACTAGTGGTTGCGTACGAAATTTTGCTCATGCTCGATCCTGACCTGCCCGAAGGACGGCAGGAGGAGATCATCAAACGCGCGCGCGAGCTCGTGGAGAAGGCCAATGGGAAGTGGGTACGGCACGACGTCTGGGGACGCCGCCGGCTCGCCTACGAGATCGCCCATAAGGGCGAGGGCTCGTACCACCTCCTCAACTTCGACGCCGATGCGGAGACGCTCGCAGAGCTGTCGCGCATCCTCCGCATCACCGACGGCGTCATGCGTCACCTCGCGGTGCGGCGGGTCGAAGGCACCGCCGGGGCGCCACCGCCGCCCGAGCCCGAGCCGGCCGCCCAGTCCGTCCCCGAGCCCGCCTATGCTGAAGCGAACACCAGTTCGGAAGAGGAGTAGAACATGGCTGGAGACATCAACCGCGTCACCATCGTTGGACGACTGACCCGCGATCCTGAGCTCGCTCATCTGCCGTCCGGGACGGCGGTGCTCAAGCTGGGCGTCGCGGTCAACGGTCGACAGAAGGACGAAGCCGGCAACTGGACCGACAAGCCGAACTTCTTCGACGTCAAAGTGTTCGGTAACCAGGCAGACGCCCTCAACAACCATCTGGCCAAGGGCCGCCGCGTCGGAGTGGACGGCCGCCTCGACTGGTCCTCATGGGAAGCACAGGACGGCACGAAGCGGTCGAAGGTCGAGATCGTCGCTCAGTCCGTGCAGTTCCTCGACAGTCGCGGAGAAACAGGTGGCGGCGGCGGCGGTGACGGCGAGCGCCAGTTCGTCCCGGCTGCTGCAACCGCCGGCAACGAGGACTTCTCCGCCTCCGCTTCGGCAGACGACGACATTCCGTTCTGATGCCGCCGCGCGGAGGAGGAGAAAAGCGAGACAAGGACCGGCAGCCCGGCCGCAAGCGGCCGGGCCAGTCATCCGGTCCGATCCGGCGGAAGTCGTGCTTCTTCTGCAAGGACAAGGTCGACGAGATCGACTACAAGAACGTGAACCAGCTGCGCCGGTACATCTCGGAGCGCGGCAAGATCCGCTCGCGGCGCATCAGCGGCGCGTGCCGGCGGCATCAGCGGCAGGTGGCCGTCGCCGTCAAGCGTGCACGTGAGATGGCGCTCCTGCCCTACGTATCCGAGGGTCGCGAGGGCCGTTAGTTGGAGGTCATTCTCCGTTCGGACGTCGACAAGGTCGGTCTCCGCGGCGAGGTCGTGAACGTCGCGCGTGGCTACGCGCGCAACTTCCTCTTCCCGCGCGGTCTCGCCGACGCAGCGACACCGGCCCGAGTCGCGGAGGTGCGCAAGGTCGAAGAGCGACGTGCCAAAAGCGAGGCGAAGACGTTTGAGGACGCACAGTCGGTCGCGGAGCGCCTCGGGCAGGTCGAGCTCAGATTCGACGTAAAGGCTGGGCCCACGGGCTCGCTGTTCGGGTCGGTCACGCCGACGGACATCGCCGACCAGTTGTGGGAGAAGCACAAGGTCCGCGTCGACCGGCGCAAGATCGGCGGCGACGCGCTCAAGCGGATCGGGCGGTTCCAGGTGCCGATCGAGCTGTTCCAGGACGTCACCGTCGAGGTGCGCACCATCATCGTGCCCGAGGGAGGCGAGCTACCGCCCGAGGAAGAGCTCGAGGCGCTGGCGGCAGCAGAGGAAGCCGCGCAGGCTCCGCCCGAGGAGCAGGAGACGCACGAGCTCAGCCTCGACGAGCTCGATGCAGCCGCTCTCGCGCAGGAAGCTCAGCTGGTCGCGGCCGGCGAACTGCAGCCGTCACGGGCCGACGTCGATGGCGAGCTGCAAGAAGACGAGTTCGACCGCGCCGTCGACGCGGGCATCTCCGAAGAGCAGAGCTAGCCGCTAAACATCCAGTAGAAGCGGAGCGCAGGCCCGCAAGCGCCGCGGCGGCGATCAAGACGCTCGCAGGCGCTGATCATGTCCACAATCTTGTCCCTGTTGTGAAGCGGCGTCCACGCGTTTCTGTGGACAACCTGGGTACAACGATTCACAGGCCTTTCCACGCCCCTGTGGACTTGCGGAAGAAGTTCCCGCTCGTAGCGGTCGAACCATCAACAGGCTCCGTCCGAACCGTATGGGAACATGTGTTCTTTTCCGCTGCAAACAGGGTGAAAAGGGCATGTCGAAAACTCACCTTCCCACAGATGGAAACACACGCACGAGGGTGGTTCACTCCGAGCGAGTGACACCTGTCGCCCAGCTCGCAGAAGCCGCTCCGATTGCGCCACCCCAGAACCTCGAGGCCGAGGAATCGGTCCTCGGGGCGATGCTGCTCTCCCCGGGCGCGATCGGAGCGGTGAGCGAAATCCTCGATGCCTCCGACTTCTACCGTGAGAGCCACGCGAAGATCTACCGCGCGGGCCTCGCGCTCTATGCGAAAGGCGAGCCGGTCGACGCGATCACCCTCGTCGACGAGCTCGAGGAACGCGGCGAGCTCGAGGCCGTCGGCGGTCGGGTTCGGATGCACGAGCTGGCGGCGCTCGTGCCGGCGACCGCAAACGCGGCGCACTACGCGCGCATCGTCCGTGAGATGGCGACGCTGCGCGGGCTCATCGCCGCCGGCCAGCAGATTGCGCAGCTCGGCTGGGAACGCCCGGGCGAGACACAGATCCTCGTCGACCGGGCCGAACAGGTCGTCTTCGAGCTTTCGCAGAGTCGCGTCTCCACGGAGTTCAGCCACATTGAGGAACTGCTGAAGGAGAGCTTCGAACGCATCACCGCCCTGTACGAAGCGGGCGCCGACGTAACCGGAGCCCCTTCCGGCTTCCGCGATCTCGATCGGCTGACCTCTGGATTCCAGCCGGGCAACCTCATCATCATCGCCGCGCGTCCCAGCATGGGGAAGTCGGCGCTCGGCCTCTGCGTGGCGGCCAACCTCGCGCTGCGGCACCAGGTTCCGGTCGCGCTCTTCACGCTCGAGATGTCGAAGTCAGAGGTGACTCAGCGGCTCCTGTGCAGCGAGGCGAAGGTGGAATCGCAGCGGCTGCGTACCGGCAAGCTCGCGCAAGACGATTGGCCCCGCCTCGTCGCGGCCGGCGACAAGCTGATGAAGGCGCCGATCTACGTCGACGACACGGGCTCGATCACGATGATGGAGATCCGCTCCAAAGCGCGGCGGCTAAAGACACGCGAGCCGAACCTCGGGCTGATCATCGTCGACTACCTGCAGCTGATGACCTCGGGGACGAGCGCGGAGAACCGCGTCCAGGAGGTCTCGCAGATCTCACGCAACCTCAAGGTGCTCGCACGCGATCTCGACGTGCCGATCCTCGCGATGTCACAGCTGTCGCGCGCGGTGGAACAGCGCCACGACAAGCGACCGATCCTGTCCGACCTGAGAGAAAGCGGATCGATAGAGCAAGATGCGGATCTCGTCATGTTCGTCTACCGCGACGAGTACTACAACGAAGAGAGCGACCAGCAAGGGCTTGCGGAGATCATCCTCTCGAAGCATCGCAACGGACCGACCGGGGTCGAGAAGCTCTCGTTCCTCAAGCGTTACGCAAAGTTCGCGGACCTCGCTTCTTGATGGCGTCCTGGGCGGTCATCGGCGAGCAGGTCGTTTGGATCTCCCCGCGGGCGACAGGCTTTACCGTCGTGTGCGAGCGCTGTACAGAGTCAGGCCAGGGCTTCCCGTCCGTCCCGGGGACGCTCTCGCTCGAGCATGCGCGTGGGTCGATGTCCTGCCCGCGTGGCCACGAGATCCGCATCGAGCGCGACGGACGCTAACTAACCCGGCGCGGACCGAGATTCCATCGGTATGCCCAGGCGGGCGGCGACGAACGGGATGCTCGCTCCCTGCAGGACCACCGAGAAGGCAACGACGACGAAGACGATGCCGTAGATCCGGTTCGCGTCCTCGACGCCTCCCAGAACCGCGAACGAGGCGAGCAGGATCGGAACTGCTCCCTTCAGTCCGCTCCACATCACGAAGAGCCGCTCGCTGTGCGAGAGCTTCGCCGGAACGAGCAGCGGGCCGACGGCCAGCGGACGGGCTACGATTGCGAGCACCACGGCCAGCACGAGACCGTCGAGCCAGCGATGGTTCGCGCCGAGCTCTGTCAGGTCGATCGTCAAGCCGAGCGCGACGAAGACGACGATCTCCGCGAGGCTGGCCAGTGATGTGTTGAAGCGCTCGATTGTTCGCTTCGCGGGAATGCCAGCATCGCCCACGAGGATGCCCGCCACGTAGACCGCGAGGAAACCGGAGCCGTGCGCGACGGTCGCGAGCCCGTAGATCGCGCCGGCAAAGGCCAGCGTCCGGAGCGGATAGAGCGCCGGGTCCGGCAGAACCACGCGACGCAGCGTGAGGACGACCAAGTAAGCACCGACGACGCCGACGACAATCCCGGCGCCGAGCTGGAGGACGAACTCGCCGACGGCGTGAGCCACCGACGTCGAATCGGACTGCGCAAGGCTCACGGCGGCGAGCATCAAGGCAATCCCGACCGGATCGTTCGCACCTGACTCACCCTCGAGGATCGTGCCCGTGCGGCCACCGATCTCCTTGCGCCCGAAGACGGAGAACATGACCGCGGGGTCCGTCGGCGCCAACGCCGCGCCGAGGAGGCCGGCGGTTTGCCAGGAGAAGTCCAGCAGATAGTGCGCGGCAAGTGTCATCAGGCCCGCAGTTGCGAACGTCCCAAGGAGGCCGAGCGACACGATTGGAACGGCGGACTCACGGAAGCGCCTCCAGCCGACGCGCATCCCGCCGTCGAACAGGATCACAATCAGAGCGACCACGGCGATCCGCTCGACGTTGCGGATCGAAACGGCGTTTCCGATCCCGGGCCAGACATCGGAGATGACGGCCGCGGCAAGCAGGAAGAAGGCCGCGGTCGGGACGCGCATGCGTTCGCTCAACCTGCTGGAAAGGAGCGCGACCGACAGCGCCGCGGACACCAGCAGGACGATCTCACCGAAGTGTGTGACCTCGTGCATCGGCAGACCCTAGCCGCCTCGGGCGGCACGAGAAGACGCCACACGCCCAAGCTGCGGCCTTCCTTATGCGGCATCGACAAGCGATGCCGTAGGCAGGCTCTGTCACACTCGAAGACATGCCCGCGACCGTCATCGTCGGGGCGCAGTGGGGAGACGAAGGCAAGGGAAAGATCGTCGACCTACTGGCCCTCGACTCCGATCTCGTCTGCCGCTACCAGGGCGGTCCGAACGCCGGCCACACGATCGTCGTCGACGGCGAGACCTTCAAGATCCGGCAGATCCCCAGTGGTGTCCTGCGCGGGAAGATCTGCGTCATCGGCGCCGGCTGCGTCGTCGATCCCAAGGTGTTCCTGACGGAGGTGGACGAGCTCGAGTCGCGCGGGGTCTCGACCGGAGTCGTGCACCTGTCGGGGGAGGCGCACCTGATCATGCCGTGGCACGTCGCGATCGACCAGGCGAGCGAGCGACGCCTCGGCAAGCTGCAGATCGGGACCACGAGGCGCGGCATCGGCCCCTGCTACGCGGACAAGGCGGCGAGGCTCGGTATCCGCGTCCAAGACCTGCTCGAGCCGAAGATCCTGCGGCAGAAGATCGAGGTTGCGCTAGAGGAGAAGAACGTCTGGCTGGAGCGCGTCTACGGCGTCCCGCCGCTCGAGCTGGAGGACATCGCGGCCCAACTGGAGTCATTCGCGCAACGGATTCGTCCCTATGTGTCGGACACCTCGCTGCTTGTGGACCGGGCGCTGCACGAAGGTCGCGAGGTGCTGATGGAAGGCGCACAGGGGACGCTGCTCGATCTGGACCACGGCACGTATCCGTTCGTGACGTCCTCGAGCACGGTTGCGGGAAACGCCGCGACAGGAATCGGGATCGGGCCCAACAGAATCGACCGCGTGATCGGCATCGCAAAGGCCTACGTGACTCGGGTCGGAGAAGGGCCGTTCCCGACGGAGATCGAGGGCTCCGACCAGGAGCGCGTACGCGAGCTCGGCGGCGAGTTCGGCACGGTCACCGGACGCGAACGCCGCTGCGGCTGGCTCGACCTGGTCGCGCTCCGCTACGCCGTGCGACTCAACGGGATCACCTCGCTCGCGCTCACGAAGCTCGACGTCCTCTCGCACCTCGCAGAGCTGCCTGTCTGCGTCGCGTACCGGCTCCGGGACGGCTCCGAGACGCACGAGTTTCCGGCACATCAAAGTGACTTCCATCACTGCCGGCCGGTCTACAAAACGCTGCCGGGTTGGCAGGAGCCGCTGACGGACGAACTGCCCAAGGCAGCGCGCGGGTATGTCGCGTTCGTCGAGGAGGCCCTCGGTGTCGAGATATCGCTCGTCGGAACCGGCGCGGAGCGCGAAAGCGTCGTCGCGCTGCGCTGAACTAGGCGCGACCTTTGACCGCCCACGCCTTCGCGCTGAGCGTGAAGCCGCCGTCTGGATCGCCCAGTCGACGTCGGCACTCCTCACGCAACGCCGCGCGACGATCAGGATCGAGCGACAAGCAGTACGCACCAGCCGGGCCCACACCGCCGGTGAACGGCTCCCAGTAGTCGTCGAAGTCCCGGTAGGAGACCTCGACGACGAGCGCATTGTTCTCCACTCCTTCGAGTCCCGCTCGTAGCCAGAGCTCTCGCAGGTCGTCCGGATCGATGTAACGCATCGTGCGCGCCTCGTCGGGTGTCTCTGGATCGAGCGAAAGCGCGGCGTCAAAGAACGTTCGCAGCATCGTCATCCCGCCGGAGTAGTCCCAGGTGCATGACGCGACCGTGCCGCCTGGACGGACGACGCGCCGCATCTCGGCGACGCCCGCGTCTGCATCCGACATGAA
>JBBRZA010000069.1:0-17492 GCA_038237145.1 Gaiellales bacterium
AGGACCGGAGCGAACGGACCTCTGGTGTATCAGTCGTCGTGCCAACGGCGCTGCTGATTAGCCACGTCCGGATGGGATAACCGCTGAAAGCATCTAAGCGGGAAGCCCACCTCGAGATGAGGCTTCCCATCCCCTAGAGGGAGTAAGAGCCGTGGGAGACCACCACGTTGATAGGCGGGACGTGCAAGCGTGGCAACGCGTTAAGCGGACCCGTACTAATTGCTCGAGGTCTTGATTTTGAACACCGAGTGTGGAGCTATGGAGTTTTGAGGGTGCGCGGAAACGCGTAGCGCCCTGACAACTTCGGCGGTCATAGCGGCAGGGAAACACCTCTTCCCATTCCGAACAGAGAAGTTAAGCCTGCTTGCGCCGATGGTACTCGGAGGGCAACCTCCCGGGAGAGTAGGCAGCCGCCGATTATTTCTTACTTCGAAGGGCCGCTACGGCGGCCTTTCGTCGTTCTAGGCTTAGAAAAGTGGAACTGCGCGACGGCGACATCAAGCTGCGGCCCTGGACGCTGGACGACGTTCCGGCGATCGTCGCTGCCTGCAACGACCCCGAGATCCACCACTGGATCCCAGCAGTGCCGAGCCCATATACGGAAGCGGATGCCCGCGCTTTCGTCGAGGGAGAGGTTGCGGGGATCGGCACGCAACAGTTCGCGATTGTCCAGGACGGACGCGTCGTCGGCTCGATCGGGATGGGTGTGAACAACTCGCGCACGGGTCACATCGGCTATTGGTGCGCACGCGAAGCTCGAGGTCGGGGTGTCACTACGCGAGCGCTGCGGCTTCTCTGCAAGCACGGGCTCGAAGATCTCCGGCTGGAGCGGCTCGAGTTGATCACCGACCCGGACAACCACGCCTCCCAGCGTGTTGCGGAGAAAGTCGGTTTCCAGCGCGAAGGGGTCCTGCGTTCCCACCTGACCCATCCTTATGGGCGCCGCCGCGATTCCGTGATGTTCTCGCTCCTGCCGGGCGAGCTCGTCTAGACGGCCAGCGTCAAGCTCGGGAGATCGCGTGGGTAGTACGTCAAGAACTCGATCCCGTCGTCGGTCACGGCCACGGTGTCGGAGTGCCGAAAGCCACCTAGGCCGGCGGCGTAGAGGCCGGGCTCGACCGTGAACACCATTCCCGGCTTGATCTCCGTGTCGTCGCCGATGTCGAGGAACGGCCCTTCGTGATAGCGGAGGCCGATGCAGTGGCCTACGTGGTGCTTCCAGTACTCCCAGAGATCGTGCTTCTCGTAGTACTTGCGTACGGCCCGGTCGACGTCGGAGCAGCGCGCACCGGGCTTGATCGCCTCGAAGGCTGTGTCCTGCAGCGCGACCATGTGGTCGAACATCCGGCGTTGCTCCGGTGAAGGCGGGCCGATCACCATCGTCCGCTCGAGCTCCGAGAGGTAGCCCCACACAGGCGCGGTCGCTCCGGTGACGAGCACGTCGCCCTCCTGAAACACGATGTTGTTGGCGAGCGCGTGTGGGATCGCGGCGTTGCGCCCGATCTGTCCGCGTTAGCCGGCGCCCGCCCCGTCGAAGAAGAAGCTCTGCGCTCGGTAGATCGAGCCGATTGCGTCGAGCATCGCGAGCGAGGCCTCGGTGCTCGCACGCCGAGACACTTCGCTCTCGGTCAGCCCCGGCCCTGTGTACCGCTGCAGCAGAACGTGTGCGAGATTGCCCCACTTCGAGCTCTCGCGGATCAGGTCGATCTCCGCCGGACTCTTGATCGCCATCTGATCCTCGACGAAGGCAGTGATCTTCTGCGGTGTCGTGCCCGTCAGTTCGGTCAGCGACGGCCCGCGGTAGCCGAGTACCCACGGATATCCGTCCTGGTCGGCACCGAACGAGTCGGTGACTCCCATCTCGGCCAGCAGGCTGCGCAGCGATTCCATCGGGTGTGTCTCCGACGGGTACTCCGGGTAGTCGGCGACATGGTCGACGCTGGCGTTCGCCTGTGCGTGCTCGCGCTCGAGCCGCGGGACGAGCATCCCGCCTTTGCCCTCGGCGCTCAGCACGAAGGCGATCGGACGCTCAGTGGGTGCGAACGCGAAGCCGGCGTAGTAGAGGACGTAGTACGGGTCGAAGAGCACCGCCCCTGTCAGCTCGTGCTCGCGCAGGTGTTCGGCAAGTCCTGCCAATCGTTCCTCGTATTCGGATTGCTTGATCGCGAGGCTCATGCCGCGCGGAGCTTCTCACGCCAGTCGGGATCCAGCTCACGCAGCCGGCGGACGCGTTCGCCGACAGGCGGATGCGTCACGAACAGCGCGGCCAGACCGACCTCGAGAAACGGGTTGACCGTGTAAAGCGGCTCGGTAGCTGGACTGCCGCTGAACGAAACGAGCTCGGCAGCCTGGTCGAGCCGAACCAATGCATCGGCCATCGGATGTGGCGAGTCGCAGATTGCCGCCGCGGCTCTGTCCGCCAGGAACTCGCGCTTCGGCGAGAGGAGGAGATGAACGAAGGCCGAGGCGAGCGGCCCGAGGAACCAGAGCAGGACGCGCTGGAACCAGCCGCCGATCCTGCTCAGCTCGAGCAGCGTCGCTGCGAGCACGACGACGGACGTTTGCACGACGACGTCGCGATGCCTTACGTGTGCGAGCTCGTGCGCCAGCACAGCCTCGAGCTCCGCCGGCGACGCGGCGGTCAGGAGGCCCGAGCTGACCGCGAGGAGGGAACCGCGCGGCCCGCGACCGGCGGCGAGCGCGCGTGGCAGCCCGTCGTCAATCAGATACAGCCGCGGTTTCGCGACTCCGGCGCGTGCCGCGAGGCGCTCGATCGTGGAGTGGAGTCCCGGCCCGGCGCCGACCGGGAGCTCTCGCGCGCCGACCAGCCCGACTGCCACACGGTCTGCGTACCAATAGAGCGCGCTTGCCAGCAGCACTCCGCAGAAGACGAAGATCGAGAGCAGTCGGTAGCCGCCGAGCACCCAGCCGATCAGGCCGAGCACTGCGCAGGCGCCGAGCAGCAAGGCCCACGCCTTGAGAATGTTGCGAAGAATGAGAAGCCGGCCGCCCAAAGGCCTAGTGCCGCTGGCTAATTGCCGTCTTCCTGCTCGAGCCCGCGTGGAGGCCAGTCATCGTCGGGCGCATCGCAGCGGCTGGAACAGTGGAGCGAGGCGATGTTCTGGAGCGGGACGAGGATGTGTCCGTTCAGCTCGATGTGGGCGACGTCCTCCACGTAGCAGTAGGCGGTCAGGACTCCCTCCTGGTACTCGCCGCCGAAGAGCGCGACCTCGACCTGCTCGCCCTTGTACTTGTTGGTGTAGTCCTCCACCGCCCGGAGGGTAGCCGTTTCGGCTCAACCAACAGGGTCGCCCAGGCCGTATTTGCGCCTAAATCGGGGCTGGTGTGGTCCCGGTGTGGTCCCGGCGCCCATCTCACCCTAGGGGGTGGGGTTGTCACCGTGGCTCCTGGCAAAGCCCGGACAGCTCGGAACCTCGGCTCTGACAAATCCACGAAAAAGAGGGGGGTACACCCGAACCACGGACGGGGTGCCGCAGGTTTCTACTGATGGCGACGTCTAGTCAGAGGGGCCGGCCCTCGAGGGGAGACCGCGCTGGGCAACTGCGGCGAAGCCAACGCGGACAACGAGGGCCAACCCCAAGCTTCAGAGGTACGAGTTAACGGCTGCTACTCCTGCCCCGATTACTCGCTGATTGGTCCCGGGGCGGATGACTCACGATGGGGAGAGACTGCGGACCGGGCGTGGGGGACTGCGCCCGGTTCCCCCTTTGAATAAGGCTAGGCTCCTTGGCGCCGTTGCCCCTGCGGTTTTCTCTCATGACCTCGCAGGGCAGCGCACACGGAAGATTTGAATGGGCGACCCGTGACCGCCAGTTGCGGCGCGCGTCGATGGCTGCGCGCGAACTCGGAACTGTGAGCCTCGTCGACGCGCCCTTGCGTTAATCCTGTTTGACGGCGGAGTTGGAGTACGACCGCTGGCCTCGAGCGGCGGCGCGGTGGCTGGGATGTTTCATCCTTGAGTCGCCAGCAATCACGATTGGCGAAGTAGGCATGGCGGCCGCGGCGGTGAGAGAACTCGATGGTGCGGATCGCTGGTTAGCCGCCGAAACGCTGAGGCAACTCGCGTCACGGCACGGCCATGCGACGGTTGTGTGGCACTCCTTGAGTCGCGGCGGTGAGTGACCTTGGCAGCAGATAGCTGACCTGTTTGAATGGGTAAAGAGGAGCCCGGCACTACCCCACCCCTCCCCCGACGTGGGGCTAAAGGTTGACCAAACCTCGCGCCAGGGCTCCAATTACCTAGATCCTGGAAGCACCGCGCCGGAGAACCACATCATGCTGCGTTCTCCTCGCCGCTTTCTTCCATCTCCCGTTCACGCTCCTTGGCCCGATCGGCCGACGAGGCCGCTGGCGCTTATGGAGAGGAGTTGCCGCAGGTTCTGCGCCTCGTAAGCCTCGACGTTTACAGCCACGTCCTGCCGCTCGATTAAATCGCCGCGGACAAGTAGTCCTCCACAGCGGCCTCAGTCTAGCGGCGCCAATTTTCCGTCCCTAGCCACGTATCTGGCCACCGCGCAATTCGCCACGCCCGGAATCAGCCTGTGATCGCGGACGTAGTCGAGGCCTGCGGCCAGGGCATGGATCACCCGAATCGATCCCCCGTGTGAGATCACCAGGACTTCCTCGCCCGGATGGAGCCGGAGCACGTCTGCAAGGAAATCATTCACCCGGGTGGAGAAGTCCTCGAACGTCTCGGCATCGTCTGCCCCGGAGCCCTCGCCGGCGAGCCAGCGCCGATGCGAATCGGCGAAGCGCTCCTCGATCTCCGGCATCGTCAATCCTTCCCACGAGCCGAAGCCCCGCTCGCGCAGTCTCGGATCGACCCGAACCTCGAGGCCCAGCGTCTCCGCGACGATGTCCGCGGTCTCGCGCGCCCGGGATAGGTCGCTCGAATAGACCACGTCGATGCTTCCGTCGAGTTGGTCGGCCAGCGAACGCGCTTGTTCGCGACCCAGCTCGTTGAGGCTCGTATCGGAACCGCCCTGCCAACGCCCGTCTCGGTTCCAGTCGGTCTCGCCGTGTCGAACGAGTAGGAGGGTGGTCATCCAGATTAGGCTACCCAGCCGATGGATCTCGGCCTCAAGGATCGAATCTGCCTCGTCACCGGCTCGACTGCGGGCATCGGGCTCGAGACGGCGCGCATGCTCGCCGCCGAAGGGGCGCGAGTGGTGGTCAACGGACGGGACGCCGATCGGGCCGACCGGGCGCGGGCACACGTGGGCGCCGAACTTGCAGTCGCCTGCGATCTCTCGGAGCCGGGCGCCGCCGCTGAGTTGGTTGCGCAGACGGCGAAGGCCCTCGGGCCCGTCCAGTGCCTCGTGAACAACGTCGGCGACGCCTATCAGGTCGGCTTCGAGGAGCTGAGCGACGAGCAATGGGACCAAATGTGGCAGCTGAACGTCATGAGCTACGTCCGCTGCATCCGGGCGGTCCTGCCCGGGATGAAGGAGGCGGGGGCCGGCACGATCGTGAATGTCTCGTCGACGGCGGGGAAACGCCCGTCCACCGGGATGCCGAACTACTCGGTCACGAAGGCAGCGGTGCTCTCGCTTTCACGTCTCGTGGCCGATCTTTATGCCAAGCAAGGCATCCGCTGTAACGCCGTCGCGCCCGGCCCGACGGCGACCCCCGCGTGGCTCGGCGAAGGGGGCTTGGCAGACCAGCAAGCAGCTGCCTCTATTAAGACGCGTCTACAAGTGCTGGAAGCCGTCGGAGCGGGGCGTCCGCTGGGCCGACTTGCAGAGCCCGCGGAAATCGCCTCTGTCATCACATTTCTGTGCTCGGAGCGTGCTTCCTACGTGACAGGTTCCGCGTGGAGCGCAGACGGCGGAACCGTCCCGATCATCATCTAGCCTGAGTCCAATGCCCGAACTCGCAGGAAGAGTCGCCGACGCCTTCGAGGCGCAGGTTCGTGAGCATGAGGAACGATCTCTGTCGTCGCTGGCCGTCCGCTCCTACGAGACACGTGGACGACTCCGGGCGGAGGACGATTGCCGTTTGCGCACGCCGTTCCAGCGCGATCGCGATCGGATCTTGCATTCGAAGCCGTTTCGGCGCCTGAAGGGTAAGACGCAGGTCTTCATCGATCCCGCGGGCGACCACTACCGCACCCGGATGACCCACACGCTGGAGACGACGGGCATCGCGCGCGGCGTGGCGCGGGCACTGCGGCTGAACGAAGACCTCGTCGAGGCGATCGGGCTCGGCCACGACATGGGGCACACGCCGTTCGGCCATGCAGGGGAAGAGGCGCTCGACGCGGCGTTGCAGGAGCGTTTCGGCAAGAGCTTCCGCCACAACGAGCAATCGCTGCGTATCGCCGAATCGCTGAACCTGACGGAGGAGGTCCGGGACGGAATCTTCACGCATACCGGGCCGCGGGAGCCCGCGACGCTCGAAGGCAAGATCGTGCGGATCGTCGACCGGGTTGCCTACATCAACCACGACATCGACGACGCCGTGCGTTTCGGGATCCTCGATCCGGCGGAGCTCCCCCACGAGGAGGTGGCGCTCCTCGGCGACCGGGGCTCCCGGCGCATCGACACGCTGGTGCACGACCTGGTCGAGAGCTCCCATCGTGCCGGGGACATCGTGCAGAGCGAGGAGATCGGAGGGGCAATGCTCGCGCTGCGTTCGTTCATGTTCGAGCGGGTCTACCTCGGCCCGCACACGCGGCAAGAGCAGGAGCGCGCCCGGGCAACGGTGCGGCGGATCTTCGAGCACCTCGCCGAGCGTGGGGAGGAGCCCGAGCAGATCGTCGAGTTCATTGCCGGCATGACCGACCGGTTCGCGCTGAGCTACGTTGCGGAGCTGGAATAGTGGCCCGGATCAAGGACACATCGGTCGAGGAGGTCAAAGCCGCCGCGGACATGGTCTCGGTGGTGTCCGAGCGCACTCAGCTCCGCAAGGCTGGTGCACGCTACATGGGGCGCTGCCCGTTCCACGAAGAGCGGACGCCGAGCTTTTCGGTGAATGCCGTGGACAAGTTCTACTACTGCTTCGGTTGTGGGGCGAAGGGCGATCTGATCACGTTCGTGCGGGAAACCGAGCAGCTCGATTTCGCCGAGGCGATCGAGTGGCTCGCCGACCGCTTCAACGTTCAGATCGAGTACGAGGAGACGTCTCCGCAGCAGGATGCGCAGCGTCGACGGCGCGACCGTCTGCTCGAGTTGCTGGAGGCCGCCGCCTCGTTCTACGAGCGCTACCTCTGGGACTCGCAGGCGGGCTCGCTTGCACGCGACTACCTGGCCGGTCGCGGTCTGGGCGAGGAGGTGTGTCGCGAGTACCGGCTCGGGCTTGCGCTCGGCGGGACCACGCTGACGCGCAAGGCACTCGAGCGCGGATTCACGCGCGAGGAGCTCGTTGCCGCCGGCCTGGTCAACAAGCGTGGCAACGACTACTTCTTCGGGCGGCTGCTCTTTCCGCTCGCGGATGCTCGGGGTCGAGTGCTCGGCTTCCAGGCGCGCAAGCTCCGTGAGGACGATCCGTTGAAGGCGAAGTACGTCAACTCGCCAGAAAGTGAGCTGTTCCGCAAGGGAAACCTGCTCTACGGGTTCGACCGTGCACGCGCCGCGATTGCGAAACAGGAGCGCGCGGTCGTGGTCGAAGGGAACACTGACGTGCTCGCGCTGAATCAGGCAGGGATCGAGCCGGTTGTTGCGTCAATGGGAACAGCGCTGACCGAACGGCAGCTAAAGGAGCTCGGGCGACTGACGAAGCGGGTTTGGCTGTGCTTCGACGGCGACGCAGCAGGTGAGGCGGCAACGTTGCGAGGGATGGAGCTCGCGTTTGCCCAAGGCCTGGACGTCCGAGTGGTCGCGTTGCCGCCGGGCCTCGATCCTGCCGATCTTGCGGAGGGATTCGAGCAGCGGCTTGCGCGTGCCGAGAGCTATCTGGGCTACCGCGTTCGCCTCGAGATCGAGCGAGCCGCCGATCGGCAGGAAGCATTCGTCCGGGTGCGAGAGGTGCTCGCGCGCTTCGAGGAATCGCCCGAACGGCAAGACGCCATCCGCTATGCGGCGGACAAGCTCGATCTGCCGAAGGAGACGCAGGCCGGCCTCGCTCCGCGAGGCCCCGCGCCCTTGACAGGGCGCGTCTCGGCCAGACTGCTCGAGGCGGGCGAGCGGCTCGAGCAAAACGCGCTCGCGGGAGTGGCGGCACATCCCACCCTCGTCCCGGTGCTCGCGGAGCTCGGGCCCGAGCACTTCGACGGCGAGCAGCATCGGCGCTTGCGTGAGCAGCTGATCTCGGGTGGCGAGCCGGACGAGAAGCTCGTGGGTCTCGTTGCCGAGCTTGACGCGCGCGCGACCTCGGAGGGGATCGACGAGCGGACGGCGGAGCAGCTGTTGCTGGGCCTCCGGGCGCGGCGGATCAAGCGTGAGCTCAGCGAGGCGGACCCCGCCCGCACGATGGAGTTGCAAGCCTCACTGGCCAAGATTCTCGCCGCTGTCGAAGATCTGGCTGCCTCACAGGCATTCTCGCGCTGAGGTTACGCTCGTAACTCACACGAGTACGGATTACGATCGTCGCCCATGCGCGCTGAATCCGAGGTCTGGCAAGCGCTACTACGTCGTAAAGGACTGTCGGTCACCGATCTTGCCGGGCGGCTCGGCATCACTCGTCAGCACGCGCATCGACTGTTGGCGGGGCACAGGCCGGCGGATTCCCAACGGGAGGAGCTCGAGCATGCGCTCGCCCTCGGGACGCTGACTGCAGGGAGACCGCTGTTCGCCGTGGGCGAGCTCGACGACAACGGCGAGCTGGACGTCGTTCCGGCGGGGGACGCTCAGCCGCTCTTCGCAAGCCGAGAGGTGGCTACGGACGTTGCCCGCGCGCTCGAACCAGCCTCCCTTCATGTTTGCGTGCTTCCAGTCTGGCCTGCGCACGGGCGGCGGAACCTGGTCGCCTTCCATGCAGCATGGGGCGCGGAGCCGGAGCCGCGCAAGGTCTTCGTTGTGGACAACGGTGACGAGGACTTGCCCTTGGACGCACTTGTCGGGGAGGTTCGCGCGGGCCTCGACGCGACGCTGAGAGCACGCGCCAAGGCACGCGATCCCGCCTACCTGAGCGAGGTCGAGTCGAGACTTCAACGGCTAAACTAGCCCCCTGCTTTCCCCAGTAGCTCAATTGGCAGAGCATCCGGCTGTTAACCGGAGGGTTGTTGGTTCGAGTCCAACCTGGGGAGCTACAGGGTGCCTGGCCAGGCGGAAACGGCTTAAACCCTCGGGTCAGATGTGCCGCAGGTGCCGCTGAAGCGCGTACGGTGCATACCCCGGTGATACCCGGAGATGTTGCCGAACATGGCTACAACGGCCGCGCTTGGCTAGTCGACGGTTATGTCAGGCGGCTTGCTTGCGATTTCTCGCAGCTCGCTCGCGAGAGATTCGAGGAGCGGCGTCACGTATGAGGTTGCGATCCCGATCCTGGTCGCGACCTCCGTCCTCGAGAATCCCTCCGAAACCGGGATCGCAATTTCGAGCAGGATCGCCCGCCCGAGATCCGAGAGTGTCGCCCAATGTTCTGTCTGGATCGTCGGAACCGCCGCAGGGTGCGTCGAGCGAGAGAGGCTTAACGCGAGCCGGCCTTTCGTACTGACTGTCCGACCAGGTCCATTTCGTTCGCCCGAGGGTGACCCGGAAATGGTCGATGAGAGCCCGTCCGCAGACCGCCCGGCAAACCTGCCCGAATCCTTTCGGGTAGCGGCTGGCGTCGAAGCGCCGGCTTGCTTTCCAGAGCGCGATCCTGAGGAACTGCTCGGCGTCTTCACGGTCCTGGCTGCTGGGCGCCCAGCCGGATTTCCGGCTGTATTTCCGGAGGACGTCTTGGAGGATCGGCTCAACGTCGACCCCGCGAAGCATGTACTTGCCGCCCACTAGCAATACGTCTCAACGGTAGCGCCACGACAAGACGGGGGCTAGCGCGGGAACAGCCGCACCGACGCACGCGCGACCTTCTTCGCGACCCCTCTCATCACCAGAACGATCGGCGAGAATTTCTGCGCCTGCTCTTCGCTGAGCCTGCCGACGATTTCACCGTCGACGACGTGGAACCCTTCGCGTCGCTGCTCCTCCGACCACTCCACCATCTCTTCCTCGGCGCCGTAGTCGCGTACCAGTTCGCCGTCGGCGCCGACCTTGTAAATCTCGGACTCCCCGATCCTGTGAATCTCAGACACCGATGACCCCTCTCTGTGTGTAGACGCTCGGTTTGTGCCGTTCTGCCCGCCATACCGCCAGCGCCAGCGCGACCACCGCGTCGATCGGCTTCGACTGGTCGATTTTCTGGACCTTCTTGATGTCGCCGGAGACCGGCTCACGGATCACCTTGCAGTTGGCTAGGTGCGCGCGGAGAACAGGGTCTCCGGTGTGGGCGACCCTGCCTTCGACGATCAGCCTCCACAGCGTCTGCAACGCCTCACGCATGTGGCGACTCTGCGGCTCGACCGCGAAGATCCTCGCGTCGGTGAGCCTCTCGTTCAGGAGCTCCGCGCTCCGCTCTAGATAGCGCGGGTCGTAGGCGACCTCGCCGACGCGGAACACGTCGAACAGCGCGGCGACGTGATCCTCCACATCCGCCATCTTGATCGAGCCGGTGTGCAGAACATGATGGGCGACCTCCTGCCGGGTCGAGAACACGGTCACGCCGACCGCGACAGAGTCATCCTGCGGCACCGCCTGCGCCACGCAGGTCGTGTCGAACGTGCGGCTCCCGTCGAGCCCGATGTAGCACGTCGACCCCTCCTCGGGGTCGTCGTCGAGGGTGGCGAGCTCGTCCCAGCGGTCGAGCGACACGAACGCGCCCTCCTCGCGCCGGGTCGGCACGTTCAGGAAGTAACGTTTGAAGTCGTCCGGGTGCGTTTGCGGGTCGCGCGCCTCACTGATCAGCCGGTCGAGGTTCATCCACGCGTGCGCCGGGCCGTACGCAGCCTGAAGCGCGGCGCGTAGCTGCTCGTCGTCGTCGAAGTCAAGCTCCGGCGCCTGCCTGTGGTCGAACAGAAAACGGGCGTTCGTGATCTTCGAGTCGACGATCGCTTTCGCATAGTTGTGCGAGAGCTCGGCGACACTGCTCTCGCCCGGCGCGAACATCGTGCTCGTCTCGCACATCCACGGTTCGGCGTCGCGCCGCTT
This sequence comes from Gaiellales bacterium, assembly GCA_038237145.1. GTDB lineage: Bacteria > Actinomycetota > Thermoleophilia > Gaiellales > Gaiellaceae > 3-1-20CM-4-69-9. Next base: position 11,148 of record JBBRZA010000069.1, read on the forward strand.
CGACAGGTTCCTGCGCAAAACCTCATGAAGATGATGGAGCTCCGGCCGGATCCACAAATGGGTTTCGTCGGCGACCACGAACGACTCTCGGCCGCCCTCCCGCGACGGCGCCTTCGCCGTCACCGGCTGCACCACCCCACCATCCGGCAGGTAGACACGGGTGAGGCCGACGTCGAGCCCCGGCGTCTTCGAAACAGCACCGTTGCGGAGCATGTACTCCACACTGCGGAACACATGCCCCGCCTGGCCCTCTTCGGTCGCAACACACAGGACGTGCGGCGAGTTGACCCTTCTCCCGAGCGGCCGGCCGTCCCTGCCCCAGCCGGCGAAGCGGACAGGCCCCAACGCCTCCGCGCAACCGATCATCGCCGCCAGCTCGCTCTTGCCGCGCCCCTTCGGCCGCGAGAGAAAGACCCGGTCGTAGCGGCGGCGGCCCTTATCGTCGATCGCGTAGGCGGACAGGATGAACCGCACCTGCTCGTCGTCGAGCGAGACCGGCTGCCCCATCACGTCCCCTGGGCCATGGCAGAGTTGCTGCTCGATCCAGTCGACCACGAGCGGGCCCAGCGTTCGCTCTAGTCGGATTCGATCGCCCTCAGCCACCGGTCATCCTGTGAACGAACCGGCCCCTCAGCAGCCTCGCCGCGCTCGAGCTCGACGTGGAAGCGGCGCCGAGCCAGAGGCGTCAAACCGAAACTATTCTCCAGATGCCTGCACTCCGAGAGGTGCGCCGCCGTCGCACGACCATCAGCGACCACATCCAACAGCCACGCCAACCGCTCGAGCGCCGGAACGTCAGCGTCGAGCCAGTATTTCGACATCGGCGACGCCCACACCGTGACCCACCAGTCGCGGGTACGTTGCGAAAACCGCTCGGCGTCCGGAAGCACCGGAACACCCTCACGAGCCACAGACACCCCAGGCTGCTGCGGCTTGTTCCTTCTCCGCCGCTTCGCCGCCGGTTTCGGGACGTTATCCGCCACCAGCCCTCCTAGCCGCCGACTGTGCCTTGCGCCGGTACCAGTGCGCCATCTCCACAGCGTCTCCGTCGCAGCGTTCCAGCCTCGGCACCCCGAGGCGCTCCCAAAACGCCTTCTCGTCCTCCGACGCCAGGCCGGCCCCGACGCGTCCGTAATAGCGCTCAGCGCCCAAGGCGCCGCGGCTCTCCTCATGCGCCGACCGGGGAGGCCCCTTCAGCAGCATCCACGGCTTATAGGCAGACTGCCACCTCATTCACGGGCTCCTATCTTGGTTTCGGTTCTTTGCGCTGCGGTTCTGCAGCCGTACACAAGCTTTTGTACCTGGCGAGGGGTACGCGCAGCGCTGACAGAAAAAACAGGGGTGGGTTCATCGTCTGACTGTTGCTCCGACTCTGGAGTTGCAGGCGCGGTGTGCCGCGCGTGCGTTCAATGCTGTCTGCCTGCCACCGTGGGCGAGTGGTATGACGTAGTCGAGGGTGTCTGCTCCCGTTTTACGGCAGATGCCGCAGATGCCGCGGTCACGCTTCAGGACGTAGGCGCGTAGTCGGCGGTGGTGTGCCGTGCGGTGCGCTTTCCGGTTCGGCTGTGCGTTCCGTTTACGCTCGCAGTCCCGGCACGGTGTGCGTTCCGTCAGGTTGCCGCAGGCGCAGAGGCGCACCTGTTCACCCGCTCGAATAGTGGGATGACGGGGCCCGACGAAGCCCCACCATCCCCGCTCGGAGCGCCGCCCCCCCAGGGAGGAAGTTAGAGGCGCACTCACGCTCAGTTCTCCCAGCCTGCCTGCCGTGTGTTCTTCGGGCGGAGGCTTTGCTCCACACGCTTGTTCGCCAGAACGACAGCCTTGCGGCCCTCCGGGGATTGCTCCCACACCGCCTCGTGGTGCGGGTCGAGCTCCTGCTTCTCCTGCTCCCGTTCGAGCAGGTTGCCTAACCAACGTGCGTCGTCGCGCAACCACTCGGTCACCTGCGATGCGACCGCCAATCCTTTGTAGTCGCTCAACGCCGACGACAAGCGGCCGCCCTTCACCAGCTCGAGCCTGAGGCCTGATGGGTTTGCCGCTTCACCCGGATACTCGGTCGCCCACCGTTGCGCCGCGACACAGTCGGCGGCTTCGGCCCGCACCTCCTCGACAGCGGTGATCGCTTGCCCCAACTGTTCCACCGCCCGGGCGCGTGCCTTCCCGGCTTCACGGACCAGCCGGCCGCGATGCTTCTCGACGTAGGCGGTTTTTGCGTCGAGTACATGCTCGGTTGCGGTCGTGAGCGCGTCGCGTTCCTGTTCGAGATCGGTGATCCGCTGCGCGACACCGGGCGCCGCCGGTAGCGGTCTGTCACCGCTCGAATCCGCAACCCAGCGGGCGAGGCTCTCACGATCAGCCTCCCGCGCCCGTGTCAGCTGCTCCCGTGCCGCGACAAGCTCCGCGTTCAAACCGGCCTGCTTCGCCTCGAGCTGGGCGACACGCTCGTCGAACTCGCAAACGTCCGGCCAGCGGTTGCGGAACGGCGACCGCCGTTTCAACGCATAACGGCCGACGCTGGTGTCGATCGCCAGCCCGTCCGCGCGGGGTGTCCGGTGAAGCGGAACAGTGTCGGGCGGCAGCGGCGGGCGCGGCAGCGACCCGTCCCGCGTCCCCGGCGGGAGGCTGAAGCTGCCGACGATCTTCTTGTCGGCGACCAGGATCCCGAGTGTTGGCTTGTCGCTCATCGCGGCTGCGTCTCCTTCTGCTTTTCGAGGTGGTCGCGGATCGCGTCACGCGCAACCTGAGCGACTGACGTTTCGCGCTGGCGGGCGAGCTCTTTCACAGCCCGGTACGCCTGCGGGCTGAGGTTCACCGGGAACCGCTCAGTCCAGCGTGACTCTTTCTGGCTCATGCTGCGCCTATCGGCTAAGGCTCGTTGAGAAAGACCAACGCAGGGCGCGACCTTCAATGTGATAGATACCGCGTACTCCGCGCCCTATGGTCGGAGTTCTCCCTTGGCCCGCTGTAGGCCGCAAACCCGCGGGTCGGAGTTCTCCCTTGGCCGGGCCGCGAGTACGGACGCGCTGCCCAGCACACCTCCGGCGGCGCGTCCGCTTTGAGGCTCATCGACGGGTTCGAGTGCATCCGCGGACACTCGTGCGGCCGTCGAAAACAGATTGCTCAACGAGCTCGAGGTAATCGCGGACTCGCACGAGGGGCCGGCTGTAGCCAGGGAGCTCGACGACGGGTAGAGCGCGGTAGACCGCGTCGACCGCGCGGCGTTCCAAGCCGAGCTCGCGTAGGTGTGTGCGGGTGAGCAGCGCGTCCGGGTTGGTGAGCAGTTCGGATGCTGTCAACTGACCCTTCCCACGACCTCGGTGGTGGTTCGGTGTCCCTTATAGGGCCACCGAACCACCGAGGTCGCACGAGTTTTAGGGTGAAATCCACCACTTCGGTGGTGGCTCGCACCGAAGTCAATCCCGCTATTCATGCGGGATTAGCGTCAACGTCGGTGGTTCGGTGGGTGGGGTACCACCGAGGTCGTGTCCCAGCGCGTACAGATTTGAGCTTCTCGGCCCCTGTTTGACGGTGTAGCGGCCGCTTTTCAGCAGCGATCGCAGCCGCTTGTCGTCACCTTCGACCGCCTGCAGGAGCGCGTTAGTCGACGCCCACGGATGCTCTCCGAGATACGCGTCGAGACGTTCAATCAGCTCCTCGTCAGTAGCACCGCGAATGTCCACGTCGAGTAGCCGGTAGCCCTTGTGCTCGGTGACCCACTCGAGCAGCCACTTCTGTCGCCATCCTTCCGGCGTCCGGTTTGCCCAGCGGGTCTTCTCCCACTTCAGCTTCGTGCGTTCGTTGTCGCCGTCGCGGGCGAGTGAGATGAGCGTGTCGGGCTGTCGGTTCCAGTCGCCCGAGACCTGGCCGAGCTTGTTCTCGTGGTGCAGCAGCCAGACCGCCGGCCCGCCCAGCCCGAGCCCGAGTTCCTTCAGCCAGTCAATGAACGCGCTTGTTTCGTCTGGCCGGCCGGATCCGGGGCCGCCGACGCCGAACAGCGGGTTGGCGACCAGCACGTCGATCTGGTGCTCATCGCAGAATTCGCGGAGCGTTTCACGCGTGTGTGCGTTAGCGAACGTGAAGCCGCCCCACGGTTCGGTGTACACGAATATGTTGTCGAGCCACGCCGGGTCGATGTCCCACTGTTCGGCCTTGTCGCGCAGCTTCGTCTGGAAAAGTTGTGCTGCACCCTCGTTCTCGATCAGAACCACACGGGCAGGCCGCGGGACGGGAACGCCGAGCCAGTCGCGGCCGGCGGCAAGGTGTGCGGCCGCGTCGAGGGTGAGGGTGCTTTTGCCGCTGCCGCCGTCGCCGTACACGAGCAGGAACGCGCCACGGGCGAGATAGATGATCGTCTCGGCGCTGCCGAGCAGCACTGTTGCGTGCGGATACTCGACCGCCAGGAAGTCCGTGGCCGGCAGGACGCGCAGCCTCGCAGACTTGTCGCGGGCCCCCTGGGCGATCTCGAGAAACTCGGTGCGCCCACCGTTCCAGTCGCACCAGTCGCCACCTTCGATAGGAGGGCGAACACGGAACGTTTGACCGCCGAGGATCTTGGCTGCTTTGTCGGCGCCCTGGTCGCCGTCTTCGTCGGCGTCGTGGCAGAGCCCGACGGCGGCTCCGCGCGGTATCAGCGCGGCCCATTCGCGCCGGAACGTGCGGGCACCCGCCGGGAGCACCATGACCGCCGCCGTGTCGCCGACGAGACCCCACAGCCGTGCCCCGTCCGTCTCTCCTTCGACGACGAGCCAGTCCAACGATCCGCGGTTGCCAACGATGATCGGCCGCACCCATACCGACGGGTTTTCCGCCCACGAGTCGTGGCTCGAGCCGTTCAGGGGCCGGTATTTGACCGCGACGACACGGCCGTCGTGGTTGTGGCCGGCGAAGGCGAGCGCCAGGCCGCGGCTACGGTCGACGTGGACGCGGGCGCCCAACGCTGTTAGCGCTTCCACCGTGATCCGTTTCGACGCGCAGAACCGTTCGACTTGGACGCCGGTGTCGCTATTCACGTTTGCGACCAGCGGCAGCAGCTCAAATTGGTCGGTCCAGTCGCGTGCGCGTTTCGGCGGCCGCTCACGCTCGAGCTCCTCGTAGCTCATGGCTTGCCGGTGATCTGCTGTCGCCGCCGGAACGCCTCTGTGCCGACCTGCCACTGCGGCAGCGGGTTACGCACCTGCCCCAGCGGTACCGGCCCCGGGTGGTTGTACGGCTCGGGGCGTGGGACGAAATCTTGTGCTCGTTCGTCCCATTCCACCCGTGTGTATTTGACGCTCATGGCCGCCACTGGGTCGCGTTACAGGCCGCCGCCCACGGCCCCTCAACATCGGAGACCAGCACCGGAGCAAGAAAATGATCCCCGTCGTAGTGGCCACAGACCCGAGACCGGAAAGACTGGGTGCTGTGGAAGAAGCTGACGGTCCCGCATTCGAGGCAGCGCATCCACTTCGCCTCGTCATATGTGCGTGAGTCCTCGAAGAACTCGCCGAGTAGCCCTATCGGGTCGTAGCCAACCTCGTTGTGGTCCGGGAAAGGAAAGGCGGTACAGCCGAGCAGGAGCACCTCGTAACGAGCGCCGCCGAGACCACGTTCGATCTTCGCGACGTATGACGACAGGTCCCGGATCGTCGATTCAGGCTTTATCTCGACCAAGGTCGCGATGCCGGCTGTGTGGATGAGGAAGTCCGGGATCCACCCGTTCAGGTCGAGCGGCTCGTATTCCCAACGCCAGCCCAACGCGGTGAACATGTGCGCCCATTTCGCCTCGAGCCGGGAACGAAAGCGGTAGCCGAACGCGACGGTTGGGATTCCGTTAGGGCGAGAGGCGGCGAGCTTGTTGCCCGCCGCCGTCTCGTCACTCTCAGAAAGGGATCGACGCATCCTCTTCTGCTTCCACGGTTGGGATCTCGATGTTCCCGCTGCCCGTGTCGGCCTGGCCGAGCACCAGTTCGGCCGCGGTCGGCGGCGGGGCCGCGAACTCGAACTCGACGCCGTAGTCCCACATCGGGTTCCCGGTCGTCCGGCTGGGACGCTGCTCGCCGGACTGTGTGATCGTGATCCACTCGCCCGGCTCGAGGTCGCTCTTGCCGAGTTTCAGCCGGCGGCCGATCTCAGCCTGGAACTGCGACAGCAGCGTGCCGTTGTCGCCGAGCCAATATGTGACCGTCTCTTCGAGCGGGCCGACCTGGTCGAGCTCGACGAGCAGCTTCTCGACCATCCGGTCCGTGCCGTACTCCTGCACCAGCGGCTTGCGGAACATCCGGTAGCGGCCGCGGCATTGTTTGCCATCCGACTTGTGCTTGAAGTCGCGCGGGTAGGTGCTAGCGTTCATTGTGCGGTTCCCTTCGA
>JBBRZA010000070.1:0-16231 GCA_038237145.1 Gaiellales bacterium
AACGCCTGCGAGCTCTTCGGACGCCGAGCCCACCGCTCCAGTGTCTCCCGCTCCTCACCGCTGAGCACGACTTCTGCACGCTGCGCCATAACAGCCTCCAATCGTCGTCGATGAGGACGACGTTCGGAGCCGACCAGCCGGCCCCTCCGAACTAACGACTCAGGTGACTAGAGCCGCAGCGCGTCTAGGCCGTGACGGCCTCGGCTGAGAGCTGCTGTTCCTCCGCATGCCGTTCGTCGACGGAGCGCTGCGCGTCGCCGAGCGCCGTGAAGAGGCGAAAGAAGACTGCGATACAGATCGTGATGATCCCGATCGCGCCATACACCAGAGCGACGTTGCCGGTCGACGCGATCCATCCACGCGCCGATGATCAGGCCGAACAGAAGATAGGGAAGGAAGGTCGCGGCAGTCGCGATGCCGAGGTTCACGGCCGAGTGGGTGAGTTGGTAGACGAGGAGCGGCACCGCCCACTGCGTGAACGAACTTCCCAGGTTGAGATTCTGTCCGACCCAGAACTTCTTGAAGTCGGAGCTCACGACAACTCTCGCAGAGCTTTGTCTAGTCGCCCTGCTGCTGGCGCCGGCGCCACTGGTGCAGCGCCTTCGATTTGCCGGCCGACTTCGGCGGCCGCGGCTTAGGCGGCGCGTCGTGCTCGTCGAGCCAGCGAGTGGCGTCGTCTTCCGGATCGAGCCCGACAGTCCGTTCGCGCTCCCCGAGTTTCTTCGCGCCCTCGCTCGTCAACGGTCGTTTCCGGCCCATCTGTGCAGGTTAACCACGGCGGCGGCGCATCTACAACGACGTCAGCGGCAACGAAACGGCGTAGTTCCGCCAATCCGGCCTCCCCCGGATCGGGGAAGGCGCAGGCCGCAAATTGGCACGTGACGCGGTTCGCAACGGTAATGGTGAGGGAGGCCACCCGCCCTGAAGGTCAGAGGGATGCTTCTGCGGCCTCGAATTCTTGTCCCGCTCTTCCTTGCCCTCGCGGTTATGGCGAGCGCTTCCGCCGCGTTCGCGCGCGGCGGGAACTACTTCTTCGAGGGCGGCACCGCCGCTCAGCGCGCCCAGGTGGAGAAAGCTCTCGCTGCGAGCTCGTTCGATTGGGGCGTCGTCCGGAGCCAGGTGACGATCCACATCGGGCGCAACATCGACTCGCACGCGACACCGGGCGCTGTCTGGCTCGACGCGCGGCTACTCGACTCCGGACGCTTCTCCTGGGGAGTCGTCCAGCACGAGTTCGCCCATCAGGTCGATTTCCTCCTCTTGACCCAGGACAACCGCGTAGAGCTCCAGCGCCTGCTCGGTGCGAAGGCCTGGTGCTGGGAAACCTCTGGCTTCGCACACGCCGAGTATGGCTGCGAGCGCTTCGCTTCCACGCTCGCCTGGACGTACTGGCAGAACGGCGACAACTGCATGAAACCGGCGTCCAAGTCCGACGAGTCGGGCGGCATGGCTCCCGCGGCCTTCCGCGCGACGGTTGCCCGCCTGCTCAACGTTCCGTCCTTGCGGCAAAGGTCCGGCCGATGACCTCGGCTGCCTCCACGGTACTTGCCTCGGCGGAAACGGCCCTGGCTGCGCACGACTACGAGCTGGCGATCGAGGTTCTCGTCGACGGTGTTGCCGAGCTGCGCGGCGATCCGCGTGCCGAGCTCCGTGCACACCTGGACGAATCCTGGGCACGGATGTCGATCGGCGATCTCGACGAGGCGATCGTAAAGCTGGAGCGTGCTCGCGCACTTGCCGAAGCCCCGGTCTGCGACGACACCGACCGCGCCGAAGTGCTCTACCAACTTGGCTGCTGCCGCCTCAAGTCCGGCGCGGTCTCGAATGCGGTTCAGCTCCTGACGGTCGCGCTGCGCCTCTCCGAAGAGGCGCCTACTCTCAGTGACCGTCTACGAATCGACATTCTCTGTTGGCGCACCCGCTCCTACCGCCGTCAGCGCGACTGGGACGCGGCCCGTGCGGACGCGGACGCAGCGATCCAGCTTGGAGAAGAGCTGGGCGACTCGGCCCGTCTTGCGGATGCCTACTTGCAGGCCTCGCAGATCGCGGAACGAACCGGCCAGGTGCTCATCGCGCGCTTCTACGTCGAGCGTGTGATCGAGCTGCAGCGCGACGCCGGCGATCTCCTCTCTGCCGGGAAGGCGCTCAACAACCTCGGCGGCATCCTTTTCCTGCTCGGAGAGACCGACGCGGCGAACGCGCGCCTGAAGGAAGCCTTCACGATCGCACTCGAGCTGGGCAACGAGGTCGATGCGGCGTACGCGGTCTCATCGACCGCGCAGGTTCTCCTGCGTGGAGGCGAAGCGGTGACCGCCGAACAGAAGGCGAGGTACGCGCTCGGGCTCCTCGAGGGCCGCGATGACCACGTCAACGAGATCGGCAACGCGAGGCTCGTGCTCGGTCGCGCGCTGATGGAGCAAGGACGTTTCGACGAGGCGGCCGAAGAGCTCGCTGCCGCAGACGAGAGCTTCGAGCAGATGGATTCGCTCGGACACCGTGCAGCGACCTGGCTCGCGCAAGGTGACCTCGCCGCACGCCGCGGCCACATCGAAGAGGCCGCGGCCGTGTACCGCCGCGCGGCCGAAGCCCTGCAAGACGTCCGGTTCTAACGAAGGGGGTGAAAGCCATGAAGAGGTTCATCTCGCCCAGTCTCGTGCTCGCCCTCGTTGCCGTCGCATCGTTCGTCGCGAAGGCACGCTACGGCTACGGCTTCCACGAATAGTCCTTCCCGGTCTGCGGCGCCCGCCCTTCCGGCGGGCGCCTTCCCTTCTAGCTCTGGAGACACATGCGGCACTCACTCCTGCTCTTTTGCACGTCACTCGCGCTTCTCGTCCCCGGTTCTGCCGTGGCGGTCACGAACGGCGCACCGGATGGCAACGGCCACTCGAACGTAGGCGCCCTCGTTGCCGATCTTCCCGGCTATGGCTTGACCGTGGTTTGCTCCGGGACGCTGATCGCGCCGAAGGTCTTCCTCACCGCCGGTCACTGCACCGCGGGATTGACCGGCCCGGTCTACGTGACGTTCGCGACGACGCTCGACCCTTCCGGCTGGATGTTGATACCGGGCACACCGGTGACGGCTCCCGGTTTCGGTCACGACCGCTCCGATCCGCGTGATCTCGGTGTCGTGGTGCTGAGCTCGGCACCTGTCGGCCTTGCGCCGGCGCAGTTGGCGAGCTTGAACACCGCAGAGACGCTGAACGGCGGCACAGTCACGAACGTCGGCTACGGCTATTACGAGCGACAGACCGGCAGCGGGCAGCCGCGGTTCCTCTACGACGGTGTTCGGCGAGCTTCTACGTCGATCGTGAAGAGCGTGGCGCCGTCGCTGATACGCACCGGCTCGGGTGTCTGCTTCGGCGATTCGGGCGGACCGCGTTTCGAGGGGCAGACCCTCGTTGCGGTGACGAGCAGTGGAGACGCAGCGTGCGCCGGGATGAGCACCAGCTACCGGATCGACACACCGGTCGCGCGGGCCTTCCTGGAGAACTTCATCACTCTCCCGTAGTACGCATTACCGCCGGCGCGGCTGCCTGGCATTTGCTCTGTCAGGCTGCGTCGGCGGTATCTGCGGTTGGCGGGTCTCGCCTTTCCGGAATCCAGAACTTGACCATCGTCTGTCCCGGCTGACTTTCGATTTGCAGCCAGCCCTCGGCGAGCTCTGCTCGCTCTCGCATTGCTTTCAGACCGAGGTGCCCGGGCCGAACCACGGCGAGAGTCGCCTCCACGTCGAAACCAAGGCCGTCGTCGGTAACCGAGCTGCAGAGACCGTGTTCTTGAGTCTCCAGGACAACGTCCACCCGCGAAGCACCGGAGTGCTTACGCGTGTTTGCGAGCGCTTCCTGAACGATCCGGTAGGCGATCGTCCGCGCTTCCGGGCCTGGTTCCCGAATCAACCGATTCTCGAGTGAGTAGTCGATCTTGAACTCGAGCTTCAGTTGGTCGAGAGCGGACCGCACTGCGGGGACGAGCCCTGCACGGTCGAGCTCGCGAGGGGAAAGGCCGGCGATCAACCGACGGAGGCGGCCGATCGTGTCACGGATGCTCTCCTCGAGCTCTTCGACGAGGCTGATCTGGTCGGGTTTGTCGAGCCGCGACCCGAGCAGGCCGATCCGAAGCAGGACCGCAGTCATCGCCTGGACCGCGTCGTCGTGGATGTCGCCTGCCAGACGCCTGCGTTCTTCCTCTTGCGCGTGCACGATGTCGGCGAGTAAGCGCCGACTGGTATCAGGCATTTGCCTTGCGCTTTCCAAACGCTGACGGACTCCGTCGATCTCACGGGCGTGGCGCTCGGTCAAGGCCTTGAGGTCGACGGTCTGCACATCCCGTCCTCCTTGCGGTCGTCCGCGGAAGGCCTCCAGCTCGTGCGAGTGCCGTTGCAGGATGGCGCCTAGCCCGCTCACCTGCTGGTGTGCCTGGTCGAAGCCTCCTACGGCCATCTGGAACGGGGCAAGCGCTTGGATGAGCACCGTCGTTACACGCCTGACGAATTCATCGCCGTCAACCGGCTGCGGCGGCAGGCGTTGCACGACGTCCCGGTGGATCGAGAAAAGAACGAGTGGCCCGATCGCCGCGTCGAGCGCCTCGCGGCCGATTTCGTTCGCTTGCTGAAGCGCGTCCTCGGCGCCAGCGGCGAGATAGGTCTGCAGTGTCGCCCTGTAGCGCTCGATCAGTGCTGCCGGATCGATCATTCGGCTGTCCGCTGCCGAGGGTAGAACAGGAACGAGGCGCCTACACCGTCACTCGAGTGTGCTCCCTCGCGCGTGACGCGTTCCACCGTGGCGCGCCACGCCACGGTGCCGTCGGTGGGCCGCAAATCCAGTGTCAATAGGCAAGTCCTAGCAGATACCTCACGCGCGAACAGCAATCCGACCGTTTTCGGGCCCTCTCGTGTCAGATAAACGGTGTCCGCGAGCCTGAGCCGTCCGAGGTCGGGAAGGGCGAGCATCTGAGCGTCTGCGCAGTTGTGTATGCCCGTCGAGAGAAGCGAAGGGGCCGCCCCCTCCGCCTCTCCCGCGCGGTGCAGGCCAAGGGACCCGCTCAAGGCTCCGGCTGCACAAGTCCAGGCGTCGCCTTTGGCCCGCCCGTGCGGTGAGGGGAGGAAGCCGACGTACCGGTTATCCGCACGTACGGATGATGAGCGCCTCGCCGCAGTCGAAACACAAGGATCACTATCCGCCGCGCGCGCCGCGATCTCCAATACCGCTATCCCGAGCACCGAGACCTCCGGCCTCTTGGTCCGGGCCCTCGTCCGAGTCGGACTCGCGGCGGAGCGCGTTTGCCAGGTCTCGGATGTTTGCAATGAGCGCGCCCGGCAGACGCTCGGGGACCGTCGCCCAGGCAACGACAGTGTCCGGCATGGTCAACGGCGGGTCCAGGTCACGGGCGATCACGATCGTGCTCGTCTCGCCGCTTTCGCAGATCGCCGGCCAGAAGGTGACCCCCGATCGTTCCGCCACGGCAACCATCAGGTCCCGCGCGTTCAGGCCACCGGCCTCCTCGACGCTGCTGAAGTGGTACCCGGCTGTGCCGAAGCTCGTCAGCAAATGGTCATAGAGTGCGGGGTTCGCCTCCCGCGGGAACGTGACGAGGGTTTCGCCTGCAAGGTCTGTTGGCCCGAGCACCTCCGTCGTGGCAAGGCGATGGTTGCGTGGCAGGTAGACGGCGAGGTGCTCGCCCGCGAAGAGGGGGCTCATCTCCAGATCGTCGTACTCCTCGGCGTGGAAGAAGATGCCGAGATCGAGGTCGCCTCGCCGGAGCAGCTCGACTTGTTCGGGGCCGGCCAGGTGAGTCACCTGAGTCTCGAGCGCCGGCTCGGTCTCGTGCAGGGCTGTGAGAAAACGAAGTAGTCGCTCGATCGCCAGGTTCAGCGCACACCCGATGCGGAGCTTCGTCCCCACGCCGCCGGCCTTGCGTGCTTCGGCGAGGGCACGGTCAAAGGCCGCGAGGACGTTCCGCGCTTCCTCGGCGAAGACCCGGCCCGCTTCCGTCTGGGTCACGACGCGACTTGTGCGCCTGAGGAGGGAAACTCCGAGCTCGTGTTCCAGTTTCCGGATCGTCTGGGAGAGGGGCGGCTGCGCGATGTGGAGGCGTTGAGCGGCCCGGCCGAAGTGGAGCTCTTCGCTGACCGCAAGGAAGTAGCGCAGGTGCCGGAGCTCGATCGCCGGATGGGACGATCGTTTGCCTGGCCCAGGGGTCGATCCGGTGCTATCGCTTCTCTGCGGCCCCACTCGTCTCGCTGACACGGTTGTCAGAGATACTCAGGTCGCTCCTCTGCCCACAGCGAACATCTCATCTATCTGAAGGCAGCGCAAGGTCAATGCCGCGGCCCCTCTATCGATACGACTCGCGTATCGATCCTCGCAATGCGTAACAACCAGAGTCGCTGCATCGGTGTGGTTCGCGTCGGCGGAATCGCCTATTCGACATCAAGCCGGGCTTTCTCCGGGCTCGCCGAGCGGAAGCCCGACGAGCTGGCCTCGCGATGTGATGCCCAGCTTCCGGAAGATGTTCCGCAGGTGGGCTAGCGGTGAGTACGGAACGCGAGCTCGACCAGCTGGGCCGAGTAGTGGCCGCCGCGGCACGGGGCCGCCGGGCTCGCGCCCTCGATCGTTGACGACGTCACGCTGGCAGCGGTCGAACTCGCGAGAGATCCACTCCGCGACGGCGGCGGGGAAGCGACCGTCGAGATCGCTCGCGAGGGAGCGCGCTGGCACTGCGACGTCATCGACCGCGACTCCGCCGGTCCCGGTGCGATCGGACTTTCGATCGCACGCCTGATCAGCGAACGCGTCGAGTTGGCCTCTGTTGCCGGCGCACACACAGTGCGCATGACCTTTATGGGCCTCGCGGGTGCACGACAAAGGATCATCGACGCGGGTTCGACCGGATACGAACCGAGCTCGACGCCAAGACCGAATCCCCGGCGAACAGGCTCCTTGGGTTCTTCGACTCCTGGGCGAATGGTTCGTACAAGAGGACTTCCGCGGTTGCGCTTTTCAGAATGCGGCGGCGGAAACCCGGAGGCCGACGATGCGCTCAGGCAGGCAACCCATGACTACACGCTCGAGATCCAGCATTACCTGCGGCGTACTGCAAAGGAGGCGGGGCTCTCGAACCCGGCCCATATTGCGGAACAACTGCACTTACTGGCCCAGGGAGCAATCGCCACCGCAGTCGCCACCCGCTCCCCCGAGGCGGCAAGAGTCGCACGGGCCGCCGCCAAACGCATCGTGGCACCGCCAAAGCGACCGTCTGTGTAGATCAGGGGCCTCGAAAGGGTGACGCCCTCGACCAGCTTCGGGGATGGCGACCGGTGAAGTGGCCTCCGATGTTCTTCGTGAAAGGTCGGATCTGAGATGAATTTGGAAGTTCGCCAGCTATCGATCTGCGCGCGGGGCGGCTACTCCAACCGCCCCGTGCACACCCGTTCAGTTACCGAGACAGAAGGTCACCTTGCGAGAGAGCCAACTGCAGTGCATCCGTGAGCTCGACGAGGCTGAAGGGCTTGAGCAGATGCGTGGTCGCCTGCAGGACATGAACCATGTCCTGGGCCGGCTTGTCGACGCTCGCGCAGACGACCGGAAGACTCGGTTTGTCGCGCTGCAGCCGCAGGGCTGCAGCGAACGACTCCGCATGGGCCGGTTCGACGAGGATGACGTGTGGGTCGGCCGCGGGAGGGTCGTTGAAGAACGCTGCCTCGTGACCCAGCCCTCGTACGACCGCCGCATAGAGCCGACGGATGTCTTCGTCGGGTTCGATGATGAGGAAAAGAGCCATGGGCACGTTCTCGTAGACCGCCGGATGTTTTCCAGGGCCCGTCAGGTATGAGGTTCGAATGACACGCGGCCGTGTTCTCGTTGTCGATGACGACGGTGATGTGCGGGCGCTCGTCGCCGGACTCCTGGAGCGGGCCGGCTACGAGGTGAACCAGGCTGCGGACGGGCGCGACGGCCTGCGCACTGTTTTCTCCGACCGTCCCGACCTCGTGCTCCTCGACGTGACGATGCCCGGCCTCGACGGCTGGGGCACCCTCGAGCGGATTCGCGAGCTCACGGACGTGCCAGTGCTCATGGTCACCGCCCGTTCCGACGAGCTCGAGAAGGTGCGGGGCCTGAAAGCCGGAGCGGACGATTACATGACGAAACCGTTCGGCCGTCAGGAGCTGCTAGCTCGCGTGGAGGCGCTACTCCGCCGGAAGCGACGGGCGGAGGACGAGTTGCCGACCGTGTACGCCGACGATGCGATCACGGTGGAGTTCGCACAGCGTTCCGCCCAATCCGGCGGAGTCGACCTGAAGCTGACACCGCTCGAGTTCAGGCTGCTGAGCGCGTTCGTCAAGCATCCGAACCAGGTCCTCAGCCGCGAGCAACTGCTCGAACTTGCCTGGGGCGATCCGTACGGTGCCTCGGAGGACCAAGTGAAGCTGTACGTGGGCTATCTGCGCAAGAAGCTAGGAACTGATCCGGGAGCAGAAGGTCCGATCGAGACCGTTCGCGGCTTCGGCTACCGCTATCGCCCCGTCCGCGCCTAGGCGGTGCTCGCCGACGGGCTGCGCTCGAGCAGCGCCTGCACGCGCAGCTGAAGGTCCATCGGGCTGAATGGTTTCTTGACGTAGTCGTCCGCGCCGGCTTCGAAGCCGCTCGCCACGTCCGCTGCCTGGGCGCGCGCGGTGAGGAGGATCACCGGTATGTCCTTGGTGGAGTCCTGCTCGCGCAGGCTGCGCGTGACTTCGAGCCCGGTCGCCTTTGGCATCATCATGTCGAGCACGATGAGGTCGGGAAGACGAGTCGTTGCGAGCGTCAGCGCTTCTGCGCCGTCGGCCGCCGTGATGACGTCGTAGCCCGCGCGCTGAAGACGGAACGCCACGAGGGCGCGGATGTCCTCCTCGTCGTCGGCAACGAGCACGAGCGGTGTTCCTGTATCCGTCATCCGAGCAGTCCGAGTCGCATGGCTTTGGCGACGGCCTGCGTGCTCGTCGTCGCCGACAGCCGCTTGCGCACCTTCTGGAGATGCGCCCGAACGGTTTCAGTGCCGATCGCAAGTCTGCGCCCGATCTCTCGCTGGCCGTGTCCTGCTGCGACAAGCTCGAGGACCTCGCGCTCTCGCTTGGTGAGGACCACCCTCGTGCTCTGAGAATCCGGGGCCAGAAGGGGATCGACATACCGCGAGCCGCCTGAGGCCGCGCGAATCGCACGCAACAGATCCTCGATAGGCGCCTGCTTCAACAGGATCGCACGTGCTCCGGCGCCAAGAACTTCGGCAGCCAACTCGGTCGTTCCGTCGCCCGTGTACACGACAATGCGCGTGTTCGCGGAGGCTGCGAGGACGTCTTTGATGAGGTCGACGCCGCTTCTGCCGGGCATGCGGTAATCGAGAACAGCGACATCGGGTTGCGTCGTTCTGACAGCCTCGACCGCATCCCGGCAGTTCGCATTCGCTGCCACGACGTCGTAGCTGTTCTCCTCGAGGAAATCCGAGACGGCTGCGAGCAGTGCGGGGTGGTCGTCGGCAACGACGCAGCTGATGCGCTCTTTGTCCATAGATATGTCTTCGGCCGGAGGGAGTTCCCGGCCAGTGTCGATTCCGGGACGGGGGCCTACGGCAATTCGGGGATGCGCAGTCACCCTTTTCAGGGATGTGACCTTTCATGTGGTCGGTAGGATCGAGGTAGCGTCGCCGCCGCCGGCGTTGTCTCCGACCAAGGTCGAAAGGAAGTCCTCTTGGATCGAATTCGCGTGCTGGTGGCGGACGACGAGCCGGCCGTTCGTGCCGCCCTGGCCGAGCTCGTCGAGGCTGAGGAGACGCTCGAGCTAGTGGGCGTTGCCAAGGACGCCGAGGAGGCGATCGAGCTTGCGCTGCGCGAACATCCGGACGTTGCCCTGCTGGACGTGAAGATGCCGGCCGGCGGCGGCCCACGTGCGGCGCGCGAAATCAGGATCGGGTCCCTCCAGACCAGGGTGGTCGCTCTTTCGGCCTACGAAGACCGGACCAGCGTGCTCGAGATGCTCAGGGCCGGCGCGGTCGGATATCTCGTCAAAGGAACTCGTGCTGCCGAGATCGTGAAGATGCTGCACAACGTCACCCGCGGCGACGTCGTTCTCTCTTCCGAGGTGATGGGCGACATTCTCGAGGAGCTCACCGGCAGGCTCCAGATCGAAGACGAGGAGGAAGAGCTCCTCAAAGCCCAAGCAGAGCGAATCCACGATGTCCTCGACAACGGCAGGCTAAGCATGGTCTTCCAGCCGATCGTCGATCTCGAGGAGGATGTCGTCGTCGGCTTCGAGGCTCTCGCTCGCTTCCCGTCCTCGCCCGACCGGCCGACCGAAACCTGGTTCACCGAGGCAGCGACGGTCGGATTGAGGCTCCAGCTGGAGCTCGCGGGGGTGGAAGCCGCTCTGGCGGCACTCCCCAAAGCCCCAGCGGAGCCATATCTCTCCATCAACGCGATGCCCGAGACACTCGCCTCCCCTGGCCTCGCCGAGCTGCTCGAGGAGGCCCCCGCGCACCGGCTTGTCGTCGAGATCACGGAACACGCTCCGGTACGCGACTACGAGGCGCTGAAGAGGGCCATGCGACGCATGCGCGGGCGCGGGATCAGACTGGCCGTCGACGACGCCGGCTCCGGCTTCGCCAGCCTGCGTCACATCCTTCAGCTCGCTCCCGACATCATCAAGATCGACAATGCCCTCACGCGCAACGTCTACAAGGATCCTGCCCGTCGCGCCCTCGCAGCCGGCTTGATCTCCTTCGCCACAGAGCTCGGCGCCACGATTGTTGCCGAGGGCATCCAGAGCCGGCACGAGCTCGATGCGTTGCGGGATCTGGGTGTCCGCTACGGACAGGGGTTCTACCTCGGCCGCCCCGGGCCGATCGCAGAAGTGATGACGATCCGCGATCTCACCCGTTAGAGGGGCGAGCGGACAGCCTTTCGAGGATTTCAGCGCGACTGGCCGGAGCCGCTACTTCAGGTATGAACACATTGCTCGAAGATGCCGCCCTGATCCCGGTGCAGGATCCGATCGAAACCCTGGTGGTGCGTTGGCGGGCCGAGACACTCAGGCGCGCGGGGCTCGCTGCGCCCGCGGCTGTCAACCTCGCCGCCACCAAGCACGTCGATCTCCATTCGGCAGTCCGGCTCGTCGAGCACGGCTGTCCTCCGGAGACCGCTCTGCGTATCCTGCTCTGAGTGCACGAGCCCACCAGAAGCGACCCCATTAAAGCGGTGGTCGCGGACGATCACCCCGCCGTACTGCGTTCGGTCTGTGATGTGTTGATCGACGCGGGAGTGGATGTGGTGGGGCGCGCGTCGAATGGGGAGGAGGCGGCCACCAAGATCGAGGCCACACGACCGACGGTCGCCGTCATCGACGTCAGGATGCCGCGGCTGAACGGAATCGAAGTCGCGTCGCAGGTCTCGCGCACGACGCCCGAGACCGCCGTCATCCTCTACACGGCGTATGGCGACAGGGCGCTCCTCAGCGAGGCGCTCGATGCCGGCGTTCGCGGATTCGTGCTGAAGGAGGCGCCCCTCCAGGATCTGACGCGCGCAATCGACATGGTGGCCGGCGGGGCCGTCTACGTCGATCCTGTTCTGGCCGGAGTGCTCGCGAGCGCGGAGTCGGAACGGTTGCCGCAGCTCACCAAGCGGGAGCGCGAGGTACTGCGGCTCCTCGCAGACGGGCTGTCGAACGAAGAGATCGGCAAGCGGCTGTTCCTTTCACCGGAGACCGTCCGCACGCACGTCCAGAAAGCGATGCGACGGCTCGAAGCCGATACGCGGACGCAGGCTGTCGCGCTGGCCCTGCGGCAATCGCTCATCGGCTGAGGCGCGCCGCTTTCCGCCGCGTACCGGTGCCAGGCACGGGTACGCAACTCTCACCGAAGCGTGGCGCCTTCAGGCGCGCAGGGAGCGCGGGCGTTCACGAAGACGTTGTCGAGCGCAGAGCGCAGCCCCACGGCCAGCGCGCCCATGAGCACGGCTGCCTCGCCGAGGCTTGAGATCTCGACCCGCGGCGGGTAAGGGATCCACGCGGCCAGCAACCGGCGCACCGGTGTCAGGAGCAGGTCACCGTTCGCACCGAGCCCGCCGCCGAGAACGACGAGCGCGGGATCGGCGACGGCGGCGATCGGCGTGATGTGCGCCGCGATGCGTCGAGCGACTTCCTCGACCACCGTGCGTCCGAGGGCGTTCGCCGCGCCGTGCGGCGGCGAAGACGGCTCGCGGGACGAAAGCCTCCCGGCGGTGCTCGAGGCCGCAGCGCGGGTGCGGGAAGCGGGCGCGACAGCGGTGGCGAGCGGCAATGCCGCCCACGAGATTGAAGGGGCGGCGTACACCTGCCAGTGCCGGAACCGCCTCATCCGATCCTTTCTCCGCTCCTCTCGGTAGTGCCGGGCCAGCTCTTTGCCGGCGCGTTGGCGCATGCAAGGGGCTCGATGCCGACTATCCCGTGGGTCTCAGCAAGGTCACCCGCGCGCGCTGACCTGACGTACAGACACGGCGTCGCTCAATCGGGTTAGCTCTTTCGGGGGGTAGACGCCGACCCGGGATCTGACGAAGTTGTGCGTGGAGAACTGCGGCACGATGACTATGTACGAGTCCAGCCAAACAGCGTCGGCTTCGCCGACCGTCCCCCCATTTAGCACCGCGGAGATGCGGAGCTATCCGCTTGGCACGCTCGTGTATCGCTCGGGCTTGATGCCGCTCGAGACCGTCAACCGCGCGCTCGCGGAAGCGGCGGAAAGCGGACGGCGGCTAGGGGAGGTCCTCCTCGAGTACGGCTTGCCGGAGCGCGACCTCACCCGTCTGCTCGCAGCTCAGCACGGACAGGAGTTCGTCGACCTCACCGAGTACCCGATCGATCCCGAGGTCGCGCAGCTGCTAGCGCGGTCAGTAGCGGAGACGTACTGCGCTTTGCCGCTCAGCCGCGAGGGAGACTGCATTCTCGTCGCGGTGCCCGACGCCGACAACGCGTCGCATCTGACCAGGCTGCAGGAAGCGCTGCACGGCCCGATCAGGCAGGTGACCGCCGCTCGCTCTGACATCAAGGACGCAATCGAGCGGGTGCACATCGAGCCGCGTGGGATGATCACGCAGATGGCGCTGGCCGAGGTGGGGGCCCAGGCGCAGCCGGAGCCGGACCCGACGACCGTCTATCGCGTCGAGGTGACGCTCGAGAGCGGCGCAACACTCCTGGTGGCCGAAGCCACAGATTTCGAGTACGCGAAGCAAATCGGCATGCGCGTGATCGACGAGGCCGAGGCCGGCGGAACCGTCGCCATCGGCGATGCAACGATCGACGGCCGGCAGGTCGTGTCGGTCGACGTACTCGGCCGTAACAGCGCGTGAACTTCCCCGTCGCTGCCGTCCGCGAGCTCATCTCCGCGGTGCGCAAGGACGGGACACCGGTCGTGCGCCTGACATGTTCCGATTACGGGACGGAGTGGGTCGTCGCTGCCGACGTCTATCCGGTCGAGGAGCTCACGGTGCAACCCAGGACCGCTGGGCCGTACGTGTTCGACAGCGTCCAAGAAGCTCGAAGCTTCATCGAGAGCTCGCTCGTCGCACTGCAGCTTCTCGGCTGCGAAGTCGCGTAAGCGCTACGGCCTCGATTTCTGGCGCGCGACGGAGGCCATTTGCTTCCAGCGCTTCTTGCGCGCGATGCGAAGGCGTGTGTCGGTGCGTGCGGCGATCGCCTCGAGCTCGCGTTGCAGCTTCCGCCAGGAACGCAACCGGTCGAGCTCCAGCGTGCCGTTGTCGACCGCGGCCAGGACTGCGCAGCCAGGCTCCTGCACGTGTGCGCAATTTCGGAACTTGCATTTCAGCGCGAGCGCCTCGAGGTCCTCGAAGGCAGCAGTGAGATCGCCTTCCCAGAACTGAAGCTCGCGCAGGCCGGGGGTGTCGATCACCATCCCGCCTCCGGGGAGTTGAACGAGCTCACGGTGCGTCGTGGTGTGCCGCCCGGTTCCGTCTGCGGCGACCTCACGGGTGGGCATCACTTCTGCTCCTGCGAGCCGGTTCAGCAGCGTCGACTTGCCGACGCCCGAAGAGCCGAGCAGGACGACCGTGCGACCGGGTTGCAGGTATGGGTCGAGTGCCGCGAGCCCGTCACCCGTGACGTTGGAGATCGGATGGACCGGCACGCCGATCGCGACGGTCTCGACTGCGAGCACCGCCTCGGCGACATCCAGAGAGAGGTCGGCCTTGGTGAGCACGATGATCGGTTGGGCGCCGCTCTCCCAGGCGATCGTGATGTAGCGCTCGAGCCGGCGCAGGCTGAAGTCGTCGTCGAGGCCGGCGAGCAGGAAGGCCGCGTCGACGTTTGCCGCGAGCACCTGCTCGGTCGAGTCCTGGCCGGCGTTCTTGCGTATGAACGCGCTTCGCCGGGGGAGGATGGACGCGATCGTGGCCGGCGGTATCACGGCGACCCAGTCGCCGACGGCAGGCAGCTGCCCGCCCACCTCGTGGGCGTAGAAGAGGCGTCCGGCTGCTCGCGCTCGTACCTCGCCCTCTTCGGCGAGGAGCACGAACTCGCCGCGGTGTTGTGCGGCGATGCGGGCCGGAAACAAATTGTCGTCTTGCAGTTGCTCGAACGCGGACGCCAGTTCGACGTTCCACCCGAGCGCACCGAGTGCAGGCAAAGCGAGTCTCCTTTGTGAGTGAGTGAACGACAAAGATCCGCATTAGACGGACGCACGGACAAAGCCCATACGTCCTCCTAAGCGGCATCACGAGTGATGCCGCAGGCGGATCAGCTCACGGACTCGCGCTAGTTGTGTGTTGGGTGCCGGCTAGACGACGAGCCGCGTGGCTCTTCGGAAGGAGGCAAGCGCAATCGTCATTTGTTCGACCTCCTTATCGCCGGGAACGCACTGACGGTAGCACGCGGCTACGGACAGCACCAGCCGGCGAGCGTGGCTTCCTGGCCGAAGTTCACACGGATGTTCGAGACGGCGACGAGCTTCTTCACTGGTGTGCGGATGAACAGCCACTGGTCTGCGCTGCTCCAGTGGAGGAGGAGCCAGCGACCGTCCGGGGACCAGATGACCTTCGTGAAGCTGCCCGCTCCGCTGAAAATCGGACCGGTGGGGCCACCAAGGACACCTGTGAGCTGCAACGTGCTGCGGTCGCCTTCCGTCTCGATGAAGGCGATGCTCTTGCCGTTTGGCGAGCTCGATGCAGCCACGACGCGAGCGGCCCCCCTGTCGAGACCTCCGATGCGCGGGCCGCGCTGCCAGAAGATCTCCACAGCGTGTTTCTCGACGGCGATCAGCCTCTTTCCGTCGCTCGTCCACTCGAGTTGTCGTGGCGCGTCGCGCGTCTGCACGGTCGCGTTCCGGTTTCGCTTGTCGACGTTCGCGATCTGGATCTCGCCCGCTCGATTGACATACGTCAGGGCATGTTGGTTCGGTTGCCACGCGGACGGGCCTGGTCGAACGTCACGCGTGAGCATGTGATCGCCGTTGCCGTTGCCGTTGCCGTTGACGATCCGAAGCGCGCCGCGAAATACGCGACGCGGAATCCGTCGAACGACCAGCGAGGGTTGCGGATTCTGCCCAGGCGGCCGATTGACCAGTGCACCTTCCCGCTGGGCTCGAGCGCACGCAACTCGTCACCACGGGTCGCAGCGAGGAAGAGACCATGCGGCGACCACGACGCGTTGCGATAGCCGTCTAGGAGGCGTTTCGATCCGTCGTTCTGCACCACCCAGGCTCCGTCGGCCGGTGGGGTGACAGCTCCGGCAACGACAACGGCGGCCGCAGCGGCGATCGCGATCGGCCGCCAGTCGCGCTTTCGTGGGACGCGGATCCGCTCCTCGTACGCGTTACGCACGACGTTCCAGCTGCGGTCGCCGGCTTCACGCTCGCCCGGTGCGGGATCGTCCCAGCCTGTCACTGCACATCCTCCTCGAGCCGGTCCGCGAGCTCGTCGAGCCCCGTCGCAGCCGCGAGTTCACCGTGCCGCGGGGAAGTCCGAGGGCGTCTGCGATCTCACCCGGGGTGTACTCAAGGAGGTGCCGCATGACGATCACCGCTCGATGTTCCGGCGAAAGCTCGGCGAGCGCGGCGACCAGCGTCTGCGCGTGCTCGTTCTCCGGCGGAGTAGGGGCCTCGGCGAGGCCGAGCCAGGCGTCGCCGGACTCGCGACGCGATGCGCGCGACGGGGACCAGTCGATCGCACGATTGACGACGATGCGGTGAAGCCACGGGCCGAACGGCCGACGGCGGTCGA
>JBBRZA010000071.1:0-16204 GCA_038237145.1 Gaiellales bacterium
CCGCTCCAGTGTCTCCCGCTCCTCACCGCTGAGCACGACTTCTGCACGCTGCGCCATAACAGCCTCCAATCGTCGTCGATGAGGACGACGTTCGGAGCCGACCAGCCGGTCCCTCCGAACTAACGACTCAGGTGACTAGCCCCAGACAGCAACTCGCCGGAAAGGGCGGCCGCGATGCCGCCCTTTCCGCTTTGCAAATGAGTGGACATAGCGCCTTCCGTTCCTAAGGTGAGATCGGGGAGAGGATCCAATATGAGGGGGAGAAATGAAACTGCGGCTTGGGGGCACTCTCGTGCTCGCTCTTGGCATCGCTGCCTTGGCGTCCGCTTCGGCGTACGCCAGTAACGGGCAGGGCAACGGGAAGGACAGCTCTGTGGCGGCTCCGGCGAGCGCCGCGGATGCACAGGATCACGGCAACTCGGCGAATGCCCAGGGGCAGCTGAAGAAGGAGGACGCTGCGGCAACTACGGCCTCGGCCACCGCCAGCGCCCAGATTGATCCTGAGGCGGCAAAGCCGGGCGTGAAGCCGTCGAGCGACACGGCGCACGACACGCACGCGGCAGCCTCGTCTGACGAGACGAAGCAGTACGGCAACGGCAAGACCGCAGGGCAGATCGCGGTACAGAACGGTGCGGCGCCGAGCACGATCCTCCACGGACCGGGCAACAGCCAGCCTCACAAGGCCGCGCCTTGCTCGGGCGGCCACGAAGTGGACGTGCACGCTCTCAAGGGAAAGCGGCTAAAGAGCTGCGGTACGCAGCCTTCTTCGCCGCCGCACCCGGGCAAGGTCGGCGATCCGGCGCACGGCCCGAACACCGCCGGCAACACGCCCGCGTCATCTGCGAGCCCGCCGTCGGTTCCTAGTACATCCGTCAGTGCCAAACCGGCTCTGAGCACGAAGCACGCGAGGGTCGAGTCGGCAACCGGCGTGCTCAGCGCGACCGGGGCGATCGGCGGCGGAACGCTTCCCTTCACCGGCTTCCCGATCTGGGTTGTCGTGCTGATTGGGCTCGCGTTGATCGCGAGCGGCCTGATGCTGAGGCGAAGGAGCGCCGCTCCCTCGTTGTAAATCCGAAAAGAGGTATCAGGCTAGCTCCACCAGGCCCCCTGCATCCCTGATTTCATCGGAGCGAGAGGTTGAGAGTTGGGCGGCCTCCCAGGACTGCGAGATTGCCTTCGTTCAGCACTGGACGGTGCAAGACTCTGGACGTGTCGCAGTCGGAAGAGATCAGCCGGTCGTTCTACGCCGAGTTGGGTGCCGATGGGCTAGCGAACCGGACGCGCCCCGAATGGGATGAGAAGATCGTCGCGGCGGTTGTCGAGATGCTCCCGCCGGAGGTGCGTGTGCTCGATGTCGGCTGCGGCTACGGACGGGTCGCATTGCCACTGGCTCGCGCAGGCTACGAAGTCGAGGGGCTTGACCTATCCGAGAACCTGATCGAGGCGGCACGCCGGACGGCTGACGCCGAAGGTCTGGACATCAACTTCACCGTCGGCTCGATGACAAGGCTGTCGTATGCCCCGGCATCCTTCGACGCGATCATCTGTCTCTGGTCTGCGTTCTTCGAGCTGCTCAATGAGGAGGCACAGACGCAAACGGTCAGCGAGATGTGGCGGGTGCTGCGGCCCGGCGGCTTCGCGCTGATCGAGGGGCCTCTCTACGACGAGCCGACGGAGGCCGACATCCAAAATGGCGCACGGCGCGGCCCTGAGCACCGGATCGTCTGGATGCTCGTCGAGGGCATCCTGAACCCGCACTACGCGCACGACGAGCGCAGCTTCCGTCGCATCTGCGATGCCGCTGGCGTATCTCGCTTTGATGTGTTCGAGCGCGAGTGGGCGGGGCGGCAACGCCTCTTCCTCCGCCTCGACAAGCCCCTTCTCTGAACGGCCTAGGGCGTCAAGCTGCCTGACGTGGCCGCCTTGCGCCGCGCCGTCCGCGTTTTGCGCTTTGGCCCTCTGATCTTCCCGGCTTGCCCGCGCCGCGACCAGACGAGCGTGTCGTAATCGAGCTTCTTGACGACTACGGCGTTCTGAAGCAGCCGGTAGAAGAGCGGGCCGCGCGCGTTCGACTGCCGCCTGTTGAAACGGAAGACGAACTCGTCCAGATACGCCTCGACGTGCTGCGCGCCGATGCCGCCGTGGTGCGTGCCGAGCAGCCAGCGCTTCAGCAGCGAGGCGACGCGATGCACCGCCGAGAGAACGACGTGCGCCGGATCGTTGCCCTGCGATACCGCATCCGGCTTGTGCGTGAAGCCCGGCTCGTCAGGTTCTTGTAGGCGCTCAATCCGTCGGTGTAGATCGTCGAGCCTTGCTCGGAGGTGTAGTGGAGCTAGGCGGATACCCCTCAATCCGAAAGGCGCGCGGCGCCGTAGAGTCCGGGCATGGCCACACGAATCCTGGTCACGGCTCTGCTCGCCGCGCTCTTTCTTCCTTCCGCCTTTGCCCGGGCCGACAACCCGAGGCTCGTGGCGACGGTGGGCAGGAACGACTCTTTCGCCATTTCACTGAGCGATGCGTCCGGGAGCCCGGTCACGCACGTCGATCCGGGGACCTATGACATCGCGGTCCACGACCTGTCGGAGCTGCACAACTTCCACCTGCACGGCCCGGGCGTGCAGCAGGCGACGGCCGTCGGCAGCGTGGAGGACGTCGTCTGGACGGTCACGCTCACGGACGGCAAGTACGCCTTCGACTGCGCCGCTCACCCGAGCACCATGAACGGCTGGTTCACGGTCGGCGAGGTCGCCCCGACCACATTTGCCGCTGCGGTCGGGCCCAAGCGCAGCATCTCGCTGAAGCCGAAGATCACCGAAGTCGGGCCCGCGACGATCACCTTGAACGACCGGAGCCGCGTCGACAATTTCCACCTCACGGGTCCCGGCGTGAACAAGAAGACAGGTGTCGCCTTCCGTGGGCGTGTCACCTGGAACGTGACGCTACGGCCGGGGACCTACTCGTATCGCTCGGACAAGCACAAGACGATGCGCGGCTCGCTTATCGTGACGCTCCCCTCCTAGCGAGCTTCACGAGGCCAGCCCGCTCGCCCCCCGCCGCGCGGATGTCGGCCTGCCGGTCGAGCTCAGCGTTCAGCTCCGCGCCGAACAGAAGCGCGAACGCCGAGTAGTTGAGCCACAGCAACAGGATGACGCCGCTCGCGATCGTCCCGTACGTCTTCGTGTAGTTCCCCGCGAAGGTGACGTAGAGCGCGAAGAGGGCCGACAGGAGAAGCCAGAGCAGGCCGCCGACGAAAGAGCCCGGCGTGATCCACCTCCAGCTTCGCTGCTCCTTGTTCGGCGCGAGGTAGTACACCAGCCCGAAGAAGAGGAGGATGGCGCAAAACCCGACGGGCCAGCGCGCGATTCCCCAGACCCACTCGAAGGCCCCACCAACGCCTGCCTTCTTCGAGATCGCATCGCCGAGCGCGCCGCCGACGACGATGAGGAGGAAGACGCCGGCGGTCGTGATCCCGCTCGAGACGACGAGCAGGATTGCAATCGCGCGCACCTTCCAGAACGGGCGCGTCTCCTGTCGTTCATATGCCCTGTTCAGCGCCTTGATCACCGAGGTCATGGCGCCGCTCGCGGCCCAGACCGCGCCGAAGAAACCGATGATGAATGCCGCCGCCGATGTTCCTCCTCGCGAGTCCTGCTGCAGGCTGGTGATGAACTTGATCACGCCGTTCGGCGCAATCGGGTCAAGCAGCTGCTTGACGTCGTCGAAGAGGTCGAAGAGCCCCAGCGCTCCGACGAGAAAGGCCATCGCCGGAAAGAAAGCGAGCAGCGAGCTATAGGCGATCTGCTGGGCGAGGCCCATGCAATCGTCCTTCATGAACTCGCCGAAGCTGCGCTTGAACGCAGCCAGCCAGTCGGCCAGGCTCAGCTTCTCGGGCGAGCTCGGGGCATGGCCGGCAGTCGCTTCTCGATCAGTCGCGGTCGACAATGCGGAAGCGGCCGAGCTTTGCTTTTGTCTCGCCCTCCCGCCCGCGCCGGAAGATCAGTCGTGCGGTTGCGCCGACCCCTCCTGCCAGCAGGAAGCCCACACCGAGCGCGCCGACCGCCACCACCGGGAGATTGGAGCGCAACTTGGCGCCGATGTTCGTCGCCTCGCCGATCTCTTCGCGAAGCGTGTCCGCCGCATCTGCAAGGTGCTCACGCTCGGACTCGATGTCGCGGCGGACCTGCTCGAGTGTGCGGCCGTTGCTACCGGCCATTGCTCTTCAACGCCTCGGTCGTCAGCTTCGCCTCGCGGATCGCCTGCTCGGGTACCGGAGGCGACCCCTGCTTGATCTTCAGCACTCCCAGCACACCCAGCGTGAGTGCGAACGCGAAGACGATCGCCGTGGTGATCAGCAGCGCAAGCCAGGTGGATACAGCAGTGGCGAGTGCGGCCGCGATCGTCGCGAAAGCGAAGCCGATGACGAAGAGGAGCATGATCGCGGCTCCGAGGGCGAGAGCGATCCCCAGCCCGAGCGCGACGATCTTGCGCTTGAGCTCCATGGCAGCGAGCTCGAGCTCCAGGCGCACGATCGAGCTTGCGCGCTCCGCGACCTCCTTGACGGCGGCGCCGAGACCGTGAGCCTGTCGGCCGTCAGTCCCTTGGGTGTGCATGGCCCCTCCAGTCGATCCATTTCGCCAGCACGATGCCGGCGGCGAGCGCGCCCCCGACCACGATCCAGGGGTTTGGTCCGGCGCCCTCCTTCTTCGCTTTCGGCCGGGCGCCGAGCTGCGGGCTCGACGGTGCAACCGCGCCCTGCCCGGGCTTCAGGTTCGTCGGCGCCTCGCCCTTGGCGCGCGCCTTGATGAGGCTCGGCTTCATCTTGCGAATCAGGTCGGCATCCTCGGCGAGTGGCTGGGCGAGCTTCGCCTTCAAGCCGCCTTCGCCCGCCAACTGATTGGCGAGCTGCTGGAGCTTTTTCGCTGCGCGCTCGACTTTTTGATCGGCTGTCATTTCTTGGTGGGCGGTTCCTCACCCGTGAGCGTACGCCAGATCCGCGAGGCCGCGCGGCGCGAGACGGTCGTCGCGAGAGCCGCGAAGGCGCCGTAGAGCGCTGACCAGAGGAGCTTGCGAAGCATGACTCCGAGTTCTACCAAGCCCTGGCTCTGCCAAACCTGCATACGTATGCTGGACTTATGCAGCTGGGGAAAACCGAGCGGCAGCGCCTGATCGAGAGCCTTGTCTCCCGCAAGAGAATCGGCACGCAGTTCGAGCTGCTGGACGCGCTCGCCGACGCGGGTTGCGTTGTCACGCAGGCGACGGTGTCGCGCGACATTCGGCAGCTGGATCTCGAGAAGACGCACGACCCCTTCGGCCGGCCGCGGTACGTGCTGGCACACGTCGCCCGCAGGGCCGATCCCACCGAGGCCCTCAACTCGATTCTCGGTCAGTTCGGCCGCAAGGTGACGCCGGCAGGGAACGTCGTCGTTCTGCAGTCCGAGCTCGGCTCCGCGCCCGCGATTGCGCGCGCACTCGACCAGCTCGAGCACGAACGGATCGTCGGCACGCTCGCCGGGGACGACACCGTCCTCGTCGTTGCGCCCTCCGAGCGGGACGCGAAGTCGCTGGCGCGGGAACTCAGCGGCGTGCTCGCCTAACGGCGAAAGGTGCGCCGGAAGGCGTGTGCCACTCGCGTCAAGAAGTTGAGCCCTTCCGGGTGCGAGTGCGTAGGCGCCTCGACAGCGGACTCGGCCCGCCGTACCGCGCCGGCCCCTTCCGGAAGGATCTCCGCGCTCGTCGCGGGCTCCTCGAATTCGCCGAGGTGCTCGATCTGATCCTTGGTGAGCTTCAGATGGACGCGTCCCTCCGTGATGGTTCCCACCTGCTCAGAGGGGACGTAGCGAGGCTTGCCGAGCAGACTCGTCGAGATGGAGAGTCCGTTGAAGATGTCGTCGCTCGAATCGCCGGCTACCTCGTCGACCGAGCCGACCTCCTGGCCCTGCGCGTCGACGACCTTCCAGCCTGGCTCGATCATCAGCCAGGCGACGGGATCGCCGTTGGTCATACGGTGCGCCCCCCCAGCAGCCAGACGGGGCCTTGCGTGGCGACGGGATTCGTATCCGAGAGCACGTAGAGGATCTCCACCTCGCCGGTGATCCCCTCCTCGTCGCAGCGCTCGAAGCAGCGCGCCGCCATCCCCGGAGACACGCCGTAGCCGAAGTGTTGGGCGCTGCGGAAGCGGAAAGCTGCAGGTCCGCCGTAGCGCGCCGGATTGACCGGAGCGAGCAGCAGGGCTCCACGCTCGAGGTAGTCGGTGGAGTCGAGTCTCACTTGCGCGTAGATATCGCTCCAATCCGGGGGGACCGCGGCGAGACGCAGCTCCCATTGCCCGCGGAGCGTCTCCTTCTTACGCAGCTCCTCCGGAGGGGCCTTCTGGATGCTCTGTAGCTCCAACGTTGCTGCGATGCTCTCGTCATCGAGGCGCTTGACCAAGCGACGAAGCGCCTCGGGGGCGATGCCCGGCCCCCGGCGGTCGACCGCGAGGCGGATGACCCGGCCGCGTCGCCCAGGGTTCGCCGGCGCGAGCAGCGCAGCGGCCCGCACTGCGCGCGACTCGTCTTCCACCGTGAGCTGGAATCGCAACTCGGCCCATTCGTCCACCAGGCCTCGCTCGAGCTCGCTGAACTGTTCGACTAGTCCCAAGACCCTGAGCATAAACTGAGGCGGATGGCCAAGGTGGAGCAGAAAGGAACCCTCTCGAAGTCGGATCTGCGCGAGTTCTTCCGCGAGCTGCTGCTGATCCGGCGGTTCGAGGAGAAGGTCGAGGAGCGGTTCAGGGCCGGGGAGCTCCCCGGTTTCCTGCACGTGGCGATCGGCCAGGAGGCCGTGGCGGTCGGCGTCTGCCGCGCGCTGGAGGAGAGCGACATCATCGCGTCGACACACCGCGCTCACGGGCACACCCTCGCGAAGGGGACGACGCCGAACGAGCTGATGGCGGAGCTGTACGGGAAGCTCGAGGGCTGTTCGCACGGCTACGGCGGCTCGATGCACCTGTACGACATCGAGCGCGGCAACATGGGTGCCAACGCGGTCGTCGGGGGCGGTCTACCTGCCATCACCGGCGCGGCGCTGGCCTTCAAGCTGCGCGCCGAGCCGCGCGTCGCAGTCGCTTTCTTCGGTGACGGTGCCACGAACATCGGCACTTTCCACGAGTCGCTCAATATGGCGCAGCTCTGGAAGGTCCCCGCGGTCTTCGTCTGCGAGAACAACCACTGGGCCGAGTCGACGCCGAGCTCGCAGCACATGCCGATCGAAGACATCTCTCAGCGTGCGGTCGCGTTCGGAATGAAGGCGGTCAAGGTCGACGGTCAGGATGTCGAGGCGGTCTACAAGGCGACGCGCCGCGCGCTCGAGCACGCCCGCAGCGGCAAGGGCCCGGTCTTCCTCGCAGTCAACACGTATCGCCTCGTAGGGCATTACATCGGCGATCCGCAGGTCTACCGCTCGAAGGAAGAGCTCGAAAAGACGCGCAAGACGCAGGATCCGATCGAGCACCTGCGCACGAAGCTGGAGCTCTCGGGCGACGACGTCGAAGAGATCGACCGCGAGGTGCAAGAGATTGTCGATGCCTCCGTCGAATTCGCGAAGAACGGCACCGACCCGAAGCCCGAGGACGCTCTAAAGAACGTCTATGCCTGACATCCGCAAAAAATGCTGCGCATTTTTCGCGGGGAGGGTTAGTCCCTTCGCTTCGCTCGGGAGGCTCGCAAATGCCTGAGCTGAGCTACCGCGAAGCGGTCCGTGACGCACTGTCGCGGGCGATGCGCGACGACGAGGACGTCTTCATCATGGGCGAGGACATCGCCGAGATGGGCGGCTCGATGGGAGTCACGCAAGGGCTGGTCGACGAGTTCGGGCCCGAGCGAGTTCGCAACACGCCGATCTCCGAGATGGCGCTCGCGGGCGCAGCGATCGGCGCGGCGATGCAGGGCATGCGTCCGGTGGCGGAGATCATGTACGAGGACTTCCTCACGCTCGCGGCCGAGCAGATCGTCAACCAGGCCGCGAAGCACCGCTACATGTCCGGTGGGCAGCTGACGGTGCCCGTGACGTTTCGCACGCAGGGCGGCGCAGGCTGGTCGCCGGGCGCGCAGCACGCGCAACAGCTCGAGTCGTGGTTCGTGCACATCCCCGGGCTCAAGGTCGTCTTCCCGTCGACGCCCACGGACGTGCGCGGGCTGCTCTGGTCGTCCATCTACGACGACAACCCCGTCGTCTTCTTCGAGCACCGGACGCTGTACGGGATCAAGGAAGACGTGCCCGAAGAGCTCGAGCCGATTCCGCTTGGTCAGGCGCGAACGCATCGCCAGGGCGAGGATGTGACCGTGATCGCAACGGGCCGGCTGGTGCACGAGGCGCTTGCGGCGGCCAAGGAGGCGGAGAAGGAAGGCGTCTCGGTCGAGGTCGTCGATCCGCGGACACTGCTCCCGCTAGACGAGGACGCATTGATCTCGTCCGTCAAGAAGACGAACCGCTGCGTCGTCGCGCACGAGGCGGTCGTCCGCGGCGGCTTCGGCGCGGAGGTCGCCGCCGTGATCCAGTACGGCGCGTTCGACTGGCTCGACGCACCGATCGAGCGTGTCGGTGCGAAGTTCACGCCGCTGCCGTTCGCGCCGGTGATGGAGGAGTTCGTCGTCCCGCACGCCAGCGACGTGCTCGAAGCGATTCGCCGAACCGTGGGGCGCAACAATGGCAACTGAGGTCAAGCTTCCCCGCCTCGGCCAGGGCATGGAGTCCGGCACGATCGTGAAGTGGCTGAAGTCGGAAGGCGACAAGGTCGAGAAGGGTGAGGCGCTTTACGAGCTGGACACCGACAAGGTGACACAGGAGGTCGAGGCGGAGACGTCCGGTGTCCTGCTCAAGATCGCGATCTCCTCCGGTGAGGTCGAGGTGGGCAAGACGATCGCGGTGATCGGCGAGCAGGGCGAGAAGGTCGACGCCGAGCCGGAGGAGCCTGCCGGGAACGGTTCGGCGGCGCAGGAAGTGGCCGACGATGCCCAGGAGGAAGGCTCTCCCGCGCGCGCGCGTGAACAGGACAGAGAGCGGGGACGGCGCGCCTCGGCCGGGGGGGACATGGCCGAGCAGGTGACCGAAAGCAGGCAACCGTCCGGCGACAACGGCGGGCGCATCAAGGCCTCGCCGCTGGCGCGCCGCATCGCACGCGAGCGTGGGATCGATCTCAGCGGAGTCGCCGGAACCGGCCCCGACGGCCGCGTCGTCGCGGAGGACGTCGAGCGCAGCGCCGCGTCGGGCGCGCCCGTGACCGGGGCGCCTGCGCCGGTCGGCGGGTCGGCTCTTCCGCTCGAAGGGGTGGAGGTCCAGCAGCTGTCCTCGATGCGCAAGACGATCGCGCGTCGCCTGACCGAGGCCTGGCAGGCCCCGGTCTTCCAGCTCAGCGTCACCGTGGACATGGGTCGCGCGCTCGAGCTTCGCAAGCGCCTCGTGGAGCTGCACGACGATGCCGTCAAGCCGACGATCTCCGATCTTCTGACCAAAGTCTCCGCGGCCGCCCTGATGCGTCATCGCGCAGTGAACGCGCTCTACAAAGGTGACGCCGTCGAGCTGTACCCGACCGCGAACATCGGCATCGCGGTCGCGGTCCCGAACGGTCTCGTCGTCCCGGTCATTCCAGGCTGCGAGCGGAAGTCGATCACCGAGATCGCCGCCGCGCGCGCGACGATCGTCGAACGCGCACGCACGGGAAAGCTGCAGCAGTCCGATCTCGACGGCGGCACCTTCACGATCTCAAATCTGGGCATGTACGGGATCGAACGGTTCATCGCGGTCCTCAACCCGCCGCAGGCCGCGATCCTCGCTGTCGGCTCGATCGAGGACAGGGTCGTGGCCTTGGACGGCCGGCCTGCCGTGCGTCCCCGGATGGAGATCACGCTCACGTGTGACCATCGCGCGGTCGACGGCACCACAGGTGCCGAGTTCCTACGCGACCTGAAGGCGGTCCTGGAAGAGCCAGGGCTCGCGCTCTAGTGACGCCGGTCTGGTACCAGGTCAGGGATCTCGCGGCGGGCCGCGCCTTCTACACGGGCAAGCTGGGTTTCACCGAGACCTACGTCGATTCCGACGGCAACTGGGTGAAGCTCGAGCGCGACGGAATGGAGATCGGGCTGGCAGAGGGCGAGCCGCAGGAAGACTCGGGTGTCGCCCACGTCGATGTGCAGGACGTGAAGGCGGTGGCCGAGGAACTGCGCAAGGAAGGGGTCGAGGTCGGCGTCGTCTTCGAGCTGCACGGTGAGATGCGTCTCCTCGACGTGTTCGATCCGGAGGGCAACCGCCTCCAGTTTGCCCAGGAGCTTTCCGGAGGCTGAGATCGAGCCTTCAGGACAGGCTCGAACGCGACGAAATGCGCCGTGTCGTTCGTTTGCCGGGCGCTCTGCGGGGCGCCGAGGCGTATGCGGTTAGTTAGATGGCGGAGGGACGCTGTACAAGCGGCGCAGGAAGACGCACGCGGCCTGGACCTAGTCGCAACGCACGGCGCCGGAGCAGGCGGGCCCGCAGGCCGGTCCCAAACTCGGTCCGCCGATCATCGTCACGTTTCATACCCTTGAAGATGCCGCAGGTAGGACGTTCTTGCCTGCTTTGCGAAGAACCACTCGTTCGAGTGACTGCCGCTTAAACTCAACCTTGTGATCCGCCAGGCCGGGCCACAAGACGTCCGTTTCCTCCGTGACATGCTGAAGCACGCCTATCACTGGCGGCTGAACGCGGATCCGGACCTCCCCGTCGCCAGGTACGTCAACAACTGGGGCCGACCGGGCGATGCCGGTCTGGTGGCCTGGGAGGCTGGCCCGGTCGGCGCGGCGTGGTACCGGCTCTTCCCCTCGAGTGCACCCGGCTTCGGCTTCGTCGACGAGGAGACCCCGGAGCTCACGATCGCCGTCGTCCCGAGCCGCCGCGGCGGTGGCCTCGGCGGGCAGCTGATGACGGCCCTGCTCGACCGCGCCCGGCAGGAGGGCCACAAGGCGATCAGCCTCAGCGCCGAGCAGGGCATGACCAAGCTCTACGAGCACTATGGATTCGCTGCCGTGGAGGAGAAGGACGGAACGGTCACGATGAAGGCAGACCTCTAGCGGTCGATACGATCGATCTCGATGGAAGTCGACGTCGCCGTTCTCGGAGGGGGGCCAGGTGGTTACACGGCCGCGATCCGGGCTGCGCAGCTCGGGGCGAAGGTCGCCTGCGTCGAGCGCGAGCCTGAGCTCGGTGGCACCTGCCTCCGCATCGGGTGCATCCCGACGAAGGCCTGGGTGCAGACAGCGTTTGCGCTGAAAGAGGCCGAGCACACCTTCGACAAGCTCGGAGTAAAGCTAGGCGGCTTCCAGCTCGAATTCGGGAAGGCGAACGAGTGGAAGGACGGCGTCGTCAAGCAGATGACCGACGGCGTCGCGTCGCTCTTCAAGGCGAACGGCGTCGAATGGGTCAAGGGCAACGGCATGTTCAAGGACGCGCACACGATCGCCGTCGAGGGCGGGGAGGACGTCACTTTCAAGCACGCGATCGTCGCGACGGGCTCGTTCCCTCTTCGTCCCCCGATCGAAGGCCTCGATTCCGACCGGTGCGTCGACTCCGAGGGGCTGCTCGCGCAGACGGAAGTCCCGAAGCGACTCGTCGTACTCGGCGGCGGCATCATCGGCTGCGAGTTCGCGTCGATCTTCCATCGCTTCGGCAGCGAAGTGACGATCATCGAGATGCTGCCGACACTGATCCCGCAGGAGGACGCGGACGCGTCGAAAGAGCTCGCGAAGCAATTTGGCAAGCGCGGGATCACCCTTCACCTCGACAAGCAGTGCAAGAAGGTCGAGGACAGCGGAGGCGCGCTGACCGTGCATTTCGGCGACGGCGAGACGGTTGAAGCGGATCTCATGCTCGTCTCGGTCGGTCGCGGCCCGACGGTCGAGGGACTGGGCCTCGAAGCGATCGGCGTCGAGTTCGACAAGCGCAAGGGCATCGCCGCAGACGAGCACCGCCGCACGACGGTCGAGCACATCTACGCCGTCGGCGACTGTGCGGGCTACTGGCAGCTCGCGCACACCGCTTTTCGCGAAGGCGAGGTCGCAGCGGAGAACGTCTGCGGGCATGAGGCGATCGTCGACAACCGCGCCGTGCCGAGGCCGATCTACACGGATCCCGAGATCGCCGGCGTCGGTCTGACCGAAGCCGAGGCGCGCGAGCAGTACGGCGACGACGTGGCGACCGGCATGTTCCCGTGGGTTGCGAACGCGCGCGCCGTAATGCAGAACGAGACCACGGGCTGGGTCAAGTCGATTCACGAGACGCGATACGGCGAACTGCTCGGCCTCGTCATGGTCGGGCCGCACGTGACGGACCTGATCGAGGCCGGCGTGGTCGCGATCGACGCCGAAGCGACCGTCGAAACCGTGGCGGATGGGATGGCCGCGCACCCGACGCTGTCGGAGGCGATTAAGGATGCTGGGCTCGTTGCGCTCGGTCGTGCGATTCACGTTCCGAACCGCAAGCGCGCCAAAGCTCCGGCCTAAGTTTTACTGCTTTTAAATAACAAGTTCCGCGCGTATCCCCAATGCGGCCAAGTTCGTTCAAGAGAACGTAATGGCATCGGCTGTTCCTGAGCTCCCGGTCCTAGCCCGAGATCAGGCCTTCGAGACCCTGTATCGGCGCTACGTCAAGGACGTCTACCACTATGCGCTCGCGCTCCTCCGTAATCCGGCCGACGCGGAAGACGTTACGCAAACGACGTTCCTCAACGCCTACCGCGCGTATCAGCAGGGAATCGAGATCGAGAAGCCGCAGAACTGGCTCATCAAAATTGCCCACAACGTCGCGCGAACGCGATACGCACGCGCAAGCCGCCGCGTGAAGGAAGTGCCGCTCGAGGACCACGTCGAGCAACTCGCCATTCCCGAGGCTGATCGACCGGATGTCACAGGCGTTCTGCGCGCGCTCGGGCGCCTGCCGTTCAAGCAACGTGCGGCGCTCGTCATGCGTGAGCTCGAGGGCCGGTCCTACGCCGAGATCGCCGACATGATCGGAGTTTCCGTGTCCGCCGTCGAGACGCTGATCTTCCGCGGGCGGAGGTCGCTGCGCCTCAGGGCATCGTCGCTCCGTTCCCTTGCAGCGGTGCCGCTGCCGACCTCGCTCACCCGGCTCTTCGAGGGCGGTGGTGTCGTCGCGGGCAGTGGGGCAGCCGCCGGCACCGGCTTGCTGGTGAAGGCGGCCGTGGCGATCGTCGCGGCGGCTCTCGGGACGGGCATCGGCGGAGACCACAGTCGCCCCGCCACGGCTGCGGCCCGTCCGAGCACGGGCTTTGGTGTCACACCATCGAGCAAGGATGCTGAAGGCGGGCTGAAGGCCCAGCAGGTGCAGGAGGTCGGCGTGCGAGGTGGAGACAGCGCGGCGAGCAAGGGTTCGCCCGCGAGCGCGGCGACCGGGCGCGCAGACGAGGTCGCCGAAGTCGCTGCCGTGACTCGGCAGACACCGGCCGGGCAGTCCGCCTCGCCTACCTCGAACACCGCGGCTCCAGGCACCCAGTTCGGTCCGGTCTCCCAGGTCACGGCACCGGTCTCCGACCTGACGAGCTCGGTTCAGCAGGTCGTGGAGGCGCCAACAGCGGCGCTGCCGGTGCAGCCTCCGAGCCTTCCCGCGCCCCCGGTGGCTGTCCCGCCACTCCCGATTTCGCCGCCTCCGCCGCCCCCGCTGCCCCTGCCTTAAGCCCTTTTGTTCCTAGGGGGACGCAAGATTGCGCCAGAACGGGTATCTACTAGGTCATGACGCCCCTGCTGGCGCAGAGGCCGCCTAACCGGGCCTTCGAGCGGCTCTACAAGCGGCACGTCGGCGACGTGTATCGGTACGCGCTCGCCGTCATGCGCAACCCCGCCGACGCCGAGGACGTCACCCAGACGACCTTCCTCAATGCCTATCGGTCGTACGTCGAGAAGGGCAGTCGGCCGGAAAAGCCGCAGAACTGGTTGATCGCGATTGCGCACAACGTCTGCCGGCAGCGGTTCCGTCAGACGTCTAGGCGTCCGGCCGAGGTGTCGTTCGAGGACGACATCGCAGACACGGTCACCGACGACGACGCTCCGAGCGGTGAGGACATCCGGCGGGCACTCGGTCACCTCGCCTTCAACCAGCGTGCGGCCCTGGTCATGCGCGAGCTCGAGGGCCGCTCGTACGCCGAGATCGCCGAGATCCTCGAGGTCTCGACGAGCGCGGTCGAGACACTGATCTTCCGCGCCCGGCGCGCGTTGCGCGAGCAGCTCGAAGGGTCGCTGACCTGCGGCGAGGCCGAGTTTGCGATCTCACGCCAGCTCGACGGACGGCTTCCGCGTGGAGAGCGCGGACAGCTGCGCGCGCACCTGCGCGAATGTGCGGAATGCGCCGGCTTCGCCCGACGGCAACGCGCGCAACGTGGCGCCTTGAAGACGCTGGCGCTCGTGCCCGTGCCGAGTTCGCTGCTGTCTCTGTTCGGCGGCGGCGGTGCCGCGGTGGGAACCGGTCTTACGCTCAAGGCAGCGGCCGCAGTCACCGCCGGCTTGGCGATCGGCGGAGCAAGTTACGAAGGTGTGCGCCACGTACCGTGGCAAGCGGAGAGGCCGGCGGCGGCAGCGCAGAACGCTGTCGGCGGAATTGCCGCGGCGAGGGATCCCGCCCGCGCGCTGGGAGGACCCTCACAGGTTGGGCATGCGGCGAGCATCGCGGCTCACGGTCACGTGACCAAGACGAAGAACATCGATCCGAAGAAGGGAAAGAAGGCCAAGACGCACGGCCGTGCGAGCCTCACGGGCTCGACAGGGAACGGGAAGCTCGCGTCCCACGGCAGGGGTGCGGAGCAAAGCAATCAAGCGCGCGCGGCCCGCGCCGCCCGGGTGCACCAGGCGGCAAAGCTCAAGCCGAAACGTCTCAGGCTCCCTGGCCCGATTGGTGAGCGTCCCGCACACCGACGCGGCAAGAAGAAGTAGCCGGGACTCCCCTCATGCGTGCGCCCGGCCCGGATCGGGAAAGGGTGCTTGGTAGGCTCGCTTTCGCGAAAGGAGACCCATGGGGATCATCAATCGACGGAACGCAGTGCTCGGCTGGGGCGTCTGGAAGGTCGCGAAGAAGTTCGGGAAGCAGAAGGCCCGCGCGGCAGTCCCGGGAACCGGTGAGCACGCAGGTTTGAACAAGGGAGCGATCGCCTCCATGCTCGCGGCAGCGGGCGGTGCGCTCTGGTTCTGGCGCAAGAAGTCGGACGAGACGACGCCAGGCTCGTAGTGGCGGACGTTCCCGCCGGCTTTCTGCGGCCCGTGCTCGCAGGGATCATCCCCTACGAGCCGGGCAAGCCGGTCGAAGAGGTGCAGCGCGAGCTCGGGCTCGAACGAGTCGTCAAGCTCGCGTCCAACGAAGGCCCGTTTGGCCCGTTCCCGCAGGCGCTCGAAGCCTTGGAGCGTTCCGCCGGTGATCTGAATCGCTATCCCGACGGGGGCGCGTACCGCCTCCGCGAGGCACTCGCCGAGCGCCACGGCGTCCGCTTCGAGGAGGTCGCAATCGGCTCGGGGGCCGACGGTCTTATCGACGGGATCTCGCAGGCCGTGCTGGACGAGGGCGATCAGATCGTGTGCGGCTGGCCGTCGTTCCCGAGCTACGCGATCTACGCGCGCAAGCTGGGTGCCGAGCCCGTCCAGGTTCCGCTCCGCGACGACCGCTACGACCTGGAAGCGCTGCTGGACGCGATCACAGAGCGCACGAAGCTTGTGTACATCTGCCACCCCAACAACCCGACGGGCACGATGAGCTCGCGTGCCGAGCTCGACGCGTACTTCGAGCGCGTGCCAGACCACGTGCTGACCGTGCTCGATCAGGCGTACTTCGAGTACGTCGACGAGCCCGATTACACGGACGGCATCGAGGAGTACTTCAGGGTGGGCCGCCAGGCGATCGTGTTGCGCACGTTCTCGAAGATCTACGGCCTCGCCGGCGCCCGGGTGGGCTACGGCGTGGGTCCGGCGGAGCTCGTCACTGCGCTCGGCAAGACGCGGCGGGCTTTCGACCTGACGACGCCGGCGCAGGTCGCCGCGCTCGCGAGCCTGAATTCGCCCGGTGAGGTCGAGCGCAGGCGGCGCGCCAATGCCGAAGGACGTGCGGAGCTCGAGCAGATCCTGACTGAAGCGGGTTACAAGGTGACCGCACCGGCCGTCGGCAACTTCGTGTTCGTTGACCTGGGCGAAGACGCGCAGCC
>JBBRZA010000072.1:0-16155 GCA_038237145.1 Gaiellales bacterium
GACTTCGTCGAGATGTTCGTCGGCGTCGGCGCCTCGCGCGTGCGTGACCTCTTCGAGCAGGCGAAGCAGGCCTCGCCGTGCATCGTGTTCATGGACGAGATCGACGCAGTCGGACGTCACCGCGGCGCCGGTCTCGGCGGCGGGCACGACGAGCGCGAGCAGACCCTGAACCAGCTCCTCGTCGAGATGGACGGGTTCGAGCTGAAGGACAACATCATTTTGATCGCGGCCACCAACAGGCCGGACATCCTCGATCCGGCGCTGCTGCGTCCCGGCCGTTTCGACAGGCAGATCGTCGTCGACCGGCCCGACCGCAACGGTCGCAAGAAGATCCTCGAGGTGCATTCGAAGGGCAAGCCTTTGGCGTCGGAGATCGAACTCGACTCGCTGGCTGCCGGGACGCCCGGGTTCACCGGCGCCGACCTGGCGAACCTCGTCAACGAGGCTGCGCTCCTCGCGGCGCGCCGCGGCAAGAAAGTGATCGAGCAGGAGGAGCTCGAGGAAGGGATCATGCGCGTGATCGCCGGCCCCGAGAAGAAGACGCGTCTCTTCTCCGAGGAGGAGCGGAAGATCACCGCCTACCACGAGCTCGGCCACGCGATCGTCGGCCACTACCTCGACGGGGAATCCGACGTGCACAAGATCTCGATCATCGGCCGCGGCCAGGCACTCGGCTACACGATCTCGCTACCGCGCGAGGACCGGTATCTGACCACGAAGCAGACTCTCATGAACCAGCTGGCGATGACCCTGGGCGGTCGCGCCGCGGAGGAGATCGTCTTCAACGAGGTGACGACCGGAGCGGCGAACGACCTCGAGAAGGTCACGCACACCGCGAAGCAGATGATCATGCGCTTCGGGATGAGCGAGAAGCTCGGCCCGCGCGTGCTCGGTCGCAACCACGACATGCCGTTCCTCGGTCGCGAGATGGGCAACGAGCCCGACTACTCCGAGGAGATCGCGCGCGAGATCGACGACGAGATCCGCCGCGTGATCGAGGAGGCGCACATGACCGCGACGGAGGTCCTCAAGGAGCACAGCGACGAGTTGCACCGGCTTTCCTTGATCCTCATCGAGCGCGAGACAATCGACAAGGATCAGTTCGACCGTCTGCTCGCCGGCGAAGAGGAGGAAGCTGTCTTCGCGGAGAAGGTCCCGGCGCCCAAGCCGGAGCCCGAGGGTGAGGCGGACAAGAAGCGCAAGCCCGAGCCGAAGACCCGGCCGTTCCCGATCCCCGGGGCGACCATGCAGCCTCCGCCGCCCGAAGGCGCCAAGGGCTAACCCACCCACGGCCTGCCGGCCAATGGCCCGGCCGCGTCATATACCCCCATCGGGTATGCTGTGACCTCCACTCACGAAGAGGCGAGCATGAGCGAGACCGTGACGTACGCCGTGCCGAAGATCCACTGCGCCCACTGCGGCGCATCGATCAAGGAAGAGGTTTCGGAGGTCAGCGGCGTCGAGTCCGTCGACGTCGATGTGGACACGAAGATCGTGACCATCCGCGGCGAGTCGCTCGACGACAAGGCGCTTCGCAGCGCCATCGAAGAGGCGGGGTACGAGGCGGCCTAGATGGGAGTTGACGCACAAAGCCGTCTCCAGCTCGAAATCGGGGGCATGACCTGCACGTCATGCGCCGCGCGCGTTGAGAAGAAGCTGAACAAACTCGACGGCGTCGACGCCAGCGTGAACTACGCGACGGAGATCGCCTCCGTCGCGTACGACCCTGGCCGCGTCGCACTGGAAGAACTCGTCCGCACCGTCGAGGCGACCGGCTACACGGCTGCGCTGCCAAGTGCGGAAAGCGAGCACGAGGATCCGGTGGGGCCGCTCCGGAGGCGACTCCAGGTCGCGGCAGCACTCACGGTTCCTCTGGTGTTGTTGGCGATGATCGGGCCGCTCCAGTTCCGGGGGTGGGAGTGGGTCGCCTTCGCGCTCGCGACGCCGGTCGTCTTCTGGGCCGGATGGCCTTTCCACCGCGCCGCCGCGATGAACGCACGCCACCTGGCAGCGACCATGGACACCTTGATCTCCATTGGCACGCTCGCAGCCTGGGCGTGGTCGGCTGTCGTGCTCGTGGCCGGGCTCCAGGCCGACGTGTACTTCGAAGTAGCCGGGGTCATCACGGCTCTGATCCTGCTCGGCCGTTTCCTCGAGGCGCGGGCGCGTCGGAGCTCCGGTGCCGCGGTTCGCGCCCTGCTCGAGCTGGGCGCGAAAGAGGCGCGGTTGCTTCGTGACGGCGAAGAGGTTCTCGTCCCGCTGGAGCAGCTGGTGGTCGACGACCGCTTCGTCGTGCGGCCCGGCGAGAAGATCGCCGCCGACGGTGTCGTCGAGGCGGGCGAATCGGCGGTCGACCGCTCGATGCTCACGGGCGAATCAGTCCCGATGGAGGTCGCTCCCGGCACAGAGGTCGCCGGAGCCACGATCAACACGTACGGCCGCCTCGTCGTGCGGGCGACGAAGGTCGGCGCCGATACTGCGCTCGCCCAGATCGCACAGCTCGTTGCAGAGGCGCAGGCTGGGAAAGCGCCCATCCAGCGGCTCGTCGACCGCGTGTCTGCTGTGTTCGTCCCGATCGTGATCGGCATTGCCGTCGCGACGCTGGTCGGCTGGCTGCTCGTGACCGGAGACGCAGGCGCTGCCTTTACGGCCGCCGTCGCTGTCCTGATCATCGCCTGCCCGTGCGCGCTCGGTCTGGCGACTCCGACCGCGCTCATGGTCGGCACGGGGCGGGGCGCGCAACTGGGGATCCTGATCAAGGGCCCAGAGATCCTCGAGCAGACGCGGCGCATCGACACGATCGTGCTGGACAAGACCGGCACCGTCACCGAAGGGCGCATGGAGCTTGTCGAGATCGCTCCTCTCAACGGCGCCAACCGACCGGACATCCTTCGTCTCGCGGGCGCCGTCGAGTCGGCAAGCGAGCATCCGATTGCACAGGCCGTCGCTGTTGCTGCGCGTAATGAGGTCGGCGCGCTGCCTGAGGTCACCGGTTTCCGGAACGTTCCCGGCATCGGGGTGCTTGGCGTCGTCGACGGGCATGAAGTCGAGGTTGCTCGGCGCAACGGTGCGATCACCGTCACCTGGGACGGAACACCGCGCGCGACGTTGACGGTGCGCGACACTGTGAAGCCGTCCAGTGCGGAGGCCGTGCGCCAGTTGAAGGAGCTCGGACTTACGCCCTTGCTTCTGACTGGGGACGACGAGCAGACCGCCGGGCGCGTCGGCGCGGAAGTCGGGATCGAACGAGTGCTTGCCGAGGTTCTTCCTGGCGAGAAGGCCGCCGAGGTCCGCCGCCTGCAGGCGTCCGGCGCGGTGGTGGCCATGGTTGGCGACGGCGTCAACGACGCGCCGGCGCTGGCGCAAGCCGACCTCGGCATCTCCATCGGCACGGGTACGGACGTCGCGATCGAGGCCTCGGATTTGACGCTCGTCTCGGGCGATCTGCGCGCTGCGGCGGACGCGATCCGTCTGGCGCGCCGAACGCTGCGGACGATCAAGGGAAATCTCTTCTGGGCATTTGCTTACAACGTGGCGGCTGTACCGCTCGCAGTCGCCGGGCTGCTCAATCCGATCGTCGCCGCTGCCGCGATGGCGTTCTCGAGCGTGTTCGTCGTGACCAACTCGCTGCGGCTGCGGCGTTTCCGGAGCACGCGCGAGGCATGATGAAGCACGGTTACGACAAGGAGGGGTTGGTCAAGCGGCTCCATCGCATCGAAGGTCAGGTGCGCGGGATCGAGCGGATGGTGGAGGATGATCGCTACTGCATCGACGTCCTCACCCAGATCGCAGCCGTGAACACCGCCCTCGAGAGCCTGGCCTTCAAAGTGCTCGACGACCACGTGAACCACTGCGTGACGGACGCGCTCGCCTCGGGAGATCCGAAGGAGGCGGCCGCGAAGAGCAAGGAGCTGATGGAGGCTGTCCAGCGCTTTGCACGTACACGCTGAGCAGGATCTGAACCGCGCCGCTTTCTCGGCGACGACGCACTGCCTGACGGGTTGCGCGATCGGCGAAGTGGTGGGGATGGCGATTGCGACGGCCGCCGGCTGGGGGAATCTCGCCTCGATCCTTGTTGCCGTGGTGCTCGCGTTTTTCTTCGGCTATTTGCTGACGTTGTGGCCGGTACTGCGTGCGGGTCTGTCGCTGCGGCAAGCGACAGGCGTGGCGCTCGCAGCAGACACGGTGTCGATCGCGATCATGGAGGCGGTCGACAACGGCTTCGTCCTCGTCGTTCCGGGCGCGTTGGACGCCAGCCTCGGCGATGCAAAGTTCTGGTGGAGCATCGCGCTCGGGTTCGCAATCGCGTTCGGGCCGGCGTGGGCCGTGAACCGCTTGCTGATCGCGCGCGGCAAAGGCCATGCCGTCGCGCACGAGTACCACCACCAGCACTGACCCAAACGGCAAGGGTCTGCCAGCTCTTTGGGACTACGCTGGCGCGGCTAGTACCACCACCAGCACTGACCCAAAGGGCAAGGGTCTGACCCCAGCTCTTTGGGACTACGCTGGCGCGGCTTGGCCCGCTTGCCACGACGCCCACAGGCGGGCGTAGCGGTCGCCTTGCTGCACGAGCTCATCGTGAGAGGCGACTTCAACCAAGCGGCCGTGTTCCATTACGGCTACCCGGTCGGCTCGTTCTGCGGTCGACAAGCGATGCGCGATCGTTACTACCGTGCGGCCTTCCGCTACTGCGGCTAGCGCACGTTCCACTGCCGCTTCCGTCGCGGGATCCAGGCTCGATGTTGCTTCGTCAAGCACGATCACCGCCGGATCCGCCAGGGCGACACGGGCTATGCCCACCAGTTGACGCTCGCCCGCCGACAGCCGCACGCCCCTTGTCTGCACGTCCGTCTCGAGACCGTCGGGCAACGACGCGAACCGGTCGAGCTCACCGATCCGCCGTAGCGCGCTCCGCACTTCCTCGTCGGTCGCATCCGGATGAGCCAGGCGCACGTTGTCCGCAATCGTCCCGCTGAACAAATGTCCCTCCTGCGGCAGCAGGACGATGCGCCGGTGCAGCGACTCCAAGGTTGCATCCCGCAGGTCGACCCCGCCCAGCT
This sequence comes from Gaiellales bacterium, assembly GCA_038237145.1. Lineage (GTDB taxonomy): Bacteria > Actinomycetota > Thermoleophilia > Gaiellales > Gaiellaceae > 3-1-20CM-4-69-9. The sequence continues at coordinate 5,061 of JBBRZA010000072.1, forward strand.
CGATGCGCCCCGATTGCGGGTCGTATTGACGCGTCAACAGTTTCGCCACCGTGGACTTCCCCGCCCCGGTCGCGCCCACCAGAGCGACGTGCTCACCGGGGTGTAGCTCCAGCGTCAAGCTGCGAACGACAGGACGACCCTCCGCGTAGCCGAACGTGACGTCCCGCAACGCGAGCACGCCCTCGCGCGGAAGTGCGACCGCGCCCGGACGCTCTTCGATCGGAGTCGGCACTTCGAGCAGCCCGACGATCTTCGCGAGCGCCGCCAGGCCTTGTCGGAACTCACCCAGCCACTCCGTGAACCGCCCGATCGGATCGAACAGCTGGATCAAATAGAGCACGAACGCCGTGATCGTCCCGATCGAGATCTCGCCCCGCCGGTACATCGACGCAGCCGCCAGCAGCACGACGATCAACGCAGACGCCTGCGCCAGTGGCAGAAAGGCGAACAGCCTGATGTTCACGAAGGACGCGCGGCGCCAGGCGCGCACCTGTGCCTGGCTCCGGGGCCGGTAACGGTCGAGCGTCTTCCCTTCGCGCCTGAATGCTTGCACGACCCGGACGCCGGCCAGCCCTTCCTGCAGCACGGTCAGCGTGTCTGCCACGCGATCTCGGATGGCGTGATACGCACGCCCTGCCCCGTGATGGAAGCTCCAGCTGGACGCAATCAGAATCGGCAGCGCCACCAGGGAGATCAGCGCCAGTTTCGGCGACAACAACGCCAGAGCCACGACCGTCAGGGCGATCTGCAGGCCGCTACCGAAGATCTCGACGAGCGCTTCGCGGACGAGCTCGTTCAGAGACTGCACGTCGGACGTGAGCCGCGACACGAGCACGCCCGCGCGTTCGCGCTCGAAGAAGCCCAGCGGCAGCGCCTGCAGCTTGTCGAACGCCGCGACGCGCAAACTGTCGAGGAACCGTTCCCCGGCCGTCGCCGCGAGCAGGATCTGCGTGCGCACCACGAACGGCTTCAACACCGCCAGCCCGAGGAAGATCAGCGCCGCCACATTGAGCGGATGCACGTCGTGTTTCCGGATCCCTACGTCGACCGCGTACCGCACCAGCGCAGGCCCCGCGAGCGTGATCAACGTCGAGAGCATCACGGCCGCGCCCGCGCCGAGGTAGCGCGCACGCACCGGTCGTAGGAGCCCGCGCGTATGGAGCCAGACGGCTTTCGCCGAGGCGCGCTCCATCATGCGACGTCCTCTAAGGCGAGCAGGGCTCGGTATCGCGTCGAGCGCCGCAGCAGCTCCGCGTGCGTTCCCTGCTCCACGATCCGCCCGCCTTCCAGCACTGCGACCCGATCGGCCAACGCGATCGTCGCGGGACGATGCGCGATCACCAGGGTCGTCCGCGCCGACATGACCGTCCTCAGCGCCGCACGGATCTCGTGCTCCTTCGTCGCGTCCACTGCCGATGTGGCGTCGTCCAGTACGAGCACGGCGGGTTCGGCCAGGATCGCCCGCGCGATCGCCACCCGCTGGCGCTGCCCGCCCGACAGGGAGAACCCGCGTTCCCCGAGTAGCGTGTCGTAACCGTCCGGCAGGTCGGCGATGAACCCAGCCGCCCCGGCCAGCTCGGCAGCGCGCTCAACATCGTCGTCGTGCGCATCCGGACGCGCGAAGCGGATGTTCTCGCGGACTGTGTCCGTGAAAAGAAAGGTCTCCTCGAAGACGAGCGCAACCGCACTGCGAACGTCCGCGATCCGCAAGTCGCGGACGTCGTGACCGTCGAGCGAGACACTGCCCGCGTCCGGGTCGTACAGGCGCGCGAGCAAGCCCGCGACCGTGCTCTTGCCCGATCCGGTCGCTCCGACGAGCGCCAGCGACTCTCCCGGTGCGACGTGCAGGTCGAGCCCGTCCAGAACAGGATGCCCGCCCTCGTGGCCGAACTGCACTCATGTCAGGCGCACCTCTCCACGCACGGGACGCTCCAGCACCTCCGGATGCCGCGGATCGCGCAGTTGTGGCTCGGCGTCCAGCACCTCGCTGATTCGCGCGCTCGCGCCGACTGCTTTCTGCAAGGTCGTGACGCGCTGGCCGAGCACCCGCAACGGCCAGACGAGCATCGCGATGTAGGCGTTGAACGCGACGAACGAGCCGAGGCTCAGGTCGCCGGAGATCACGCGCCGGCCGCCTAGCCAGAGCACGGCAATCAGCCCGAGCATCGGCAGGAACTCCAGCGTCGGCATGAAGACTGCGTCGAGCCGCGCGATCTCGAGAGCACGGTCGACGATCGAGCGGCTGCGCCTCCGGAACTCAGCCGCGAGCGGGCCGCCGGCGCCGAGGCCCTTTACGACGCGGATTCCGCTCACCGTCTCTTCGACCAGCGTGGCGGCCTCGCCCCAGCGCTCCTGCAGGCGTTCTGTCCGCGCGTGGTAGCGCCGCGAATACGCCCACCCGGCGATCGAGATCAGCGGCAGCGGGATCAGGACGATCAACGCGAGCCGCCAGTCGAGGAAGAGCAACACGACCGCGACCGCGAACACCGTCAGCACGTAGCCGATCGTGTGCCCGATCGAGTCCATCATCCGCGCGACGTGCTCCGAGTCGGAGGACGCGCGCGACATCAGTTCGCCAGGGCCTACGCGATCGTGGTAGGTCGCATCCAGCCGCAACGCGTGCGCGAAGATCGCGTCGCGCACGCGGGCATCCGACCGCGCCCGGTTCTGGATCGCGTAGAAGTGCCGCACGGCGCCTGCAGTCATCTCCAGCAGCCCGACCCCCAGCAGCGCGCCGAGCCAGATCAGCAGCGTGTGGCGGTCCTTCTTCAACACCCCGTGGTCGATCGCGTACTTGACCATGAGCGGTGCCGAGACCGCTCCGGCCTGCCAGAGCAGGCCGGACAGAGCGGCGCCGACGACCCCGCTTGCTTGAGAACGAATCACGGCGCGCACGAATCTCCACGCCGCGCGCCGACGCACGTCGTGATCCCCCATCGATGAAAGTATCCAGTGGTGTCAAACGAACGCCCCCCGATCGAGGAAAGATTCGCGCGTCCGTCCGTGATGGGGGTCGTCAACGTCACGCCCGACTCCTTCTCCGACGGGGGTGTCCACATCCAACCCGCGGCCGCTGCGGCGGCCGGCTGGCGGATGGTGGACGAGGGCGCCGCGATCGTGGACGTCGGGGGTGAGTCGACGCGGCCGGGCTCCGCTGGGGTCTCCACGGAGGAGGAGCTCCGCCGGGTCGTCCCCGTGCTCGAATCCCTACATGGCGCCCCGATCTCGATCGACACGGCAAAGTCCGAGGTTGCACGCCGAGCCCTCGAGCTCGATGCGGAGCTCGTCAACGACGTGACAGCACTCAGAGGCGACCCGAACATGGCGGAGGTGGTCGCCGAGTCCGGCGCCTACATCTGTCTGATGCACATGCAGGGCGAGCCGCGGACGATGCAGCAGAACCCGACCTACGGCGACATCGCGTCCGAAGTGGCCGCGTTCCTCGAGGATCGCCTCCGCTTCGCCGTCGCCGCCGGCATTCCGGAAGACCGCATCGCCCTCGATCCCGGCATCGGCTTCGGCAAGACCGTCCAGCAGAACTTCGAGCTCGTCCGCCGGCTCGGCGTCCTCACGGCGCTCGGCCGCCCGGTCGTGGTCGGCTTCTCGCGCAAGAGCTCGCTCGGGCGCATCATCGGCGACGCGACTGCCACCACAGGCTCGCTCGCGGCCAGTCTCGCGGCAGCCGTCGCTGCCTATGAGCGCGGTGCGACCATCCTCCGCGCCCACGACGTTCGCGAGCACGTCGAAGCGCTGACCGTCGCGACGGCGGTGGCCGGATGATCGTCGAGGTGCACGGGCTCGAGCTCTTCGGCCGGCACGGCGTCAATGACGACGAGCGCCGTGATGGGCAGACGTTCCTCTTCGACGTGACGCTGGAGATCAACGAGCCGAAGGAAGACGCGATCGAGGCGACCGTCGACTACCGAAAGGTGCGCGACATCCTCACCGGCGTCAGCGAGGCGGCGAGCTATCGACTGCTCGAGACGCTCGCGGCGGCGGCTGCCGACGCGCTCAACGCCGAGCTGCCGGTCAAGAGAGTGCGCGTGTCCGTCCGCAAGCTCGGGATCGCGTGGGCGGAGTGGGCGGGCGTTACTTGCGAACGGCCGTGACTCGGAGCCGGTACTCGGCGAGACGCACCGCGGGACGAACCTCGACGTAGACGAAGGCGCCCTTGCCGCGGTTGCGGTAAGCCGCGACGCCGCCCTTTCCGACTGCCAGCGCATGCACGTGCGTTGCGCGCTCCAGCACGCGCACCCGCACCGAGCCGGTGACTTGCGCGCGCAGCGTACGCCCCGCAGGCGACCAGGCGCGATACAGGTCGATCGGATCTTCGCTGCGGTCGACGCGGGCGGTGATCGACCCTGCAAGATGCCCGGCCGTTGTCAGGGGCGGAGTCGCAGTCGAGAACAAACCATGCGCCTCGATCTCGCGCGGCTTCTCGTTCGGCTCCTGTGGATCACTCGTCGGCGTCCGGAAGTTCAGAGCGCGGGGGATGTTCAGCAGCCCGTAGCCCGAGGCGCTGTCGAATCCCGGCACCGCGATGTCGGTGGCCGACCGACGCATCAGCTCGAACAGCTGTGTGTTATCGAGATCCGGCCGCGTCGTCCACACCCAGGCTGCCGCGCCGGCGGCGAGCGGCGACGCGAAGCTCGTGCCGTTTCCCGTGGTGCTGTATCCGGTGGGCTCCTGCGCGAACGGCTCGGCGATGGGAATGTGCACGCCGGGAGCGGCAAGATCGACGGTTGGCGAGATGGTGGAGAAAGCAGCGAGGCGATTGCTTTCGTCCGTCGCCCCGACCGTCAGAACGTGCGGATAGAACGCGGGAAAGTTCGGTGGGTTGCCGTCGAGCGCTTCGTTGCCCGCGGCCGCTACGACGAGCGACCCCGCGCGAAACGCAAACTGGATCGCATCGTCGAGCAACGGATCGTCGTCTTCACCGCCGAAGCTGAGATTGATCACCCCTGGGCCGCGCAGCGCCGCTTCGTAGATTCCCTCGATCGCAGCGCCCTCGTTGAGAAAACCGAACGGGCTCGCGTCCCACACGCGCAGAATCGCGTCGGGGTAGATCCCGACGATTCCGACGCCGTTGTTCGTCGCGGCGACGACGGAAGCAACCGCCGTCCCGTGGTCCTCGTCCACTTCGCTCGTTGTCTGCGGGTTGAGTGCGGTCGTGTTCGGCCGCGTGGCGAACTCGGGATGGCTGAGGTCCACGCCGGAGTCCACGACGGTCACGGGCTTGCCAGGTCCCGGCGAGTCGACCTGGTCGGCGCCCACCGCGGCGCGCCACCACTCGAAGGGGACGAGGGGGTCGGTCGCCAGCTGGAGCGTCGCGGCAAAGGTCGGCAGGAGCCGCTCCCTCTGGCTGATCCGGACGACTCCGGCCCGGCGAAGGTCGGTGATCGCATACGAGGGCACCCGCCAGATCCGCAGCTCGTGCGCGAGCTCCGTTCCGCCGGCGGCGCGGGCCAGCCGTGCGCCCTTACCAGGATTCGCCGAATTGAGTTGCACGAGGTCGGCGCGGGCGGTAGGGGCCGCCAAGAAGAACATGGCCAGGAGGATCAGGAGCCTGGACGCCACCGTGCCCGCACAGTAGTTGCGATCCATAGGCTCCGGGCATGGTCCGAGCCTTTGTCGGCCTGGGGTCGAATCTCGGTGAGAGGAGGGAGACCCTGCGCGCCGCAATCGGCCGCTTGCGCGGCCTCTCGGAGGTCGAGGTCAAGGGTGTTTCGAGTTTCCGGGATACAGAGCCGGTCGACTATCTGGACCAGCCCCGGTTTCTCAACGGTGCGGTGGAGCTCGAGACGGAGCTGTCGGCCCGGGTACTGCTGGGTGCCCTGCTAGAGCTGGAGCGGGCCTTCGGCCGTGACCGGAGCACCGCCCCGCCACACGGTCCGCGGACCCTCGATCTCGATCTCCTGCTCTACGGAGACGCGACGATCGACGAGCCGCTTCTCAATGTCCCGCACCCGCGTCTGCACGAGCGCAGATTCGTTCTGGAGCCGCTCGTGGAGCTCGATCCAGACCTCGAGGTGCCGGGGCAGGGCTCGGTCCAGGCCCTCCTGGCAAGGCTAGACTCGTCAGCATGAGTAACCTCGACGAGCTCGACGAGTTCGAGGCCGAGCTCGAGCTCCAGCTGAAGAAGGAGTACACCGCCGTCTTCGGCCTCTTCCGCTACTGCGTTCTCACTCAGGACGCCACGTACCTCTGCAACAAGCTCGATCTCGCGCAGATCTCGCAGCCGAACTATCCGTTCTTCCACCTCAAGATGGAGGACGTCTGGGTCTGGGACAAGAACCGGCCCACTCGGATCATCCCGCGCGCCGAGGTCTGGACTTCGAGCGACGTGACCGTGGAAGAGCTCCGGACCGACGGCGACGAGCCGAGCCTCACCGCAGAAGCACTCGCCGAGAAGATCGGCGAGTCGCTGTCCACGGACGACGACCTCTAGCCCTTCGCCGTCTGCCGCTGATTCAAGTGGTCGGCGTCGAATAGGGCCGAGGTGCAGTCGATGCTGAGGACTCTTGCGCGACTGGTTTCTTCTCGGCGACGCGGCCGGGACGCTGCGATGTCCCTGACGCAGCAAACGGGCCGGAACGCGCGGTTCAACTTGCTCGCGTTCGCGTATTCCGCCGCGGCAGCGTTCGTGGTCATTCCTATTGTCGTCAGACACCTCGGTGCCGAGCGGTACGGGATCCTCACGCTGACCGGCACGGTGCTCGGCTTCGTGAGCATCTTGAATCTAGGCTTCGGGACGTCGCTCTTGAAGTTCCTCGCGGAGGAGTTCGCTTCCAGATCTCGTGATGAAGCCGAGCGCCTCTTTGGAGCGAGCCTCCTTTTGAATGGTGTCATTGGGCTGATCGGCCTCCTCGTTTCCACCGTGATCGGGCTCTGGTTCACGACCGCGATCTTCAATCTTTCGTCGCAGAGTGTCCCTCAGGCCAGGTTCGCTTTCGTCGTTGCAGGCGTGGGATTCATGATCGTGATGCTGGCGAAGCCGTTTACCATCGTCTTGCTAAGTACTCAACGTTATGACCTCCAGGCGAAGGTTTCGATCTGCCTGGCGACGCTGTCGGCAACCGGAACCATCCTCGTCTTGTACATGGGCTACGGGCTTCGAGCTCTCCTCGTCTTCTTCCTGGCAATCGACCTCTTGGCGCTTCTGGTCTACGTGTTCCTGGCGCGGCGCCTCGTCGGAGATATGGCCATGCGTCCGCGCTGGCACGGTGCGACATTTCGACGAATGTTCAGTTTCAGTAGCTTCGTTTTCATCGCAAATATCGGCTCCCTCTTTCTGGCCGAGTTCGACCGCGTCATGATCGGCGTCCTTGCAAGCGTGACGCTGGTTGCCTTCTATGCCGTCCCGATCGGTCTAGCGAGCCGTATCTACTCTGCGGTCGTCAGTCTCGCAGGCGTGGCGATTCCGCTCTCAAGCGATCTGTTCGCGCGTTCCGACCTCGAGCGCGTGCGCCTGCTCTACGCTCATGCTTCGCGGTTCGTGACCCTTTTCATGTTGTCGCTCTCAATTCCAACTCTCGTCTTCGGCGAGAAGGTTCTGCGCTACTGGATCGGTCCAGAGTACGCCGAGCGCAGCGACGTCGTACTCCGGATCCTCGTGGTGAGCTACATGTTCATGGCACTCGGCGTTGTCGCGTACAACATCGCCGTCGGCAGCGGCCGTCCGCAGATCGCAGCTACTTTCAATGGAGTGATGGCTCTCCTCAACGTCGTCCTTGTCCTTGTTCTCGTTCCGAGATTTGGAATCACGGGAGCTGCGATCGCCTACCTGGCAAGCACCATTCCACTCCTCGGGTTCCTACATGTAGTCGAGCGGCGAGTCCTCCATTTAAGCGTCAGTCCTTGGCCTTCGACGGCCCGGAGGTTGGCGATACCAACTGCAATCCAGGTCGGCGTGTCGTTCGCGTTGCTGCCTCTCGCGAGCAATCTCACGACCCTGGTCGTGATGCTTGCTCTGTCTTCACCCGTGCTCCTCATTTCCTACATAGCTCTAGTAGCGGATTCTGAGGAAAGGTCCTTGCTGAGGAACCTCTTGACGGGCGCGACTCCGAGGGCGCGATAGGCCGATCCTCTGGGATCATTCCCGAATGCTGCTCGCCATCGACGTCGGGAACACCCAGACTGTCTTCGGGCTGTTCGACGGGACCGAGTTGGCCGAGCACTGGCGAATCGCCACCGAGCGTCACCGGAGCGGGGACGAATTGGGTGCGCAGTACAAGAGCTTCCTCGACCTGGGGCGGGTGGACGGAATCTCACTGTCGTCCACGGTCCCGCAACTCACGCGCTCCTATCAGGAGTTCGCCGAACGCTATACCGACGCTGAGCTGCTCGAGCTCGGGCCCGGAGTCAAGACCGGGATAACCGTGCGGTACGACGACCCGCGCGAGGTCGGCCCTGACCGTGTCGCGAACGCCGTTGCCGCGGCAGACCGCTACGGGGCGCCCTGCATCGTCGTCGACTTCGGGACCTCGACGAACTTCGATGTCGTGTCGGCGGCCGGGGAGTACGTCGGCGGCGTACTGGCGCCGGGGATCGAGATCTCGATGGACGCCCTGTTCGAGCGCGCGGCACGTCTGCGCAAGGTCGACTTCGTCGAGCCGCCGAGCGTGATCGGCAAGACGACGGTCGCCGCGCTCCAGTCAGGTGTCGTGTACGGCTTCGCCGGCCAGGTGGATGGGATCGTCACGGCGATCCGCAAGGAGCTCGGCACCGACGCGCGAGCAATAGCGACGGGCGGTCTCGCAGAGCTGATCTACCCGCATGCGAGCACGATCGAGCGCGTCGATCCGTTTCTGACGCTGGAGGGCCTGCGTCTCGTGTGGGAGCGGAACCAATAGAAGCGCAGCCCGCTAGCCGCCGCCGTAGATCGAGATCGGCATCGCGTCGAGCAGGATCTCGTCTGCGCGATCCGGCAGCTCCGCCTCCAGCCGCTCGACCATCTCTGCTGCGCCCGGCGCGGCTACGAACAGACGCGTCACGACTTCGTCGGTCGTCTCGAGTTGGACGATCTCCTGCTTGAACGGCTTCGGGAACCGGCCTCGACCGAGATACCACCCGTAGAACTTCTTCAGGAACCCGCCGGCGCGATGCTCGCCGAGCTCGCGCACCGTCTCGCGGATGAAGAGGATCAGCTCCGCCGCAACTTCCTCGCGCGAGGGCTCCTCCGCGTTGCCGTCGATGATCTCGCGGAGCGCCCACGGATTGCCCTGCGCACCGCGCCCGACCATCACGGCGGCTGCGCCTGTCATCGCGAGCACGCTCTGCGCCCGCGCGCGTGACGTGATGTCACCGGACGCGATTACCGGAACGTCGACGAGCTCGACGAGTTCGGCTGTCAAGGAATGATCCGCCTCTCCGGTGTACATCTGTCGCGCAGAGCGCGGATGCAACGTCAGTGTCGCCGCCCCGGCCTCGACCAACTGCGGTCCGACCACGAGACAGGCACGCGACCCGTCGCCCAGCCCGCGCCTCATCTTCGCCGACACGGGGACGTCGACGGCGGACGCTACGGCGTCGACGATGGCGCAGGCGCGATCGGGATCTTCAAGCAGCGTCGCTCCGGCGCCGGTCTTCGTCACCTTGCGCACCGGGCACCCGAAGTTGATGTCCACGATGTCCGCCCCGGCCGCGACCACCATCCGCGCTGCCTCCGCCATCACGCCCGGCTCCGAGCCGAAGATCTGGATCGCCAGGGGATGCTCGTCCCGGCCCACACGTAAATAGCCCAAAGTGCGCTCGTTTCGATGCTCCAGCCCGGCACAGCTCACCATCTCCGAGCAGACGAGACCAGCGCCGTAGCGCCGCCCCTGGCGGCGAAATGCCTGCACAGAGACACCGGCCATCGGAGCCAGCACGAGGCGGGTCGGGATCTCGACCTCACCGATCCACCAGGACTGTCGAAGATCTACCTGCACAGAGCCGAAAATAGTACCCCCAGGCCCCTGTTGACGACCCTCGCGGGTGTAGCTACCATTCCCGCCCGCGACGGCGCCCTTGCGCCGCGTTTTTTCATCAGAAGGGGTGCATCAGCAGTGAAGGAAGTCATCCTCACACCCGAGGGTTACGAGAAGCTCAAGCACGAGATCGAAGAGCTGTCGACGACGAGGCGCCGCGAAGTTGCTGAGCGGATTCGCATCGCGCGGGAGTTCGGTGACATCGCGGAAAACGCGGAGTACGACGATGCCAAAAACGAGCAAATGCTGCTCGAGCACCGCATTGCGACGCTCGAGGAGCGCATGCGCGACGCGCGCGTCATCTCGAAGAAGGACATTGCGAAGGACGTCGTCTCCGTCGGTTCGAAGGTGAAACTCCGCGACGTCGCGGCCAAGGAGACAGTCGAATACCACATCGTTGGCTCGGCCGAGGCGAACCCGGCGGAGAACAAGCTCTCCAACGAGTCGCCGGTCGGCAAAGCGATCATCGGCCACAAGAAGGGCGAGACGGTCGAGGTCGCCGCTCCGCGCGGGAAGATGAAGTTCAAGATCATGGAAATCAAGGCAGCGTGAAGTCTGGCGCGCTTTGCGCGCCAACCTCTTGCCTATTCCAACCGAGGCTTCGCCGGGCTGCCCGGTTAGTCAGGTAGAACGTCGATCGAAGCTTGCGCACGGAGGCGCGCCTGTTCGGTCGTTAGGCTCTCGCGGGTGCCGACTCAGCTCTCACGGCCTGTCCCGGAGCCGTAGTGGCCCTGCCGAAACGCTTCCCGGGCCGGGAAGAGGTCGCCGCGGTCCGGACCGCGGCCGCCGAGCTCGACCCCGGTGCGGAGGGCGACCAGCACCGCCTTGCCGGGCGCATCCTCGCCCGCCGCGACATGGGCAAGCTGATGTTCCTCGACCTCGTCGATCGCAGCGGGCGCATCCAGCTACTCATTCGTCCGGACGACCTCGGCGGCGTGGACGTGGACCTGGGCGACATCGTCGGCGTGAGCGGTGTCGCAACGAAGACGAAGCGGGGGGAGCCTTCCCTCGCGGTCTCGGAGCTCACCCTGCTCGGCAAGATCCGCACTCCGCTTCCGGACACCTTCCACGGTCTCACCGACACCGAGCAGCGCTACCGCAAGCGCTATCTCGACCTGCTGATGAAC
>JBBRZA010000073.1:0-15787 GCA_038237145.1 Gaiellales bacterium
GGCAACGGCAACGGCAACGGCAACGGCAACGGCAACGGCAACGGCAACGGCAACGGCAACGGCAACGGCAACGGCAACGCCGGCGGGAACAACCCGAACGCAGGCGGCACCAATCCCAACGCCGGTGGCGCCAACGCAGGCGGCAACGGCAACGCCGGCGGGAACAACCCGAACGCAGGCGGCAACCCCAACGCCGGTGGCGCCAACGCAGGCGGCAACGGCAACGCCGGCGGGAACAACCCGAACGCCGGCGGCAACAGCCCCAACGCCGGCGGCGCCAACGCAGGCGGCAACGGCAACGCCGGCGGGAACAACCCGAACGCAGGCGGCAACAATCCCAACGCCGGCGGCGCCAACGCAGGCGGCAACGGCAACGGCAACGGCAACGCGGCCCCGAAGGGCCCGAACAAGGGCCACTAGATGGAAGGCCGCTTTCGTTCTCGCTACGGCCGGATGGCCGTCACCCGGGCTGCGCTCGTCGTCTTCCTGATCTTCACGGCCGCCATCGCCGGAATCGTCTTCACGCTGGACCTGAGCGCCAGGCATTCGAACCGGCAGGAGGCCACGACCGAGCTTGCGAGCACGGCACGCGTCGCCGCCTCGACGTTCGCGACAATGCAAGCCAATCTCCGCACACGGGTCAGCGAACTGGCCGCCTCGTCGTCACTCCAACAGGCCTTGCTGCAAAAGAACGACGCAAGGCTCCGCTCGTTCGCTCTTTCACACGACGCCCGCATCGTGCTGCGGGGTCGCACGTTCGGAAAGCTTGCGCAGGAACCGCGAGTTGCTGCGACCGCAACCCTGGCACGGCGGAATCACGTGGTCGCACGGGTGACCATGGCCGTCCCCGTGGATCGATCGCTGCTCGCCGTGTTGCAAAGCGCGACGCCTATGCCGAAGCACGCCGCGCTCTTGCTCGTCCAACGGGGTCGTGTGATCGCGGGAGGTCCGGCCGGCACACACGTCGACGTCCGAGATGACCGCATCCAGCTCGCAACGGTGCCGTTCTTCTCAACGGCTGCGAAGCTCGTGGCCGGAAATGCGTCACTCGTCGCGGTTGAGCCGGTCTCCGCCGTCGAGGCTCGAGTGAATGCGTACCGAAGGCGTCTGCTCTTCGCCGCGGCGATCACTCTCGCCCTTGCGGCAGGACTTGCGACGCGTCTCGCTCGCCCCGTTGCCCGCGTGCTGGCCGATCTCGCGCGCCTGACGCGCCAGGCGCAGACCGACGGCTTGACAAATCTCGCCAACCGTCGCGCGTTCGACGAGCGCCTGGACGTTGAGGTCGAGCACGCCCGACGACTCGGGACGAACATCGCGTTCGTGATCGCCGACATCGACGACTTCAAGTCGATCAACGACAGCCACGGCCACCAGACCGGCGACGAGGTTCTGCGGCGCGTGGGTCGAACCTTCGCCGAAGCGGTTCGCGAGCTGGACCTCCCGGGCCGTTACGGAGGCGAGGAATTCGCGCTCGTGCTGCCCGGAACGAATCTGAGCGGAGCACGCGCGCTGGCGGAGAAGATCCGCAAGAATCTCGAGGAACTGCTCGTCACGACGCCGGATGGAAGCTCCTTCCAGGTGAGTGCCAGCTTCGGCGCAGCTTGCTTCCCGGCGCAGTCCGGCGTGGAAGAACTGGTTGCCGCGGCCGACGCGGCGCTGTACGAAGCAAAGCGGACAGGCAAGAACCGCGTCGTCACGGCGACGGCGAAGCGGAAGTCCCGCAGCCACGCGGCTGCTGCCGACGCTCCGGCACCAGCTTAGGGATCCCCTCACCGGACAACCTGCGGTGCCCGGAGGGTGTGGAATCATTCTGCGGATGGGTCGAAGGGGTCTGCCTGTCTCTGTCGCCGTGCTCGCCGCCTGCGTCGGGCTCGGGCTGCTCGGGCCGTCCGCGGGCAGCGCGTCCTGGGACCAGGTCCTGGTGAAGGTGGTCACGATCCACTACAAGACGCGCGACGGTTACCGCCGCGCGGCGTACGTTGTACTGCCGGACTGGTACGGCCCCGGCAACAATCCGCCGCTGCCGCTGATCATCTCGCCGCATGGACGCGGCGTCTCGGCCGAGGAGAACGTCGATCGTTGGGGCAACCTGCCGACGCTCGGCCCATTCGCGGTCGTGAATCCGGAGGGGCAGGGCCGTCGATTCAAGCGCTTCTCGTGGGGTTACGCCGGGCAGATCGAGGACCTCGCCCGAATGCCGCAGATTGTTCGCCGCGCGATTCCGTGGCTGCGAATCGCACCGAAGCGCATCTATGCGTTCGGCACGAGCATGGGCGGCCAGGAGACCTTGCTGCTCGCCGCACGCCATCCAAAGCTGCTCGCCGGGGCCGCCGCGTTCGACCCGGTGACAGACATGGCGCAGCGCTACCGCGATTTCGCTCGGCTCCCATGCAACCGTGGCTGTCTCAGAAAATGGGGAGACCCACTCGGTCTCGGGCTGCGCAAGCTCGCACGGGACGAGATCGGCGGCACTCCGCGCAGCGCCCCGCGCGCATATGCGCGCCGCAGCCCGATCGCCTACGCGCGCGCTCTCGCAAAGTCGGGAGTGCCGCTCCAGCTTTGGTGGAGCAGGACCGACCGGATCGTCAGATCAGCGGGTCAGTCCGTGCCACTCGCCCGCAGGTTGCGTCGGCTGAATCCCGGCGCACCACTCCACACCGTCGTGGGCTCGTGGCCTCACTCCGCCGACATGCGCCCGTACTTCATGCTCATTCCCTCGTTGAAGAAGTTCGACCTCCTCGCAACGCGCGAGCCTGCCTCGCTGCGGGCTACGCAGTCGGGCCCCGTGCACAAGCTGCTGCCCTGGCACCGCGCCGTGCGCGACGCACAGGGAAGGCTGTTGCCCTGGTATCGACCGCAGGCAGGGCTCGGCTACGACCGAGTACTACGCCTCGGCTGGAGGTTCATCGAGCAGCACGTTCCGCGCGATCCGCGCACGGGCGCGAAGGTCTATCTCAACTATGCGGTCTTCGACGGCGAGACGCTTCGCGGCTTGTACTGGCAACACAATCCCGCGTTCCTCAATGCGACGTTCGTCGACTCGCTCGTGTCGTGGTACCCGTACTCGGGTGACCGCCGCGCATTGCGGGCGGTCCGCGAGATGCTGGACTACCAGCTCGCGCACGGCACGTCGCCCACAGGCTGGGCGTGGTCACAGGTTCCCTTCGCGACGAGTTGCGCGGGTGAGCGTAGATACGGCCGCTGCCTCGCAGGTCTCCCGCGGCGCTTCTACGGTGGCATCGAGACGGACAAGGTCGGGATGCTCGGCCTCGGGTACCTCCTTTTCTATGAGCTCACGGGCGAGCGCCGCTACCTGCGTGCTGCGGTCGCGACCGGCAACGCCCTTGCGCGCCACGTGCGGGCCGGGGACGCGACGCACACGCCGTGGCCTTTCCGCGTCAACGCGCGCACGGGCGCCGTGCTGGACAGCGCACAGTTCGGTGGGCTCGTCGTCGGGCCTGTGCAGTTGCTCGACGAGCTGATCGAGATCCGCGCCGGAAACACGGGCGCGTACACACGCGCACGCGACCTTGCCTGGTCCTGGCTGCTGAAGCACCAGCTCAATCCGGACAGTCGCGCGTGGAACCGCTGGAGCGGCTTCTACGAGGACGTCCCCTACAACCCCCGCTCAATCAACCAGGCGTCACCCATCTTGACCGCCAACTATCTGCTCAGTCACGAGTCGCCCGCGGCCATCGACCCGCAGTGGGCCGAGCACGCCACGAGTCTCCTGCGCTGGGTGCGCACCTCCTTCGGGCGAGGTCCGTTCGCGGGCGCGTGGGGAATCGACGAGCAGCGGGCACCGGGTCAGCCCGGCTGCTGCTCACGCGTCGGCCTCGGCAGCACGACGTCTCGATGGGCGGCGGCAAACGCGCTCCTCTACGCGCGCACCGGCGACGAGCGCGCCCGCGAACAAGCCGTGCGCTCGCTGAGCTACGCGACGTATTTCGACGCTCGCGACGGACGAATCTCCTGCTGCGGCCAGCGTCCTGGGAACACGTTCTGGTTCAGCGACGGCTACGGCGACTATCTGCGCAGCTTCAACTGGGCAATGGCAGCGATGCCTGAACTGGCGCCCAAGCGGCAGAACCACCTCCTCGGCTCCAGTTCGGTCGTCCAGTCGGTCGCGTACTCGCGGAGCAGCGTCGCCTACCGGACGTTCGAGGCGGGTAGCACCGAAGTGCTTCGGTTGCGGTTCCGCCCCCGGAGCGTGACGGCCGGGACGGCCCTCGCTGAGCGCGACGACCTGACCGCAGAGGGCTACATGATCCAGCCGCTCGGCGGAGGCGACTACGCGATCCGGATCCGCCATGACCGGTCACGGCGCATCCACCTCACGGGCTAGTCGGTTTCCCCTGCTCGGAGGGAACAAAACAGCTTTGAAGCACGCTACGCTCTAGGCGATGGAGGGTCGGGGGGACTCGTGGGAATCGGCGGGCTGGGAGGCAGCCTGGCAGCAGCCTGAGGAGGACGCAGATCGCGACCAGGTTCTGCGCCTGGCGCGGCACCTCGCCGAGGCGCGCGAGCGCCAGAACGTCGAGGCCCTCGTCCAGGTCGACGATTTGAAGCGCGCCCTCCGCGAGCGAGCGGCGGACGTCGCCCGCCGAGAACTCGACGTCGAGCGGCGTATTCGGGAACTGGATGAGATCGATGCGCGCAGCCACGAGGGGCGCCGTCTGCGCCTACGTCGGCCCGAGCGCCCGCCGGAGACTGATCGCGCTTACGCAGAAGAGTTGCTCGCGCGACGCGAGACGGAGACTCAGCAGCGGCTCGACGCGCTTGTCCCGCGGGAGCGTGCGGTCGCGCAACGCGAGAGCGCCCTGCGCGCGCGTGAGCTCGAGGTAGCGGAAGCCGGGACTACGCTGACCAGGCGTGAGCAAGAGCTCGCGGAGTTGAAGTCCTCAGTCCAGCGCCGCAAGCACGAGCTCGAAACCTCCTACGCGCGGCTGCGCGAGAGCGAAGCCGCGGTCGCGGAACGGCGCAACGAGCTCGAAGAGCAGGAACGCCTCCTCGAAGCTTCGCGCACGGACGTCTCGCGGACGACAGACAAGCTCGTCGCGCGCACCGCCGCCCTGGAAGCGGCCGAGCAGGAGGTAGAAACAGCCCGCCGCCTCTCCATCGAGGCGCGCGAACTGGAGGCACGCAGCAACGCTGTCCGGTCCGACCAAGCGCAAAGCGCCGACGAGCGGGGCCGAGAGTTTGCAGAGCTGGCGATTGAGCTCGAGGAACGAGCGAGAGCCGTCGACGAGCGGGAACGCCAGCTTGTCGCTCGCGAACGAGAAGCGATGACAGCCGAGCAGCGAGCGACGGTGGAGAGTGAACGCAAGCTCGCACTCCTCGAATCGCAGCTCGCCGCCCGCGAGGCAACGCTGTTTACGCGCGAGGCCGAGCTTCTACGCGTTCAGGCCGGTCTAGCGGCGCAGCAGGAGAGCATTCGAAGACGCGAGCGGGCGCTCGAAGACGAAGAACGGGTGCGGGAGCGAGAGACGGCCTTGCCCGCGGCCCCCTACGTCAGCTTCACCGAAGGACTGGACGCCTTCACCGGCGGCCGGGCGCGCTAGAAGTACTCCGCGAGAACTCGCTTGCAGGCCTCGACGACAGCGGGGTCGAACTGCGTCCCTGCGCCCTCGTCGAGTCGACGTAGCGCCTCTTCCTTCGGGAGCCGCTTGCGGTAAGGCCGGTCCGTGGTCATCGCGTGGTACGCGTCGCAGACCAGGATGATCCGCGACTCGATCGGAATGTCCTCGCCGAGCTTGCGATCGGGATAGCCGGTGCCGTCATAGCGCTCATGACAGTGCCGAACGATCGGCCGCACTTCTTCGAGCCGGTCGATCGGCGCGATGATCCGCTCGCCCAGCTCGGGATGCTTCTCGACCAGCTTGCGCTCCTCGGCCGTCAACGGACCCGGCTTGGACAGGATCGCCTCGGGAATGCCGATCTTTCCGATGTCGTGGAAAAGAGCACCGAGCTCCAGCCGCTTCAGCGAGCGCGTATCGAGGCCGAGCCCCTCGCCGACCTTCAATGCCAGGTCGGTGATCCAGCGGGCATGTGAGGACGTGTACTCGTCGTT
Organism: Gaiellales bacterium; assembly: GCA_038237145.1. Lineage (GTDB taxonomy): Bacteria > Actinomycetota > Thermoleophilia > Gaiellales > Gaiellaceae > 3-1-20CM-4-69-9. Next base: position 6,071 of record JBBRZA010000073.1, read on the forward strand.
GGCTTCGAGCGCGTTGGCGAGCGCCTCGACCGTCGACAGGAAGGTCTTCTCGAGGCTCTGGAAGTTGCCTGCGTTCGTGAGCGCCAGCTTGGCCTGGTGCGCGACACCTGCGAGCAGGCGGAGATGCCGCTCGCTGAACTCGCCGTCCTCCGGCGCGGCGACCGCGATGCAGCCGAGCCGCCCACTGTCGAGTGTCAGCGGGGCGACTGCGAACCGGCCCCGCACGCCGACTTCATTGGCGCCCTTGATCGCAGCGCGCTGCTCGTCAGTGACGACGAATGGCTCCTTCCCAGCGAAGAACTTCTCGGCAGACTCGTGGTCGAAGTGCATCCGAGCGAGGCGCTCGCGATCGAGTTCCACGTAACCGTGGGTTGCGCGGACCCTGACCTCTTCGCCGGCGGTTTCCTGGAACCACACCGATGCGCGCGGCGACCCGAGCGTTCGGGCCGACCGCTCGACAATGCGGCTGACGACCTCGTCCATCCCCTCGGCAGTCGAGAGCTGACGACTGAACTCGAGGAGTGCAGTTGCGCGCTCGGCCTCGCGGCGGGCGGCCTCGTAGAGGCCGGCGTTCTCGAGCGCGACCGCGGCATGGCCGGCGAGCACTTCCAGCAGCCTCACGTCGTCCTCGTCGAACTGGTTCAGGCCGAGCTTCGAGATCACGATGATCCCGACGACGCGCGTCCCGTACGTCAACGGAACCACGACCTGCGATTCGTCGATTGCGTCCGTCCCGGGAAGCACGCGCGCGAACTCGCAGTTGGCGGCGTCGCCGATCAGCAGCGACTCGCCGGTCTCGGCGACACGGCCGGTGATGCCCTGGCCGACCTTGCACGCAAGGATCTCGAGCGGTTCTTGAGTCTCGGACGTGAATTGGCCGACGAACGCGATCGGAATCACGTCGTCGCCCTCGACGACCGAAACGCGGCAGTTGTGGTAATCGATCAGCGAGCGCAGCTCGGTCGCGATCACGTTGCCGATCTGCCGGACATCATTGAGGCGGTTGAGCTTGCCGCCGAGGCTCTGCAGCATCTTCATGTGCGCGACGGACCGCACATCGCGCGTCGACGGGACTTCTTCGCCTTCGGGACGCTCGAGCTCGGCGTCGTCGTAGAGGATGATCTGGTTCTTGCCGCGTGCCTTCGCAGTCATCATCGCGGCCTCCGCGCAGGCGATCAGCTCGCGCGGGTTCATCGCGTGCTCGGGACCGCGCGCGAGCCCGACCGAGATCGTGACGCGGCCGGCCGGAACGAACTCGGTCGCCTCGACACGCGCGACGAGCCGGTGCGCCAGCCGCTCGGCGTTCTGCGCCGACCGCGACGCGATTACGATCGCGAACTCCTCGCCGCCGAGGCGGTAGACGACGTCCGATGTGCGCACGGCGTCTTTCAAGGTGTCGGCAAGGCTGCGAAGGATCTCGTCGCCGGCACCGTGCCCGTAAACGTCGTTGACGCGCTTGAAGTCGTCGATGTCGAGCATGAGGAGCGAGACCGCATCGTGTGATCGGCTGGCATTCGCAAGCGCCTGGCGCAGGCGCTCGTGGAACGCGCGGTGGTTGAACAGCCCCGTGAGCGGGTCGGTCTGCGCCTGGTGCTCGAGCCGAGCGCGGATCTGGGCGTTGTCGAGTGCGAGCGCGGCCGCATCGCCGAAACGCTTGGCCAGCTCGAACTCGTCGTCGCCGAACGAGGCATCGTCGCCGAGGCGGTAGATGTTCAGTGCGCCCTTGATCGAGTCGCGGGCGATCAGCGGGATCGTGATCAGCGCCTCCGGCTCGTCTGCGGGTGTTCCCGCTACGGTCATGACACGCGGGTCGAGGTGCGCCTTGTTGACTCGCACTGGCTAGCGATGCTCGACACCCCAGCCCGTCAGGCCTTGCCCGAAGGGGCAGTTATCAGCCAGGATCTTGTCCGCCCACTTGTCACGCGCCCACACGGGGATCAGCAGCCGCCGCGGCTCGTCGGCCTCGTAGATGGTGAGCGAATCGTGCGGGACCAGTTCCGCGAGAGCGTCCGCGATCCGGTCGAGCAGGGCGTCGAGACTCTGCTCGGCGAGCACGTCGTGGAAGACGTCCGCCAAGCGGCGATAGGACTCGACCAGCGCGGTCCCTTGGGACCCGTCAGCGTGCGCGTCCTCCTCGAGCAGGCGCAATGGGAGTGCGTGATCGCTCACGGGCAGAGTTCGATTCGGTTGTACGACCGCAGTGAAGCCCCCTTTTTCTAAAACCGACACAAAGCAAAGCTGCGCCCAAACCGCCTGGTATCCCCCTGTTGAGGGGTTCGTCTTGCCGGCGAGCGGCCACAGAGGAGGCATGGCCAGGGCTCAGGCGGACAATCAGCCGCGGGATTCCTCCCCGAAGGGGCTACGTGGGCGGAGACACAGCATGTCGTCCATGGCTCGAGGCCGAGCTTGCAGTCGTTCAGCCGCGCGAGGCGGAGTTCGCCACTTTCGTCGACGACCTGCGGTTCGTCGCGAGTCTTGCCTAGTTAGCCGGGGCTTCTTCCTCGGCCTGCGCTCCCTCGGCTTCGCGTGCGCGCTGCGCGAGATCCTGGCTCAGATCCTCGGGATCGTTGTCTGTCTCATCCCAGCTCGGGTGCGGCTGAGGCGCAACGAACCATTCGCGCACGGCGTAGGCGAGACCCGCCGCGAGCCCGAATCCCAGCAGAAGTCGCTTCATGTCCAGCCTCCCGTCGTCGTGGTCCGAAGGACCTACCCTACGACGCGGGACCGAACCGACGAATCGTTAGTCGCCCCAGTCGAAATCGCGGCTGCGGCCCCAGAGGCCTTCCTCGGATTCCGGGCCGGCGGCTTGCTCCGCGGTCTCCTCGCCGGGCCAGGCGAGCACAGGCGACTCGGAACTGACAACCGCCTCCTCGCCGTCCATGGTCTCTTCGAGGCGTGCCTGCTCTTCGGTCTTGAAAAGTGGGTGATTGTCGAACGGATCCGCGGCCTTGTAGTGACCGATCGGCATCGACTCCTCGAGCCTGGCGTTTCGCTCCTTCAACTCGAGATGGTCTTGAATTACCTTGGCAAAGATCGACGGCGTCTCAACTTGCATAGAGGCTCCTGGATTGGGGCTAGGTTGTCCCTGCGGGCGAGATTGTAGCCCTTCAGCGGGACTTTCCCCACGGAAACTGCTGGAATCGGCCGCTGTCCTCAGGAGTGCGAGACCGGCTGGGGCGCCGTCTCGACTCGATTTTTACCGGCTCGCTTCGCCTGATACATGGCGGCATCGGCCGCTGCGAAGAGTTCTGGGCCTGTTTTGTCCGGGGGAATCGCGGCGACCCCGAAGCTGGCGGTGATGGTGATCGGAGTGCCGTCCACGGCTAGGACGACCCGGCCGGCAAGCGCCACACGGATCCGCTCGGCCACCTGAGCGCCGCCGGCGAGATCGGTCCCAGGCAGGATGAGAACGAACTCCTCCCCACCCCATCGTCCAGCGAGGTCGACGTCCCGGACCGTCTCCTGCAGGAGCACGGCGAACTCGCTCAGGACGCTGTCGCCGGCGGGATGGCCGTGGCGGTCGTTCACGTCCTTGAACCAGTCCAGGTCTGCGACCACGACGGCGAGCGAGCCGCCGAACCGCTCGACGCGGGCGAGCTCGTCGGCCAGGGTCTCTTCGCACTGGCGGCGGTTGGCCAGACCGGTGAGGCCGTCGATCAGAGCTTGCCGCTCCACGATTCGGTGCAGGCGCGCGTTGTCGAGCGCCACCACCGCATGCGAAGCGAGCGAGATGGCAGTAATGCGGTCCTCGTCGCTGAAGTCGTCGCCGAAAAGGATCAATGAGCCGAAGTTGATCGACCCGGCCTGCAGCGGCACTTCGAGGCGTTCCGAGCCTTTGTCGGGATAACCGGCCGTGACGAGCGAGCCGCTCGTCCCCACGAGCACGCCCCCGGCGGCGCTGGTTGCCTCGATCGCAGCCTCTACGACCAGGCGCATCAGCTGTTCGGCGTCGTGCGTCGCGCCGAGTGCCTCGCCAAAGCGCGAGGTAACGTCGCGCAGGCGCCCACGCTCCGCCTCGAGCTCATCGAGACGCGTCTGAAGCTGGAAGGCCATCTGGTTGAACGTTCGGCCGAGCAGCGCGAACTCGTCGCGGCCCTGAACCGGCACGCGCTGTTTCAGGTCCCCGCGTGCGATTGCATGAGCGGCGTCCACCAGACGCCGGATCGTGCGCACGATCGAGCGACCTTCGACGTAGGCCACGGCAGCCACGAAGACGAGCGCGGCGACGAGGCCGATGAGAAGTTGATTCGTCGCCTTTCGGTTCGCAGCGTCGATGAGTGACTGCGGGCTGATCACGCCGAGCGTCGTGCTGGGCCGTTCCTTGATCGTGCCCGCAACGAGAGCCCGGTACTTCGTTCCGCCGAGGGAAACCGTTCGGGTCTTGCCGGAGCGGAGATCGACGCGGCCGCCAACGCCGTGAGGCCCGGCCAGGATCTGGCCGTCCTCCACCAGGAGGACGTGGTCCGCGCTCTCGAGCCCGGAGCGAGCCTCGAGGCGGTTGACGAGGGCCCGGTCGAGCGGGACTGAAGCGATCACCGCACCGCGGGCGCCTCCCGGCCCGACGACGGCGACTTGCCGCGTGGCGGCGGCCGTCTGGTGGCGCTTGCCCACGCGGAACCCTCCAGGCGCCTCCACGGCTAGCTCGGGCTTGCCACTCAACATGCGCTCGAGCGCGGCCCGATCGCGCGCGACGAGCGCCCGCTGGAAGGAGGGTTGGCGGGCGAGCCTGCCGGCCGCCTCATCGGCCGAGCCGAGTGCCTCCTGATAGGCGGCCAGCGTCGCCCGAAGCCCGGCCTGCAGGCGTGCGTCGACCCGCCGGGCCTCGCTCTGCGCCGCGACGGTCGAAAAGCCCCAGAAGGCGGCCGCGAGCGGAAGCAAGGACAGCAGCAGGAAGTAGGCGACGAGTTTGACCTTGAAACTACCCAAGAATTCCCTTCAAGCCATACCCCCCAAGTGCCGATACCCTGGACGAGATATCGACAAGGTAGGGGTCAAACATGAGGGAAACGTGCGCGCGCGTCCTAGCCGCCGCGCTGATGACGGGAGCCATCGGTTTCGCACTCGCCATGCCCGCGATCCTCGGCACGGCGCACAACGCCGGTCGATCGCTGACGGCTCCGCCATCATTCCTTCAGCGCTCCGTGCACGTGGTGGCATCCGCGCCGTCGCGCTCGGTTCGCGGTGGGCGGCTCGAGGGGACACAGCCAATCCGGTCGGCCAGCTTCCTGTCGGCCGATCGATCCGGCTCAACCCGTAACGGCAGCACTCCGGCATCCAGTCGCCATTCCTCGACGGCGGGCCGGTCGGGACCAGGTCCGAAGCCGGCACCGAAGCCGACCCCCACACCCACACCCACACCCACACCCACACCCACACCCACACCCACACCCACACCCACCACCCGCGAACTGGCCTCCACCACGCCTTCGGCGGCGATCGCACCTCCCGCGCCGAGCCAACCAGCCGCGACCCCCGACGGCAAGGGCAAAGGAAAGAAAAAGGGCAAGCACCACGACAAGAACAAGGGCAAGCCCACCGTCGTCTCGCCGCCACCGGTGGCGGCTACAACGCCCCAGCCGGCGAACGAGTCCCCGGCGACCGAGGGTGAGAAAGACCACGGCAACGACAAGGGCCACGGCAAGGACAAGGGCAAGGGCGGCGACAAAGGGCACGACGGCTAGTGCCTATGCGAGGATAGCTTCGTGCGACCGCGCCTCAGCAGACGTCTCGGCCCCGTCGGACTCGCGCTCACTGCATGGGACATCTGGCGTCGCTTGCCGCCGAAGCAGCGCAAGCAGGTCCTGAACGTCGCCCGCAAGCATGGGCCAAAGGTCGCTTCGAAGGTCTTGAAGGCAAGTGCGCGGGCGCGAACGCGCCGCGCGAAGAAGCTCTAGGTCGTTCCGAGAGCAGCGCGGACGATGCGGTCCTGCTCGCGCAGGTGCGCGGTGGGATACCCCTCGCTGGGGCTCGCCCGCCAGGGTCTGCCGGCATAGGTGAGCGAGATCCCCGCTTCTTTCAGCGGCGCCTCGAGCCGATGCCGGATCGTTCGCCAGGCGCCCATGTTCTGCGGCTCTTCCTGCGCCCACACGACTTCGCGCAGGTTCGGGTAGCCCGCGATGAGCGTCGCATAGGCGTCGACCGGGAACGGATAGAACTGCTCGAGCCTCGCGATCGCGACATGCGTTGCCCCCGCACGCGCCTCGTGCCCAGCGATGTCGTAGTACACCTTTCCCGAGCAGAGGACGAGGCGCGTCACCTCCGCGTGCTTTGCGTTCGGATCGTCGATCACCTGCTGGAACGAACCTTCCGCGAGGTCGGCGAGCGTCGAGGAGGCCTGCTTCAGCCGCAAGAGCCCTTTCGGCGTCATCACGACCAGCGGGCGGCCGGCGGCGTTCAGGGCTTGACGTCGGAGCAGATGGAAGTGCTGTCCCGATGTCGAGGGATTGGCGACCCGGATGTTCTCCTGCGCGGCGAGCTGGAGGAATCTTTCCAGTCGCGCGCTCGAATGCTCGGGCCCGTTCCCTTCGTACCCGTGGGGTAGCAGCAGCGTCAGCCGCGTCGTCTCGCGCCATTTCGCCAGGCCCGCGACGATGAATTGGTCGATCACGATCTGCGCGCCGTTGATGAAGTCGCCGAACTGCGCCTCCCAGAGCACGAGCGCTTCCGGCGCGGCAATGGAGTACCCGTACTCGAAGCCGAGACAGGCGTACTCCGAGAGTGGCGAGTTGTAGATCTCGAACGACGCAGTCGCATCGTCGAGGTTCTGCAGCGGCGTGAACGTTTCGCCGGTCTGGACGTCGTGCAGGACGGCATGCCGGTGCGAGAAGGTGCCGCGCTCGGTGTCCTGACCCGTGAGCCTGATCGGGATTCCCTCGATGAGGAGGGACCCGAACGCGAGAGCCTCAGCCTGGCCCCAGTCGATGCCGCCCTCTTCGATCGTCTTGAGTCGCCGTTCGAGCTGGCCCATCAGCTTCGGGTGGACAGTGAAGCCCTCGGGCACACGCAGCAGTTCTTCGTTGAGTCCCCGCAACCGGTCGGCCGCAACGGTAACCACACCGTCGCCGCTCGAGAACGGGATCTTCCCCTCGGCCGGATGCGGCACGCCGAACGTCGCCTTCAGCGCCTCGTGCGCTTGCTTCAACTCCGAAGTGACCTGCGCGAACAACTCATCGGACTCTTCCTGGGTGACGACTCCCTCTTCGACGAGCCGCTGCGCGAACTGCTCCCTAACAGGTGGGTGTTCTGCGATCTGCTCCGTCATCAGAGGTTGCGTGTACGCCGCTTCGTCCTGCTCGTTGTGACCGTGACGGCGGTAGCCCACGAGGTCGACGACGACGTCGCTTTCGAAGCGGCGACGGAACGCCAGCGCCAGGCGGACCACGGACATCGCCGCCTCCGGGTCGTCGGCATTGACATGGATGATCGGGACGTCGAAGCCTTTGGCAAGATCGCTCGAGTAGCGTGTTGAGCGCCCTTCGCTGGGATCCGTCGTGAAGCCGACCTGGTTGTTCGCGATCAGGTGGAGCGTCCCGCCCGTCGAGTAGCCCTCGAGCGCAGCCAGGTTCAACGTCTCGGCGACGCCCCCCTGCCCGGGGAAGGAGGCGTCTCCGTGGATCAGCACCGGCATCGCAACACTGGGGTCGTGCATGCCGTGGCGCGTCGAGCGATCTGTCTGCTCCGCCCGTGCGCGTCCCTCGACCACAGGGTCGACGGCTTCGAGATGGCTCGGGTTCGCGGCGAGCGTGACCGTGATCTCCCCAGCAGGAGTGGAGCGCGTCCCAGCCGCGCCCAGGTGGTACTTCACGTCGCCGGTCCCGCCCTCTTCGGTGACGACGACCGCCTCGATCGTGCGCTCGCCCTCGAATTCGCGAAGGATCGAGTCGTAGCCAAGTCCGAGCGTGTGCGCAAGAACGTTGAGTCGGCCACGGTGAGCCATTCCGATCACGACCTCGTGCGCGCCGTTCTCCGCCGCGAGCTCGATCGCCTCGTCGAGCATCGGCACCATCACGTCGAGGCCTTCGATCGAGAATTGCTTTTGGCCGAGGAACGCGCGGCGCAGGTACTGCTCGAACGCTTCCACACGGGAAAGCCGCGCGAGCAGGTCCTTCTTCTCTTCTGCCGACAGTTGCGTGCGGTACTTGCCGGACTCGATCGCCTGCCGCAGCCACACGCGCTTCTCGTGGTCGGCGATGTGCTCGATCTCGTACGCGATCGTTCGGGTGTACGTCGCGCTCAGACGCGGCAGGGCGTCGGCAAGCGTGTCTCCCGTGACGTACATGCGCAGGACGGCGGCGGGCACGCGTGCCTGAAGCTCCGGGGTCAGCTTCGGAATCAGCCGCTCGGGCTCGAGCGCGGGATCTCCGGGTGGCTCCGATCCGAGCGGATCGAGATGGGCGGCGAGATGGCCGTGCATGCGGTGAGCCTTCACGAGAGCCATCGCCGCGGCGACGGCGCCGAGCAACTCGTCGGAGACGGGCGCGGCCTGCGGCGTCGTCGCTGCAGGTGCGGCGGTGGGCGTCGGAGCAGGGGCAGAAACCAGGTGCCCGTTCCCGGCCGCCTCCAACAGGCGAGCGAGACCGGGATGGGTTGCGACGATGTCGCTGTCGCCGCTCTCGAACAGCTGGCGCCACTCGCTCGGGACCGCGTCCGGGTTCTCGAGGTATTCCTCGAGCAGGTCACGCGCGAAGCCTGCGTTCAGCCCGTCGACGTCAGTCACTACGTCCTTTGTAGCAATGAGGCGTGCTACCAGAGCGGATGGCTCGTGATCACCGCCACCGCCAGGCCGATCGCGAAGCAGGCAGCCCCGATCGCGGCCGCGTACGTCGCAAGCCGCTCACTGCGTCCACCGATCCCGACGGCGATAAGCGAGAGCAGGATCGCGAAGGGAATCAGCCGGAGCGGCCGGTAGGCCACGCCGGTGAGGCTGACGAAAATCGCGGCTGCGGCGAGAAAGCCGGCCACCGTCTCGGCCGGACGGCGCTGCCGGTAGGGCGTCGAGCTCACGTGTGCACCGTAGCGCGACGCGTCCGGGCGTATCCGCGTGAGGGGCGACCGTGCGGGCCGTGTGTGCGCGGATGGATGCGTTTTGGCCGCCACGGCGGCGGATCCGTATCGTCAGCGGTCGTCACGAGCGCGGCGGGCTGCTCCGGCAGCGGCCCGGACTTGATCGCCCAGTAGACGACCCAGCAGAGGTAAAGGATGGGGACCTTCATGATCACCATCAGCCAGATCAGCTCCCACACTATGGGTCGAGTGTACCCCTGAAATCAGCCTGCAACCTGGGCTTCGAGCTTTCCCTTGACCAGCTCATTTCCATGGCTGTCGTACTGCGTCACGTCGAAGGTCGCACGCGCTCGGCTCGGCTGGACACCGCGGGCGGATGCAATCCGCACGGGTAGCCCAGCGAGCACTTCGTAGATCTCGGTGTACGTGTCCTGGTCGACACCGACCCACCGCGCGCCCGCGGCCGGCTCGACCCACGCGTATGCAAGCGGTCGGCCTTTCGGGTCACGACAGAGGATGTCGAGGCGTGGGTCGAGCAACTTCCCGCTGACGAGGCGTCCGGCTGCGCTGCCACACCAGGGCGGCTTGCGCTCGCCTGCCGCATCGGTGCCACCGTCACACCCGTACAACGTCTTGTTGCCGGCGTCGGCGAACGTCAGGCTTTCGCCGAAGACGCCGATCCGCTCCACGACGACGGCGTCGTTCTTGATCCCC
>JBBRZA010000074.1:0-15632 GCA_038237145.1 Gaiellales bacterium
AAGGATCGCAACGCTGCGTTCCTTTTCCAGTGAGACACGCGAGTAGAGCTCGGCATTCGCGAGCGCTGCAGAGGTGTTTCCCGCGAGCGCAAGCAACGCGTCGACTTCCTCGGGCCGCCACTTTCGCGGCTTGCGGGCATAAACGGAAAGCACGCCCGCAAGCGTGCCTTCGGGAGCGGTAAGGGGCACCCCCAGAAACGCGGCATACCCGGCAAGGAGGAATGCATCGGCGCCGACGAGCCGATCATCCGTGGTCACGTCTTCGACCGCGAGCGGCGAGCGGGACTGGAACACATCCCCGGAGAGCCGTGCCGTTGCCGATGCTCGGCTCCCGACGGCTTCTTCGGCGCCTTCTCCTGACGCAGCGCTCACGACGAGCTCGTCGTCCTCGAGTGTGCGGACGGCACAGGCATCGGCTCCGAGCAGCGCGGGCGCCTGCTGCACGACCTCCTCCAAGACGGCCGCGGGGTCCAGCTCGGTTGCAAGCACGCCGCCGGTGCGCGCAAACTGCTGCGACAACGCGCGGGCAGTGCGCTCGGCCTCGAACAGCTCGCTCCGTTCAAGTGCGCCCCGCGCCGCGTCGCCGAGGTGTCGCGCAAGCTCGAGGTCCTCGTCCCTGAATTCGCGCTCCTCGGCGAAGAAGACGACCACCAGACCTGCGTCCTCCGCTCGCGGGCTTGCGGCGGGCACCGCCAGCAGCGCCCGATATCCCGCGGCCTTAGCCTGCTCCCGCCACGGCTGTTCGAAGCGGTCGTCGCGCGTGATGTCGGGCGAAGCCAACGGGCGCCCCTCCTGAGCTGCGGCCCGGAGGCAGTCCGCCGAGCCCGGCAACCTCTCTTCGAGCGCCGCGGCGAGCACCGGTGGAAGCCCCGTAGCGGCGGTGAGCTCGAGCGTCCCGCCTCGTGGCATCAGCACGGCCGAGAAGGCGCCTCCGAGGGCTTCGTTCGCTGCCTGGGCAAGCGCCTCAAGAGTGTCCGAGAGCGACAGCGACTCACTGAGGTGTGCGGCGATGTGAAAGAGCGACGCTTGCTGGTTCATCCGCTGCTCGTTCTCGCGCAGCAACTGCGCCACGCGCACCGCCAGTCCGATCTCCCGGGCTACGGCCTCGGTCAATGCGATCTCCTCGTCGCCCCACCTTCCGGGCTCGTTGCGGTGGAGCGCGAGCACGCCGATCAACTCGTCGAAGATCACGATCGGAACGGCGAGGACGGCGCGCGAGCCGAGACTCATCAACGTGTCGCGTCCTCCAAGGGATGCATCGTCGAGCTCCGGCGCCGTCGCGACATCCTCGATGGCCACGGTCTGGCGACGTTTTACCGCGAGGTTCGACACCGCGAGACGCCTCCCGGCTTTGACCGGCGCCAATCCAGTCTCTTGCCATTGCGCCGTCGGGATGTCGCCTTGAGGGCCGAGGCGGATCAAGCACCGGTTCACCGCTAGCGCACGACCGGTCTCCTCCACGGCGACGCGCAGCAGCTCGTCGATGTCGAGCTCCGAGCGAACGCGTGCCGAGATCCGTGCGACGAAGCGCTCTCGGTCGAGCGCCTCCGCGAGGCTCGCCGTCGAGCGTGCGCGATCGAGTGCAAGCGCGCCATCGCCCGCGATCCGTTGCAGCACACCGAGCTCTTCCGTCGTGAACGCGCGGTGCTGTGAAACCGAACCGGCCACGAGGACGGCGATGACGCGCGCATCGAGAAGGAGGGGGATGAACGCGACGCTCTTCGCGCCCGTTGCCTCGACCATGCGGCTGCTGACGATCTTGGAGGCCGCAGCGTCGTAGACGGCGAACGGGGCCGCCTCGAAGGCTGCCGTCGCCACGCCGGACGGCTCGTTGTCCAGATCGATGCGCACATCGGAAAACCAGTTCAGGTCACGGCCGTTGACACGCCCCACGACACCGGTTCCCATTCGGGTGTCCTCCTCGATGAGCAGCAGGCAAGCAAGCTCGATGCCTGCGACATCCTCCGACTGTTCCAGCAGCGCGGTCGCAACTGCCCCCAGATCGTCGCTTCGCGTCAGAGCACCCGAGACGGCGGCCCCCGACTCCGGCTCAGGCGAACCCTCAGGTAGACCCGCGGCCTTCAGAGCGAGGAACGCGGGCAGGCCGACGACGAGGGCGAGGGCGAGCGTGAGCCAGATTCCACCCGGGGGAGCGTCGCGCTCGACCGCCAACACGATCCCGTAGACAGCGGCCGCAAGCCCAACCGCAGGGAAAACCGCCGAGACGCCGGCCTGGAATTGGGAGCGTGGGCGTCTCCCCCAGAGAGCCTGGGCCTGCAACGCGCCCGCGCCGAGGTATGCCGCAGCGACGACGAGCAGCGGCACCGCGTTGAACCACAGAGCTTGGTCGGATCGTGACACTGGGCGTCCTGATTGTAGGGAGCACCCGTAAGGCAGTCGAGCCGCCCGAGGCGCCTGACAAGCAGGCTTTTCCCCCAGGAGAGCCGCTTTCCTCTCGCTTCCAAAGATGGGCCATTCGGCCTATTGGAAAGGGCAGTGAGACCCGTTAGCGTCAATCCCACTGGGCGATGCGAACCGCGGTGCGTTCCTGGCCTTGCAGTCCGCGGTGAGCACTAGGAATAGGCCCGTCGCCACCGACCCCCCGAGCGACGGGCCTTTTCCTGTTCTAACGGCCCCAGACGGGCGCTGCTACCGTGGCCGCCGGTTTGGTTCAGCGGGTCTTGCTTGCATCGCCCCGGGGGTATTGCGCCGGAGTAGAACGCGCCGTGGAAACGGTGGAGCGAGCCCTATCGCTGTACGGCGCGCCGGTCTACGTCCGCAAGCAGATCGTCCACAACGCACACGTCGTCCGCGACCTCGAAGGGCGCGGTGCGATCTTCGTCGAGGACGAGACGGAGGCCCCGCCCGGAGCGATCCTCGTGCTCTCGGCCCACGGCGTTGCCCCGTCGGTCTACGAGCGCGCAGCCGTCCGCAGCCAGACCACGATCGACGCCACGTGCCCGCTCGTGACCAAGGTGCACGTTCAGGCCCGACGCTATGCGGCGGAAGGACGGCGCATCGTTCTCATCGGACATGCCGGTCACGAAGAGGTCGTCGGGACAATGGGAGAAGCGCCGGACGTAACGGTGCTCATCGAGAGCGTCGAGGACGCAGAAGCGCTCGAGCTTCCCGCTGACACGCCCGTCGCGTACATCACGCAGACCACGCTCTCGGTCGACGAGACCACTGAGATCATCGACGTGTTGAAGCGCCGCTTCCCACAGATCCACGGCCCGCAGCGTGAGGACATCTGCTACGCGACCTCGAATCGCCAGTGGGCGGTCAAGGAGATGCTGAGCCAGATCGACCTGCTCCTAGTCATCGGCTCGCGCAACTCTTCGAACTCGAACCGTCTGGTCGAAGTCGCCCGTCTCGCGGGCGTGGAGGCGCACCTGATCGACGACGAGACGCAGATCGACGAGCGCTGGTTCAACGGCATCGAGACGGTCGGGCTGACGTCGGGCGCGTCGGCGCCCGAGCGGCTCGTCGCACGTGTGTGCGACTGGTTCCGTGCTCAGGGCGTGACCGAGATCAGCTCGTTCTCGTCGGTCTACGAGGACGTCGTGTTTCGGCTACCCGTCGAACTGCGTCGAGCAGAGACCTCGGCTGCGTGACCGGATGCAGGAAGCGCGCCAGTCGAGCCGCTTCCGATTCGCGTAGCGATACCGCGCTTTCGGCGACACCCGTCTCGCTCCAAACGCTGAAGCGCACGTGCGGATCCCTGGTCAGGTAGCGCGACACGCGTAGGGCCTTGCCGGCATCGCGTGGATGCGGCGAGAAGAACTCGACGATCTTCGTGCGCTGAGGCGACGCGCACCAGGGACAGAAGCGGAAACGCTCCTCGGTGTCTCCTCCACAGCGCTGACAGCGCGCCATGCCTCGTACCCTGCCATAGCATCGGGCGATGCGCGATGTCCCGGATCGGGTCCGGCGGTTGCCGGAGCAGTACTTCACGGCACTGCTCGCGCGAATCGCCCTCTCCGCGGCGCAGGGCGGCGAGCCCCTGGTCGATCTCGGCCGCGGCAATCCGGAGGTCGGGCCTCCCGAGCACGTCGTACGAGCGCTGACGGAGTGCGCCGAGCGGCACGACGTCCACGGCTATGCGCCGTTCTCGGGGGTGCCCGCCCTGAAGGAGGCGATCGCGACCCGGTACGGCGAGGTGTACGGCGTGCACCTCGACGCCGCCCGCGAGGTTGCGGTTCTCCCGGGGACGAAGACCGGCCTGATCGAGTTCGCGCTCTGCGCGGTCGAGAGCGGGGGCACGATCGTCCTTCCCGACCCCGGGTATCCCGACTACTTCTCCGCCGTCGCGCTCGCCGGTGCAAAGCACATCCCCTTCGCGGGGTTCGAGGTCGCGGCGGACGCGATGTATTTGAACTTCCCGTCCAATCCGACCGCCGCTACGGTGCCGGACGGTCTCTTCGCAGAGGCAGTCCAGTGGGCCGAGCGCAGCGAAGCATGGGTTTTGCACGACTTCGCGTACGGCGACCTCGTCTTCGACCGACGGCGTCCGCAGAGCTTCCTCGCCGTAGACGGCGCGCGCCGCGTCGGCATCGAGCTGTTCAGCATGTCGAAGAGCTACGGGATGGCCGGGTGGCGTCTCGGCTTTGCGTTGGGGAACGCGGAGCTCGTGCGCCGCATCGAGCTTTTGCAGGACCACGCCTTCGCCGGAATCTTCAGGCCGATCCAGGAGGCGGGGATCGCCGCACTGACCGGGCCGCAGGACTCGGTCGAGGAGCGTCGCGCGACCTATGAGCGCCGCCGCGACCGCGCGCTTGCCGCGCTCGAAGGGATCGAACTGCAATCGGAGGGCACCTTCTTCATCTGGTTCCGGCTTCCCGACGGCATGAAGGCTGACCACCTGCTCTCCGAGCACCGGGTCGCGGTCGCACCGGGCGACGGCTTCGGCACACGTGGCGCCGGCTGGGCAAGGCTTTCGCTTGCGGTCAGCGACGAACTGCTCGACCGTGGGCTCGAGCGGCTACGCGCGGCGTTCGACTAATCGCCCGGACGACGTCCCCAGATCCACCAGAATCTGTTGACGTTGACGTCTGCATCTTCTGCCCGCCTCTTCCTCCGTAACGGAAGATCTGCGACCCGACCAGAAGAAACAGCACGGCGAGAACAGCAATTGCGACGGCCAGAACTGTCCACCACATGGCACACCTCCAGCCTGAAGCATACGCGCGTGCCTCACGTCTTCGTGATTTGCGGCTCCGTCACCTTGCCGACGACGATCTCTGTCGCGAGGACCTCGTCCTTGATGCGATCCTCGTACTCCAGCAGATCGGCGTCTGATTCTTCTACGACGACTCGAACCCGGTCCGTGAGCGCAAGTCCTGCCTCCTTGCGCATGGTGTTCAGCCGATGGGTCAGGTCGTACACGCGCCCTTCGCGGCGCAGCTCGTCATCGAGCTCCGTCGTGACGGCGACGGTGAGCGAGTCGTCTTCTGCCAGGGCCCAGCCCTCGCGCGCGCCGCGCTCGACGAGCACCTCGTCGGGAGTGAAGTCACGCCCGTTCACTCGCACTCCGCCGCCTTCGAGCTGCTCGAACTCGCCGGCAAGAAGCGCGGCCCGGATAGCGCCCAGCTCCTTGCCGAGCTTCGGCCCGAGCACGGGGAGATTCGGCTTCACACGCAACTCGGTCGCCTCGACCGGGCCGAACTCGACTTCCTTCACGCGGAGCTCCTCTGCAATCTCGCCGGCGTGGCCCTGCGCCGGGCCCGCGCCCTGCACGACGAGCCGACGGAGTGGCTGGCGCAGCTTCAGTCCTGCGTCGCCGCGAGCCTGACGGCCGAGCTCGACGACACGCCGCACCTCCGCGACCTCGGCGAGCAGACGATCGTCCGTTTGACGCACCTCGGGCCAGGGCTGCAGAAAGACCGACTCGGGCGCGTCGTCGGCGCGCAGCGTGCGCCAGAGAAAGTCGGCCAGGAACGGCATCACCGGCGCGATCATTTGCACCGAACGCACGAGCGCGTGCCAGAGAGTCCACAACGCAACCTCGTCCCCGGCCCAGAAGCGCCGGCGCGAGCGGCGGATGTACCAGTTCGAGAGATCGTCGACGAACGATTCGAACGACCGGATGAGCCCGGGTGTCCAGTAGCGCGCGTACGCCTCGGTCATCTCTGCAACGAGCTGTTCGGTGCGCTCGAGTAGCCAGTGGTCCAGCGGCTGGAGGTCAGGCGGGACCTCGCCGCCGGGCCGGAAGCCTTCGATGTTCGCGTAGTCGACGAAGAACTTGACGGAGTTCCACAGAGTGAGCAGCCGGCGCTTGATCTCGCCCGCCGGGCCGTAGCCGAACTTCAGGTTCTGACTCGGCACCTGCTCGCAGAACATGAACCGCATCACATCGGCGCCGATGTTCTGTAGGGCTTCGGCCGCGTCGATCGAGTTGCCCCACGACCTGTGCATCTCCCGGCCGTGCTCGTCGAGCAGCTTCTCGTAGGTTAGGACCGACCTGTACGGCGATTGCCCGGTGAGCGTCACCGACATGAACGACTGCGAATAGAACCAGAGCCGGATCTGCTCGCGCATCTCGGAGACCCAGTCCGCCGGGTACCACTTCTCCCAGTACGCGTGATCCGGCAGGTCGGCGCCGGTGAGCCCGGCGCCGGCCCCGGTCGCGTACCCGTGTTCCTTCCACTCGGGGTTCTGCCACCCGAGTGTCGAGAACGGGACGATGCCGGCGTCGAGCCACGCATCGCCAACTTCCTGGATGCGTCGCACTTCGGCGCCGCACTCGCAGGCGATCGGCACCTCGTCGATCCAGGGCCGGTGCAGCTCTTTCAATTGGTCGAGCCCGCTCGTCGCGCGCTCGCGTAGCTCGGCGACCGAGCCGATCACCGTGAGCGTGCCGCATGCGTCGCACGGGTAGAACGGCAACGGCAACCCGAAATAGCGCCGCCGCGAGATGTTCCAGTCATCCATGTTGCGCAACCAGTCGTCCATGCGCTTGGAGTAGAAGTCGGGCGTCCACTTGACGGTTGCGTTCGCGTCGAGCATCGGCTGTCGGATCTCGTCCGCGCTGATGAGCCAGTCGTCCGCGATCCGGAACACGAGCGGCGTCGCACAGCGCCAGCAGATGGGGTAGCGATGGATGATCGACCCGGCCTCGACTAGCAGCCCGCGCCGGTCGAGCTCCACCACCACCGGCTTCTCGGCGTCTTCCGTGGAGCGTCCCTCAAACTCGCCGTAGCTCTTGTAGAAGATCCCTGCCTCGTTGATCGGCATCAGAACCGGCAGGTCGTGCACGCGCGAGAGCTCAAAGTCTTCGGCTCCGCACCCGGGCGCGATGTGGACGACCCCCGTGCCTTCCGACAGCGTGACGTCGTCCCAAGGGATCACGCGGTGCACCACACCCTCCTGGGGGGGCAGGTAGTCGAACGGCCCCTCGTACTCGAGCCCAACCAGCTCCTCGCCGCGCGCGCGGCGCACGAACGCAGCGCCGGGGTTCCGCTCGACGGCCCACCAGTCCCCCTCCTCGGTCAGCCCGTACTCCGCGTCGGGCTTGACGGCCGCTGCGACGTTCGCCGGCAGCGTCCACGGCGTCGTCGTCCAGACGACGAGCGATTCACCCTCCCTTCCCTTGATGGGGAACCGGACGTAGAGCGAGGGATGCGTGAGCTCCTCGTAGGAATTGATCAGCTCGTGTTGCGAGAGCGACGTCCCGCAGCGCGGACACCACTCCACCGAGCGGTGTCCCTTGTACAGCCAGCCGCGCTCGTGGCACACCTTCAGGAAGCGCCAGATGTACTCGATGTTCGTGTCGGAAAACGTGTAGTAGTCGTTGTCCCAGTCCATCCACATGCCCAGGCGGCGCGACTGCCCGGTAATGACCTCGGCGTATTCTGCGACTCGTTCCTTGCAGCGCTCGTTGAATTCCGCGAGCCCGTACTCCTCGATCTCCCGCTTCGAGTTCAGCCCCAAAGAGCGCTCCACGCCGACCTCGACCCACAGGCCCTGGCAGTCGAAGCCATTCTGGTAGCGCTGGTCGAAACCGTTCAGCGCCTTGTACCGCTGGAAGACGTCCTTGAGCGTGCGGCCCCAGCAGTGATGCGCCCCCATCGGGTTGTTGGCGGTGATCGGACCATCCATGAAGCTGAAGCTCGGCCCCCCGCTGTTCCGCTCGCGGAGCTGGTCGAAGATAGCCTCCTCGTCCCACCAAGCGAGGACCTCCTCCTCGAGGGCGAGGTGGTCCGGATACTGCGTCAGGGGCTCGAACGGCATGGTGCCGATTCTAGGGGTGGAACATTGCGGCGTTCGGAAGCGTTCTTCTTAGGGTATGACCGATGGATTCGCTAGAAAGGACTGAATGGCAACCACAGTGACCGAACAGAGCTTCGAAGAGGAAGTTCTCCAGAGCGACAAGCCGGTGATCGTCGACTTCTGGGCGGAATGGTGCGGGCCGTGCCACGCGGTGGCGCCGGTGCTCGACAGGATCGTGGAGGAGTCGAACGGCGACCTCAAGCTCGTCAAGGTGAACATCGACGAGCAGCCCGCGCTCTCTCAGCGCTTCGGAGTCCAGTCGATTCCGACGATGATCCTTTTCAAGAACGGCGAGCCTGCCGCGGCGGCGATCGGCGCCCAGCCGAAACCCGCTTTGGAGAAGGCTCTCGGGCTCGTCGACTCCGAGGGCTAGCCCTAGCCCCCTTCGGCTCGTTCCTTTTCGGCGTGCGGGATGGGCGAAACCGCCCGTCCCGCAGGCTCACTTTTGAGATTGAGCACGCGCATGCCGTGCACGAAGACGATCGCCCCGCCCAACCAGCCGCCGAGCGTCAGGAGGGCGAAGCCGATCAGGGTCAGTACGAACGCACCGCTGCTGGTGTTGGCGTGCGTGTACGAGGAATGGCCGAAGATCGCCGCGAGCGCGAAGAACACGGTCGCGGAGAGCATCGCGATCATGTGCGAGGTCGCCGTCTTCCAGAGCTCCGTCCCGCGCGTGATCGACAACCAGTCGAGCAGGCCGGTCAGTGCGGTCGGCACGGTCATGATCAGCCCGAAGACCAGTGCGATCCACCAGCCGTAGGCACCCGAGTTCTCGGTGACGCCGGTCACCTCGGCGAGGCCGGCGACCGTGGCGAACGTGTATGTCCCGATCGTCGCGTCCGTCAGCGGCGGATGGATCGGGTGACCAGGGAGGCCCCGCCAGAGATAGCTGAGCTTCATCGCCCGGGAATCTAAGCGATCCCGGGCGACGTTTCAACTCAAGCGTCTACGCCTCTTGGGACTCGATGAAGCTCAGGAAAGCCGCATGCTTGGCGAGGAGCGCTTCGATTTCCAGGACGCCGGCGCCGGCCCAATCCTCGAGCCAGGTTTCGCTGAGGTCGTCCTCGATCTGGTGAAGGCCGCGTTCACTCATGGCCTCAATATCGGCAGGGTTGCCGGACGACGCCATGGGCCGAACGGCTCATTCGAGGGGTCGTGAGTCCCACTAGTGTGGCCACCGATGGCCTCCTTGCTTCTCATCAATCCGCGTTCAGGCAAGGGCTCGCCCACTCCCGACGAGCTCGGAGCCGAGGCACGGGCGGTCGGCGTCGAGACCCGTGTCCTGCAGGAAGGCGAGGACCCAGCGGAGCTGGCCCGCGCCTCGGGGGCAGAGGTTTTGGGCATGGCCGGAGGCGACGGCTCCTTGGCGCCCGTCGCCGAGGTAGCGCTCGAACGCGAGGCTGCGTTCGTCTGCATCCCGTTCGGCACCCGCAACCACTTCGCGCGTGACCTGGGCCTCGACCGTGACGATCCGATCGGAGCTCTACGCGCGTTCGCAACCGGAACGGAGCGGCGCATCGACGTCGGCCGCGCGGACGAGCGCCTCTTCCTGAACAACGTGTCGCTCGGCGTCTATGCGCGACTGGTGCACCGCCGCGAAGCCCATCGACGCCGCCGCGACGCGTTCGCGCGGATCCGCGCGTGGACGATCCTGCTCACACATCGGCACCCGCTCGGCATCACGATCGACGGCGACGCGGTCGAGTCCCGGCTGGTTCTGGTCGCCAACAATGCGTACGCGGTCGAGCTGCCCTCGCTGGGGGAGCGCGAGCGCCTCGACGAAGGGAAGCTGCACCTGTACATACCCGGCGCCGATCCGCCGGAACGCGTCGGCGAGCGCTTCGTCGTCGATGCGGCGGACCACAGGCTCGAGGCGGCGATCGACGGCGAGCCCGACGTGCTCGAAACGCCGGTTGAGTTCCGCGTCGAGCCGGGCGCGCTACGCGTGCTCGTGCCGCCGGCCGAGAGCGGCTGAGAGCACCTCCGGGTAGTGCGTGAAGGCGAGCTCCGAGGGCGGAGGAAGCTCGTCGGGCTCGAACCAGTGCAGCTCGACGAGGTCGTCGCCGGCCCGGGCGTCTCCGCGCGCATGCGCCGTCCACGCCAGGGAGAGCACGATGCGTCCGCCGTAAGGCTCGAGCCAGAACCCGAGAAAGTCGATCGGCTCGATCTCGAGCGCAGTCTCTTCACGGATCTCGCGCCGCAGGGCATCGAGCGGATGCTCGTCCTCGTGGAGAAACCCGCCGGGGAGATCCCACAGGCCTTTCCCGGGATCGAAGGCGCGACGCCCCAGGAGCACGCGCCCCCGCTCGTCGAAGCAGACCGCCTCGGCGCCGGGAACAGCGTTCGCGTAGCCGACGTAGCCGCAGGCCGGGCATTCGGCACGGTCATCGACCTTGTCGATAGCCTCGCCGCAGACCGGACAAAAGCGCCAGGCATCGAGCGCACCCATAGGAGGACCATGCACGATCAGGCGAAGGAGGAGAGCGAGGAGTGAGCCCACGGGCCGCCGGCGCGACGCAGCACGAGCTGTCCCGGATCGGCCTGCTCGCCACGCTTTCCGGCGAGACGCTTGCGCGGCTCGCTCAAAACATGACGCGGGAAGAGATTCCGGCCGGCGCCGGGGTCGTCTCGGAGGGTGAGGACGGCGACCGTTTCTATGTCGTCCTCAGCGGGATGCTCGCGGTGAGCCAGAGGAGCCGCGGGGCGCAGAGCGTGCTGCGGCCTGGCGACTACTTCGGCGAAGTCGCGCTGGCGATGGACATGCCGCGCACCGCGTCGGTTCGTGCGCTCACGCCGGTGACGGTCGCGAGCTGCGATCGAGCGACGTTCGACGAATACGTGCGGCCCCTGTTCGCGGACGAGTCGTGAGCGTCTGGTTCGACGTCCACGGCGAAGGCCCGCCCGTCGTGCTCCTGCACGCGGGTGTCACCGATTCGCGTCTCTGGGAGCCGCAGCTGCACTCTTTCCCGCAAGTGCACACCGTGATGCGCGTCGATCTGCCCGGCTTTGGCAACTCACCCATCGAGACGAACCCCGTGTCGAACAGAGGATCTGTTCGCGACGCGATGGATGCGGAAGGCATCGACCGAGCGGCGCTCGTCGGCGTCTCGCTCGGGGGCAACACGGCGCTGGAGCTTGCACTCGAATCGCCGGAACGAGTGTCGGCTCTCGTTCTCGTCGGTGCCGGCCTCCCCGATCACGAGTGGTCGGAGGAGGTGATGTCCTTCTTTGCCGCCGAAGAGGAGGCGCTCGAACGCGGAGATCTCGATGCTGCGGTCGACGCCAATCTGCGCACGTGGCTTGCCGGTCCTCGTCGCAGTCTGGAAGACATCGATCGCGCCCAGCGCGAGCTCGTCGGTGAGATGCAGAAACAGGCCTTCAGGCAGCAGAAGGGACACGAAGACGTCGGCATGTTGCGGTTGGAGCCTCCCGGGTCGGAACGGCTCGCCGAAGTCAACGTTCCAACCCTGGTCCTGACGGGCGACGAGGACGTCGCCGACATCCACCGCATCGCCGAGCGCCTCGCGGCCGAAATCGCCGGCGCAGAGCGGGCAACCATCGCCGACGCCGCGCATCTCCCGAGCCTGGAGCGCCCGGAACAGTTCGACCGGATCGTCCTCGATTTCCTCGCCCGGCACGGGGTCTGAGCAGGCGTGACGCTTGCCGACCGTGCCGGTGCCAGGCACGGGTACGAAACGGCTACCGAAGCGTGACGTGACGCACGATTCCGCCGCATGCGGCGCGGGCGTACCGGTGCCAGGCACGGGTACGCAACCGTGACGCATGTGTCACGGAGATTCGGCAAGCACGGCGTCTGACAAGCGCGGCCACGCGTCCTTCGCCCAGTCGCCGAAATCCAGGTTCGTGAGGACGCCGAGCGCTACGCCCGCATCCGGGTCGACCCACAGGAATGTGCCGCTGCCGCCGAAGTGCCCGAACGTGCGCGGCGAGTTGCGCGTGCCCGTCCAGTGGGGCGACTTGTCGTCGCGGAGCTCGAAGCCCAATCCCCAGTCGTTCGGATCGAAGCGGCCGAAGTCCGGTAGCACTCCGGCGAGACCGGGGAACTGCACCGTCGTCGCCTCCGCGAGCGTCTCCGGCGCGACGAGCGTGGGGCGCTGCAGCTCGCGCGCCAGGATCAGCAGGTCGTCGAGGGAGCCGTGCAGATCGGCGGCGGGCGAGCCGCGGAGCTCGGCCTGCATCCCGAGCGGCTGCAAGACGCCCGCAACGAGATAGTCGGCAAAAGGCATGTCTGCGCGGGCGGAGATGTGGTCGGCGAGCGTCTCGAACCCGACGCTCGAGTAGACGCGTCGCTGACCGGGTCGCCCCGTCGGCGCGCCCGGCTCGAACGGGAGACCGGACCCATGCGCGAGGAGATGTCGCACGGTCGAGTCTTCCGGGCCGGCCGCCTCGTCGAGATCGACGACGCCTTCCTCCGCGGCGACGAGCGCCGCGAGAGCCGTGACGAGCTTGGTCACCGAAGCCCAGCGCAGCACCTCGTCCCGCGCTCCGTGGGTCGCGACGAGCTCGCCGTCCCGCAACACGCCCGCAGCTGCGAACGGCGCGGGCCAGCCGTCGATCTGATGGAGCGCTTCGTCCACGGGCGGGCGATACTAGTTGCGTGGATCGCCGCCTCGTCTCCTCAGGCTCGCCCTACGAGCCGACGATCGGCTTCTCGCGCGCGGTGCGCGACGGCCGGCACGTCTTCGTTGCGGGCACGTGCGCGGTGATGCCGGACGGCGGCGCCCCGCCCCCCGATGCATACGGGCAGGCGAAGCGCTGCCTGGAGATCATCGCCGCAGCCCTGGCCGAGGCGGGAGCTGCGGCGGAGCACGTCGTGCGCACGCGCACCTTCCTCCTGGACGCGACAGACTGGGAAGAGGTGGGCCGCGCCCACGGGGAGGTTTTCCGGGATGTGCGGCCCGCGAGCACGATGATCGTGGTCTCGGCTCTCCTCGATCCGCGCTGGCTGGTCGAGATCGAGGCTGACGCGCTGCTTCCCGAGTAGTAAGACTCCCGTATGGAGTACGACGGACAGCAGATCTACCCGCCGTCGATCACGGGCAAGGGCTCAGGCTTTGCGACCGGGGTCAGCGTCCTCGATCACGCGTTCGGCCAGAGCGACCCGTACACGCTCGGCGTCGAGGAGGAGTACATGCTGCTCGACGGCCAGACGTTCGATCTCGTGCAGCACATCGACACCGTCCTCGCCGCAGTGGCAGGGCACGAGCTCGAGCCGCGCATCAATGCGGAGCTGATGCAGTCCGTGCTCGAGATCGCGACACCGGTCTGCCACACGCCCGCCGAAGTGGCGGAACAACTGCGGCACATCCGGGGCTACGTCTGCGGCATCGCCCGGGAGCAGGGGATGCGCGTCGGCTCGGCCGGGACACATCCCTTCAGCCTGTTCGAGCGGCAGCGCATCACAGCACGCGACCGTTATCGCGCGCTCGTCGACCAGATGCAGTACGTCGCACGTCGCGAGCTCATTTTCGGCATGCACATCCACGTCGCCGTGGACGACCCCGACAAGGCGATCCAGGTCGTCAACGGTCTCCTCCCCCACATCGGTCCGCTGCTCGCCCTGTCGGCGAGCTCACCGTTCTGGCGCGGCGAGCCGACGGGGCTGAGCTCGAGCAGGCAGATGATCTTCGCGGCGTTCCCCCGCTCGGGCCCGCCGCCGCGCTTCAAGAGTTACGCCGACTACGCGGAAGTCGTCGGGCAGCTGGAGAAGACCGGCTGCATCGCCGACTACACGCACATCTGGTGGGACATCAGACTGCATCCGCGACTCGGCACGATCGAGGTGCGCATCTGTGACGCAGTGACGCGCCTCGAGCACGTCGTCGCCATCGTCGCGTACTGCCAGGCGCTCGTGAAGCTCTTCTCCGAGCGCTTCGACCGCGGCGGGCAGATCACCTCCTACCACCGCATCCTCACGACGGAGAACAAGTGGCTCGCAGGGCGCTACGGGCTGGAGGCGCCGCTGATGGATCTGGCGACCGGCCGCAGGAACCGTGTCGCGGTCGCACAGCTGATCCGACGGACGCTGAAGGAGATCGAGCCGCACGCGCGCGAGCTCGGCTCCGACCGTGAGCTCGAGGGCATCGAGGAGATCCTGCGCAACGGCAACGGTGCCGACCGCCAGCTTCGGGTCTTCAACGCGAACCGCGACATCGTCGAGGTCGTGAGCGAGATTGCGGACACGACGGAGGTCGCGGCCGAGCCTCAGCTCGCGAAGTAGGGTTCGCGCCCGATGCTGGGAGCAGGAGACCGAGTTCCGAAGGCGACCGTCTGGACCGCACCCCACCAGCGCAGCAGTCTCGACGAGCTGCTCGCCGACGGCCCGGCGCTCTTCGTCTTCTACCTCTTCGACTGGTCGTCGACCTGAACGCACGAGATGGAGCTCCTGCGTGACAGGAGCCCGGAGCTCCGCGAAGCGGGTGTCCACCCATTCGGCATCTCCGGCGACTCTGCGTGGACGCACATCGCGTGGGCGCAGGCGCTCGACCTGAATTTTCCACTCCTCTCGGACTGGAACAAGGAGGCGATGCAGGCGTTCGGCGTCGAAGGGGAGTTCCGCGGCCACCGTGGCGTCGCGGATCGAACGGCGTTCCTCGTCGACGAGGACGGTACGGTCCGCGGCGCATGGCGCTACGACACAACCGAGGTGCCGGACTTCGACGAGCTTCTTCGCGCCGCGCAGGCTTTGTAGCGCTCGGCGCTGCGCTGTACCTCGCGGCCGGGGTGGCCGCGACGTGGCCTGGGGTCCTCCACGCCCGCTCGCACTTCCTCTCGGGCGGCGCGCCCGCCCACGGCGAAGCCTCTCCGGGCGACCATCTCCAGTCGCTGTACCACTACTGGCTCGTCGGCCACCAGCTCGAACACAGCCGCGCGCCCTGGCGTGATCCATACACCTTCCGTCCGGAGGCTAAGCCGCAGCCGAACTTCCCCGGCTGGCCGTATGGAATCCTCTTCTGGCCGCTCGGCGCGGTGTTCGGACTCGTCGGCGGCTGGAACGTGCTGCAAATCCTCTTCTACGTGCTCGCGGGTCTCGCGGCGTGCGCCTGGCTGCGCGAACTCGATCTACCGCGGGGCCCGGCGCTGGCAGGTGGGCTCGCGTTCGCGATCGCGCCGTACCGGGTCGAGCAGAGCGTCGGCCATCTGCTCGGACCGATCTCGATCCTCCTCCCGCTTTCGCTCTGGGCCTTCGAACGAGCGCGGCGCGGCAGTCGCTCGTGATTTGCGGACGCGGTGGATGGCTGAATGATGCACTGGTGCGGCGGATGGAGTGTCACCCCGAGGCGGGGCGGCGGTTCTGGTGGTACACATCGGCCGACGATGCGGCCATTGATTTTGCCTATGCG
>JBBRZA010000075.1:0-15590 GCA_038237145.1 Gaiellales bacterium
AGGGCCGGAGGTTAGAGCTGGCGTAGCCGTTCTAATCGCAGGCCGGACTCACGCGGGCGCGGACGCTTTCGCGCCCGCGCCCGGGCGGTTGACGGCAATCACCTGCCGGGGACCAAATGAGAGTGCGCGGGCTCCGCCCGCGCACGTTCCCCGCGAAGCGGCGTCCCCATAGCCGAAGCAAAAGCGAAGCTTTCGCGTAGGAAGCGAAGCGTCGGCGGCGAAGTCGCGGCCATGGCGCGACGCCGAAAGAAGCGCACGCTCAGACCGCGCCTGCCCGCGCGCGTCCGCACGAAGCGGCGCAAGGGCAAGACGAAGAGCCAGCAGCACCCCGAGCTCATTGGGCTCGGGCTCGTCGCGCTGGGCGTCTTCCTGGCGTCGATCCTCTACCTCGGGTGGGGCGGAGGCATGGTCGGCGGCTGGATCACCGACGGCTTCACGGCAACGATCGGGGCGGCCACGTACGTCGCACCCGTGGCGTTCGTCGTCGTCGGAGCCCTGATGGTGGCGCGTAGCGCGCTCGTCGACGTGAAGCCCTTCCGCACCGGTCTGGCGGTGACGAGCTTCGGCTTGCTGGCCGCGCTGGGCTCGAATCACGGCGGCGCGGTCGGGCGCGGGCTACAGGGAGTCTTCGGGATGCTCGTCGGCGAGACGGGGACGACGATCATCGGCGTCCTCGCGCTCGTGATCGGAGCGCTCCTGCTATCCGGCGCATCGGCCGGCGCCCTGGTCCGCCGTTCGGGTCACGCAGTCCGGCGGGCACACACCCGTGCCCGGCGCGCACGACCGCTCGAGCACATCGAGCCCGCGCCGGTCATCCCACTGCGGGCGCTCGAACCGCCGGTCGACGTCGTCCACGACTTTCCCGACGTCATTGGCGACAGCCAGCCACGTCTGCTCGTCGACCCTGTTTCCTCGGAAGATCCAGATCAGCCGAGCCTCTTCGACGTGGGCATGGTCGAAACCCACGAGGAGTACCGGCTTCCCGACCGCGGCATCCTCCGCCGCTCACCGGCTGCGAACGAGGTCGCCGGGGACGTCGCGGAGCGGACCGCCGCCGCGCTCGTCCAAACGCTCAAGCACTTCGGCGTCGACGCGACGATCATCGGCCAGATCTCCGGGCCACGCGTGACCCGTTACGAGCTGCAGCTCGCGCCCGGAACGAAGGTCTCGAAGGTCTCTGCATTGAAGGACGACCTCTCCTACGCGCTCGCCACAACGGAGATCCGCATCCTGGCGCCGATCCCGGGGAAGTCGGCGGTCGGCGTCGAGATCCCGAATCTGTCGCCGAACCTCGTCACGCTCGGCGACATCTTCGACGACCTGCCCGCGACCGCGAGCCCACTCGCCGTCTGGCTCGGCAAAGACATCTCGGGCACCGCCGTCTGGACGGATCTCGCACGGATGCCGCACCTGCTGATCGCCGGCACGACCGGCTCCGGCAAGTCGGGCTGCATCAACACGATGCTGACCTCGATCCTGCTCCGCTCGACCCCAGACGAGGTGCGCATGATCCTCATCGACCCGAAGCGGATCGAGCTCGGGTTCTACGAGACGATTCCCCACCTGCTCACGCCGGTGGTATCGAACCCCAAGCAGGCGTCCGCCGCACTCACCAACGTCGTCGCGGAGATGGAGCGCCGCTACGAGAAGCTCTCGGTGCTGCGGGCGCGGAACCTTGCCGAGGCCAACCGCACCCTCCGGCAGCGTGGGGAACAGTCGCTGCCGTACTTACTCATCGTCATCGACGAACTCGCCGATCTGATGATGACAACGCCGCAGACGGTGGAGGACGCCGTTATTCGCCTCGCCCAGAAGTCTCGCGCGGTCGGCATCCACCTCGTGCTCGCGACGCAGCGCCCGTCTGTCGACGTGATCACAGGGATGATCAAGGCCAACGTCCCATCTCGTATCGCCTTCGCGGTCTCCTCGCAGACCGACTCTCGAGTCATCCTCGATACGGCAGGCGCGGAAAGCCTCCTCGGCCAGGGCGACATGCTCTTCAAGCCGCTCGGAACCTCACGACTGCAGCGCGTGCAGGGCGCGTACGTGTCTGAGGAAGAGATTGCGCTCGTGGTCAGCCAGTCCGGCAACCAGCGCGAGCAGGAACTGGACGAGTCGTTGCTCGAACTCCCCGAGCCCTTCGCCGAAGACGTGGACGAGGGCGACGGCGAGTTCGATCCAGACGAGGATGCGCTGCTCGAGAAGGCAATCGACATCGTCGTCCAGACGCAGACCGCGTCGGTCTCGCTCCTGCAGCGGCGGCTCCGAGTCGGTTACACGCGAGCGGGTCGCCTGATCGACATGCTCGAGCGACGCGGGATCATCTCGGGGTACGAGGGGTCGAAGCCCCGCCGCGTGCTCGTCGAGAACACCGAGCACATCGCGGGCTGAATAACCTAGTTTCGCGCTAGCCGCAGACCCTCGAGGCCCCAGATGACGAAGGCGCCGGTTCGCGTCGGTTCTTCGACGAGGCGAAAGTCGGGCCACGAGCTTCGTAGCGCCTCGAGGCTCGCCTCGAGCTCGATCCGGGCGAGGGGTGCCCCGATGCAGACGTGGATGCCGCCGCCGAAGCCGATGTGCTGCACCGCGTTTTCGCGCGCGACATCGAACTCATCGGGTCGCTCGAACACGCGCGGATCCCTGTTGGCAGCACCGAAGAGCAGGGCGATCTTCGCTCCGCGCGGGATCGGCACGCCGCCGACGGCAAAGTCGTCCGTCAGCACCCAGCGCTCGAACAGCTGCAAGGGCGGGTCGAAGCGGATCAGCTCCTCACCGGCCGCGGCCGCAGGCACCGAGCCGTCGACGACCTGCCGCCACTGATCATGGTGGCGCGCGAAGGCGAGCATCCCGTTCCCGAGCGTGTTGACCGAAGCCTCGTGGCCGGCGTTGAGCAGCACGATCACGGTGCTGACGATCTCGTCGTCAGAAAGGCGTCCGCCGTCGACCCGTGCCTGGACAAGCGCGGTGACCATGTCGTCGCGCGGGTTCGCCCGCCGTTCCCCGATCAGCTCGCGAACGTACCCCTGAAACTCCGCGGCGGCCTCGTTCGCCGCGTGCGCAGCTTCCAGGGGGACCTCGAACTCGTACATCTTCACCATGCGGTGCGACCAGTCGAGCAGATCACGGTGACGGTCGAGCGGCACGCCGAGCATGCGGCAGATGACCGCGATCGAGTACGGCTGCGCGTAGTCGTAGAGGAGCTCCATCTCGCCCGCGGCGGCGAGCGGCTCGAGCAGCTCTCGTGCGAGAGCGTGCCCCGGCCCACGTAGGGCCTCCACGCTTCGCGGCGTGAACGCGGCGGCGACGAGCTTCCGCAGGCGCGTGTGATCCGGCGGCTCGAGCCAGAGCAGGCTCCAGCGTTCCGAGTCCCAGAACGCCTGCCAGCGCGGGTCCAGCGGCGGCACACCGATCTCGGCGGGTTCCATCACGTGCCGAAAGTTGCGTCCGAGCCGCTTGTCCCGAAGGCAGCTCCGTACGTCCGCATGCCGGGTGACGAACCAGCGCTCCCGTCTGGCGTCGTAGAAGAGCGGGGACCGTTCGCGAAGCCGGTTTAGGACCGGGTACGGATCCGCCAGGAACTCCGGATCCGCGGGGTCGAACTCGACCGCTTCGCTCAGCGCCACGGCCTAACCATAGGGTGCCGTCTACCGTCTTAGAGATAAAAGCGGGGGCGGCAGGCAGTAGCATCGCCCCTGATGAATAGGTGGGTCTCGAGGAGGAGGAGAGTCTTTTGAAGAAGCATCGAATGCTGCCGTTTGGCCTGGCAGGCCTCATTGCCGTGGTCCTCACGGCCGTGGGCTTTGTGGCCAGCGGCGCTGCGGCACCCCGGGCCACGTTCAAGGCCGGGCTGGTCAGTGACGTCGGGCGTTTCAACGACAAGGGCTTCAACCAGAACCAGCTCACCGGAATGAAGCGGGCGGCGAAAGTCCTGAAGATCCAGTACCGGGCAGTCGAGTCCCGGTCCGCCGGCGACTACCTGCCGAACATGTCCTCGCTGGCGCGAAGTGGCCACAACATCGTCATTTCGGCGGGCTTCCTGCTGTCGGATGCGACG
Source organism: Gaiellales bacterium (assembly GCA_038237145.1). Classification (GTDB taxonomy): domain Bacteria; phylum Actinomycetota; class Thermoleophilia; order Gaiellales; family Gaiellaceae; genus 3-1-20CM-4-69-9. Next base: position 4,055 of record JBBRZA010000075.1, read on the forward strand.
GAGGACGTGGCCGATCAGTTCCCGAACACGAAGTTCGCGATCACTGATCAAGGGGTCGCCGCGTTCAAGAGGAAGCACACGAATATCGAAGGGTTGACGTACGCCACCCAGGAGAACAGCTACCTCGTCGGCTGTCTGGCCGCCAAGGTCGCTGCGAGGAGCGGGAACAAGAACATCAGCGTGGTGGGAGGCATCAAGATCCCGCCGGTCGACACGTTCCTCGCCGGCTACAAGGCAGGGGCGCAGAAGTGCGTGCCAGGCACGACGGTTCAGATCGGTTACTCGCAAACCTTCATCGATCAGGCTGCGTGCAAGAGCATCGCCCAGAACCAGATCGACGCGGGCTCCCAGGTGGTCTTCAATGTCGCCGGCCCCTGTGGTCTCGGTGCCCTCGACGCGGCCAAGGAGCGCAGCCGCTGGGGCGTCGGCGTCGACGTCGACCAGTCGTTCCTCGGCAACTACATCCTCACGAGCGCCGTGAAGAGGGTGGACACCGGGATCTTCCTCGCGGTCAAGGGAGCGAAGACCGGCAAGGGTTACAAGCGCGGCGGCGACCTCGTCTTCAACCTGAAGAACAAGGGCGTCGCGCTGGGCAAGATCAGCGCGAAGGCCAAGATTCCGAAGGCCTGGCTGACCCAGATCAACAAGCTGAAAGCCCAGATCATCGCCGGCAAGATCAAGCCGCCGAAGGTCGTCGGCTAGCAGTCGATAGCAATGGTCGAGTGAAGGGGCGGGCTCCCGGGCCCGCTCTTTCATTTCCCGCTTAGAATCGCGCCCTGATGGACGAACCCCCCGTCCTGGAGCTGCGCGGAATCACGAAAGAGTTCCCCGGCGTGCTCGCGAACGACCACGTCGACTTCGACCTGCGGCGCGGCGAGGTGCACGCCTTGCTGGGTGAGAACGGCGCCGGCAAGTCGACCTTGATGAGCATTCTCTACGGCCTCTACACGCCGGACTCGGGCGAGATCCTCATGAACGGGAAGCCTGTGGCGATCCACTCGCCGAAGAACGCGATCGAGCTCGGGATCGGGATGGTGCACCAGCACTTCATGCTCATCCCGGTCATGACGGTCACCGAGAACATCGTGCTGGCGAATGAGCCGGTGCACGCGGGTGTCCTGCTCGACGAGTCGGCAGCCGAAGAGCGCGTCGCCGAAGTCGCGCGGACGTTCAACTTCGCGGTCGACCCTCATGCCCGCATTCAGGACATCACGGTGGGGCAGCAGCAGCGCGTGGAGATCATGAAGGCGCTGTACCGCAACGCCGACGTCGTCATCCTCGACGAGCCGACCGCGGTACTCACGCCGCAGGAGGCGGCGGAGCTGTTCGAGATCCTCGGAACGCTCACGCAGGAGGGAATCTCGATCATCTTCATCACTCACAAGCTGAACGAGGTGCTCGAGATCGCGGATCGCATCACGGTCCTGCGGCGGGGCAAAAAAGTGGAGACGATTCCGCGCGAAGGCGCGACCGAGGAGGGACTCGCACGTGCGATGGTCGGACGCGAGGTGCTACTTCGCGTCGACAAGAAGCCGGCCCAACCCGGTGATCCGCTTCTGAAGGTCGCGGACATCTCCGTAAGGGACGACCGCGGCCTGGAGGCTGTGCGCGACGTGACGTTCGAAGTCAGAGCGGGGGAGATCGTCGGCATCGCCGGCGTAGACGGCAACGGCCAGACCGAGCTGATCGACGCCCTGACCGGTCTGCGCAAGCCCGCAGGCGGCCAGATGAGCGTCGGCGGCCAGGACCTGACCCACGCGTCGGCGCGCCAGGCGCTCGACGCGGGCATGGGTCACATTCCCGAGGATCGGCAGCGGCGCGGCCTCGTCCTCGACTTCAATCTTGCCGAGAACCTCGCGCTGCACGACTACGGCAAGGAGCCGTTCTCCCGGTTCGGTTGGCTCAACCCGCGGCGCTGGCTCCGGTGGGCCGGCGGCCTACTCAAGGAGTTCGATGTCCGCGGCGGGGGACCGACGACACGCGCGGGCTCGCTGTCCGGCGGCAATCAGCAGAAGGTCGTCGTCGCACGGGAGGTTTCGCGCGACCCCAGCGTCCTGATCGCCGCACAGCCCACTCGCGGCCTCGACGTCGGGGCGATCGAGTTCGTGCACCGCCGCCTCGTCGAGCAGCGGGACGCCGGTAAGGCCGTGCTGCTCGTCTCGCTCGAGCTCGAGGAGATCCTGTCGCTCTCCGACCGGATCCTCGTGCTCTACGAGGGACGAATCGTGGCCGAGTTCCCGCCCGAAGTCAGCGAAGAGGAATTGGGGATGGCGATGCTCGGCGGGGGGCGCCAGGAGGACGCGGCGGCGTGAGCGTCCCTCGCCTTCGGCTCGCTCCCGTGGGGGAAACCATGTTTCCCCCACGAGCCCCCTTCTTTAAAAGTCGCCTCAGGGATGCTGGCGATGCGACCGTCGACACCACCCCCGAGGAGAAAGAGCGGGGAAACCTCCCGGTTTCCCCTTACGCCCCTTCCACTGCTCACAGGCCAGAGATCGGCCCGTGAGCGAGCCACAGTCGCAGGCTCCGCTCGACGCGGATCCCGAAGGGTACGCGCCGAGCGTCGCACGGCGCCTGGCGTTCTACCACCGCGCCGGCGGCATCGTGACGCCGATCATGACCGCGGTGGTCGCGTTCCTGATGGGCGGGATCGTCGTCCTCTCCACCGGCCACAACCCGTGGCGCACGTACAAGGCGATCTTCGAAGGCTCTGGGCTCAACTGGTTCTTCCACGTCGGCAATCACTCGATCCACGTCCCGTTCACCGACACGCACGTGTGGTTTCTGTGGGACACGAACACGAATCACGTGGCTGCCTACAACCTGACGCAGACGCTGCTGACGACGACGCCGCTGATCCTCACCGGGCTCGCGGTTGCCTTCGCATTCCGTTGTGGGCTCTTCAACATCGGCGGCCAGGGTCAGTACCTCATGGGCACGATCGTGGGCGTCTACATCGGCTCGCGGTTCACCGACATGGGCCATCTGCCACACGTCCTCTTTGCACTCACCTGCGCTGCACTCGCCGGCGCGCTCTGGGGTGCGATCGCCGGCTTCCTGAAAGCGACGGTGGGCGCCCACGAGGTGATCACGACGATCATGCTGAACTGGATCGCGTACTGGGGCGGAAGCTACCTCTTCGGCCGCGACGGCCCGCTGCAGAACCACTTCAACAAGGCGGTCCCGATCTCGGACGACATCGTCGACAACGCGAAGCTGCCGGCGCTGTGGGGTAACCCGCATCTCCAGGCGCTGCATGTCGGCATCTTCATCGCAGTCGGAGGTCTCATCGCCTTCTACCTCATCCTCAATCGGACGACGCTCGGCTACGAGGTGCGCGCCGTCGGGTTCAATCCCGAGGCAGCGCGTTACGGCGGCATCAGCGTGGCGCGCAACTTCATTCTCGCGATGGCGATCTCCGGCCTCTTTGCGGGCCTCGCCGGCGGCATCGACATCCTCGGCTGGCAGTTCCGGCTCGGGGTACTCGACGTTCAGGTGTCGAACATCGGCTTCATCGGCATCGCCGTCGCACTGCTCGGGCGCAACACCGCCGTTGGGGTCGGCCTGGCTGCGCTCCTGTTCGGCGGTTTGCTGACGGGCACGTCCACGCGCAGCCTCGACCCCGAGGTCTTCCCGCCACAGTTGGCAGGGAACCTCGCACTGATGATCCAGGCGCTCGTCCTGCTCTTCGTCGGCGCGGATCTCTTGATCCTCTACATCTGGCAGGCACGGCGGAAGCTGCGACTGCCGGGCGCCCCCCGGCCGGCGAAAGGCTCCGCGTGAACGCGGTCCCCACACAGCCACCGTGGCTTCCGACCACGCGGCAGGTCGCGATCGGCGGGATCGTGCTCGGCCTGCTCGCGTTCTGGCTGACGATTCCACCCGTCAGCGCGCGCAGCCCATGGTGGCCTGTGCTCGTGGGCCTCTGCGCGATCGCCGCCGGGATCTGGGCCGTGACCCGCGGCCTCCGTCGCCCCGGCTGGGGAGCGATCGCAGCGGGCCTTGTCGGCATCGCACTCGGACTGCTTTCGACACGGGCCAGCGTCAGCAACCTCGACCAGGTCGTCGTGTGGTCGGCCCTCCTGTCGTCGACCCTCGTCTGGGCGACACCGCTGACCTTCGCCGCGATCGGCGGCATGTTCTCCGAGCGGAGCGGCGTCGTGAACATCGGCCTCGAGGGAATGATGCTCGCCGGCGCCTTCTTCGGAGCGCTCGGCGCGGACAAGTTCAACTCCTGGGAGCTGGGGCTCGTCTGCGGCGCCGTCGCAGGGGGCGGCTTCGCGCTCGTGCACGCGGTCATGGCAATCCACTTACGCGCTGATCAGATCGTCAGCGGCACGGCGATCAACTTCCTCGCACTCGGTGTCACCGGCTACTTCTTCATCCAGATCTACGGCGAGAACGGCACACCCGGCGACCTCCCGCGGATTCCCGACGTGAACATCGATGCCCTCGGGAAGGTGTTCGGTCACCTGAACCTGATGATCTGGCTGTCGTTCGTGCTGCTGATCGCGGCGCACATCACGCTCTTCAAGACACCGATCGGGCTACGTATTCGCTCGGTCGGGGAGCATCCCCGCGCCGCTGACACCGTCGGGATCTCCGTGTATGGAACGCGCTACGCGGCAGTCGTTCTCTCGGGAATGCTGGCCGCACTCGGCGGTGCGTATCTCTCGATCGGCTATCTCGGGTCCTTCAGCGAGAACATGACCGCGGGTCGCGGCTTCATCGCACTCGCGGCAGTCATCTTCGGCAACTGGCGCCCGTTCGGGGCATTCGCCGCGGCCCTGCTGTTCGGTGCGTCGACGGCGCTCTCGTTCCGCCTCGCCCAGCCGTGGGGGAACGCGTCAGTCCTGTTCCAGGCCTTGCCCTATGTCCTGACCCTGATCGCTGTCGCCGGCGTGATCGGCCGATCGGTCCCACCCGCGGCGGCTGGCCGTCCCTACGTCAAGCAGTAGACGCAGGGCCTGGGTGGCGCTGGTCGTCGGCCTCGCCGGGCTCTTGACGCTTCCCGCCGCAATCGAGGTGGCGCGCCGATCCAAGCGCATCGACCTCTTGGAGGCCGGCTACGCGATACCGCTGGCCTTCTTGCTCGGGTTGGTCTCCCTCGTAATGGCCCGCCGGGCAAAGAGGAATCTCGAGTGGCTGCAACTGCGGGAGAGCGGAACCGGGATCGCCACGGTTGCGGTCGTGGTCGGAGCGCTCGCTTTCTGCGTGGCATTGGCGGCCGCTCTTTCCGTCGGTTTCTACGGGCTCGTCGTGTTCTACCAATATTCTCGCTGAGCCCCTAGTATGGGTTTGCCGCCGTGTTCGAAATTGGTAACAGCCTCCGCGAGGCGCGTCTGCGCCAGGGCCTCGACTTTCCCGAGATCGAGCAGGGAACGAAGATTCGAGGGAAGTATCTGCGCGCCCTGGAGGACGAGCAATTCGACGTCCTGCCTGCGCAGACATACGTCAAGGGCTTTCTACGCTCGTATGCCGAATATCTCGGGCTCGACGGCCAGCTCTATGTCGACGAGTACAACTCCCGCTTCGTCGTGGGGGAGGAGGAGCCGCAGTCGCGCCCTAGACGCTCCGCCCCGCCATCGCGGGGTGTGCAGGTTCAGTCGCGCGTCGTCTTGCTGACGCTCCTCGGGATCGTGTCGGTCACCGCGCTCGTGATCGTCGCGTGGACACGCGGGGAGCCGCAGACCGTCACCCCGGTCGGCCTCGGAACAACGAAGCAGGTGACACACCAGACTCCGGTCGTGCCCGCCGCGGCACGGTCGGTGCGTCTGCTCGTGAAGGCGTCGCGCGGTTCGTGCTGGCTGCAGGTGCACAAGACTTCCGCGACCGGGCCGATCCTCTTCCAGGGGACGCTCGATCAGGGACAACAGCAGCTCTTCACCGCGCGAAAGTTGTGGATCACGCTCGACCGGCCGGAGAACCTCGTCACGGTTTTGAACGGCCGCACGCGCCGCCTGCCCGTCGGAGGCGTGAAGACGCTGATCGTGACGCCGCGCGGCATTCGCCCGGCCGTGTGACCGCCCGTCCGCGCGGGTTCATCGTCGTCACCGGCAGCGAGCTCGTTCGCGGCGATCGGCGCGACCTGAATGGGCCGTTCCTGGCGGGGGAGTTGCTGCGGCACGGCGTCGAGCCGGCCCGGATCTCGATCGTGGGCGACCGGGAAGAGGAGCTTGCGGAGGCGCTCGCCGAGGGTCTAGGGAGCGCCGACCTCTGCCTCGTGTCCGGTGGGCTCGGGCCGACACACGACGACCGTACGGTCGAGCTCGTTGCCCGCGCTGCGGGAGTGGGGCTTCGCCTCGACGAAGAGCTGCACGAACAGATCGGAGGCATCTCGCGCGCGTTCGCGGACAGGCTCGGGCGGCCCTACGTCGACTTCGAGGCCGGTGTCCGCAAGCAGGCCACGATCCCCGAGGGCGCCCACTCGCTCGGACTCGCCGGGACTGCTCCCGGCCTCGTGCTCGAGTACGGCGACACCGTGGTGGTCGTCCTGCCGGGCCCTCCGGCCGAGCTGCAGCGTCTGTGGAGAAACGCCCTCGAGAGCGAGCCCGTGCGGGCCCTGCTCGCACATGCGAAGCCGCCGGAGCTGCGGCAACTCCGCTTCTTCGGAGTCAGTGAGTCCGCCGTGGCGAAGGCGCTCGCAGACGCGGGAGGCGACGGCGATGGGGTGGAGGCCACGATCTGCGCCCGCGACTTCGAGATCCACGTCGACCTCGTTGTTGAGCCGGGGAGGCAGGAGCGCGCGGACGAGCTCTCGGAGCGGCTTGTCGTACCACTGGAACGCCACCTGTTCAGCCGCGATGAGCGTCCGATCGAGGAGCTGGTGCTTGATCTCTGCCGCGAGCGCGGGCTGACGCTCGGGACCGCGGAGTCATGTACCGGCGGCATGGTGGCGGAGCGGCTCACTTCGGTCCCCGGTTCGAGCGACGTCTTCGTCGGCGCAGTCGTCGCCTACGCCGACGAGGTCAAGGCACGCGAGCTCGGCGTGCCGCGTGAGGTGCTGGAGCGCCACGGCGCGGTCTCCGCGGAGACGGCCGCAGCGATGGCGACCGGCGCCCTGGAGCGGCTGGGCGCCGACATCGCAGTCGCGGTCACGGGAATCGCAGGCCCCGGCGGTGGCAGCGAGGAAAAGCCTGTCGGGCTCGTCTTCCTGCACGCGGAAGGACCGGACGGCTCGCGCAGCAGGGACTTCGTCTTCCCGGGCGACCGGACTTCCATCCGGCGTCGTGCAACAGTCACGGCGCTCCATCTGCTGCGGCGGCTTCTGGAACAGACTCGCGACGAATCCGCGTGAATCTCCCCGCTAGCATCGGGGACAGTGAACGCGCGCGCCTGTTCTGCGGCCTCCGTCTTCCCGACCGGGCACTCGACACGCTGTCGGAATGGCAGGCCGACCACGTCGAGAAGGGCCGGCCCGTCCCTCGGGACCACCTGCACATCACGCTGGCCTTCCTCGGGCATCGTCCGGTGGAGGAGCTCGAGTCGATTCTCGGCGCACTGCGCGAGGCCGCCGCTGCCGTTGGCCCGATTCGGCTTGTGCCGGAGCGCTACCGGGAGACCCGCAGTGTCGGGATGCTGGTGCTGAGCGATCTCGGCGGCGAAGCGACCCGCCTCGCCGAGGACTTGCAGGGCCGATTGGATGGTCTGGGGGTCTACGAGCGCGAGCAAAGGCCCTGGCTGCCCCATCTGACGGTCGTCCGCTTCCGGGAGCGTCCTCGGCTGGAGCCGCCGCTGCCGGACCTGGGGGAGGTCAGTCCGTCCGATGCCGCTGCCTACCATTCGGTGCTGCGGTCCAGTGGAGCGCAGTATGTCGTCGTCGAATCGTTTGCCCTGGGAGGGTGATGTAAGTGGATCGCGAGCAAGCTCTGGACGCCGCCCTCGGGCACATCGAGCGGCAATTCGGCAAAGGCGCAGTTATGAAGATGAACGACCACGCGGCCGTCTCGATCGGCGCGATCTCGACCGGTTCGCTCGCGCTCGACCTCGCGCTTGGAATCGGTGGCCTGCCGCGCGGCAGGATCGTCGAGATCTTCGGCCCCGAGTCGTCAGGAAAGACGACGCTCGTCTACCACGTCATCGCAGAGGCGCAACGACGTGGGGGCATCTGCGCGTTCATCGACGCGGAGCATTCGATGGACCCGACGTATGCGAAGCACATCGGCGTCAACATCGACGACCTCCTCGTCTCGCAGCCCGACACCGGCGAGCAGGGGCTCGAGATCGCCGAGCTCCTGATCAGGTCGGGTGCGCTCGACGTCGTCGCGGTCGACTCGGTCGCTGCGCTGACGCCGAAAGCGGAGATCGAAGGCGAGATGGGTGACACGCACGTCGGCCTGCAGGCGCGACTGATGTCGCAAGCGCTGCGCAAGCTCGCCGGCACCCTGAACCGCACGGACACGATCTGCCTCTTCACGAACCAGCTGCGCGAGAAGATCGGCGTCATGTTCGGCAACCCCGAGACGACCCCGGGCGGCCGCGCGTTGAAGTTCTACTCCTCGGTGCGCCTCGACATTCGCCGCATCGAAACGTTGAAGGAAGGCGTCGAGGCGATCGGCAACCGCGTGCGCGTGAAGGTGGTGAAGAACAAGGTTGCGCCGCCGTTCAAGCAGGCCGAGTTCGACATCATCTACGGCTCGGGCATCTCGTGGGAAGGGACGGTGCTCGACACAGGGCTCGAGCGCAAGGTCGTGACGAAGTCAGGGTCGTACTTCAGCTACGGCGACGAGCGGCTCGGCCAGGGACGCCAGAACGCGACTGCATTCCTGCGTGAGCATCCGGACGTCTGCCAGGGAATCCTCGCCGGAATCCAGGCCGAGGTCGGGCCCGAACAGGTCGTGTCGGCGCGACTGCTTCCTGTAGCCGTTGACGCTGCCGAGCAGAACGGCCAGGTCAAGGGAGACCAGAAAGCCCGGATCGAGAAAGCCGCTTCTCGGAAGTAGTGCCGACGGTCACCCGGCTGCGCGACAGCGGTCGCGGCCGCATTGCCGTCGAGTTGGACGGCGCGCCTTGGCGCACGCTGCCGGTCGATGTGGTCGCGCGGTCGGGGCTCGCGGAAGGGCGTGCGCTCGACCGCCCGGGCCTTCGCCTCCTGCGACAGGAGCTCCGGCGCGCCGAGGCGCTCGCCGTTGCCGGACGCGCGCTGCGGCGGCGCGACCTCTCGGAACGCGGCATCACCGAACGGCTGGCCCGAGCCTCCGTGGCTCCGGCCGCGGTGGAAGAGTCGCTCGCGGTTCTCTCTCGCGCCGGCCTCGTCGACGACGGCCGCTTCGCGCGCACCCGGGCCGACAGCCTCGCCGAGCGAGGTTACGGGGATGCCGCCATCCGGCACGACCTCGGGCGACAGGGGATCGCCCCGGAGGTGATCCAGGCCGCACTGGAGAGCCTGGAGGCCGAAGGGGAGCGGGCCCGGCGTCTCGTGGAGCGCCGAGGGCCGGGGGCGAAGACAGCGCGCTACCTTGCTTCCAAAGGATTCGGCGAGGAGGCCCTGGAGGCCGCTGCGGGAGCCGACTTTGCGCCCGACCCATGAACGGCGGTAAGATGCAGATTCCTATCCGACGTTTTGCCTGCACAGGAACGTTTTCCGAATCGCTAAGGCACTTACGAAACCCATGTCAATCTCCGACCAGTCCGACACCCAAAGGCTCTTGACGGCGGCGATCTAGCCAACCGCTCTCTCCGAGCCGCGGTGTCGGCTCGTTTCACCGATTCGGGATCTCCAGTGCCGGCCGGACTGCCGGGTGGGCGCCGCGTAGCGGCGGACAACCGACCCAGGAGCTGAGCCAATGCAGGTCGTCATCGGGATTCTGATCGGCCTCGTCGCCGGAGGATTGGGGGGCGCAGTCGCAGTCGGTGCGCTCGGAAAGTCGCGCCTTGGGGCAGCTCAGCAACAACGGAAGCAGCTGATCGAGGACGCCCGGCGCGAAGCGGAAACGCTTCGGCGGGAGGCGCAGATCACTGTTCGCGAGGAGGCGGTGAAGCTGCGTGCGGAGGTCGACCGGGAAGTTGCAGACCACCGCAGCCGGATCGTCAAGGTCGAGGAGCGCGTGCTCACGAAAGAAGAGGAGATCGACGGGAAGCTGACCGAGATCGCGCGCCGCGAGCAGGGCGTCGCCGATCGCGAGACGCACCTGCGGCAGCTCCAGGAGGAGCACAAGGATGCGCGCGAGCAACAGTTCACCGAGCTCGAGCGGATCTCGGGCATGACGGTCAACGAGGCGAAGCTCAACCTGCTGGAACGGTCAGAGGATCTTGTCCGGCACGAGCTCGCACGGCGGGTCCGGCAGCTCGAGGAAGAGGCGCGCACGGAAGCCAAGAGACGCGCCCGCAATCTCGTGGCCGACGCCCTCCAACGTGTCGCGGCAAGTCATGCCGCGGAGACGACCGTATCTGTGGTCGCACTCCCCTCCGATGAGATGAAGGGTCGCATCATCGGGCGAGAGGGTCGTAACATCCGCTCTCTCGAGCATCTCACCGGCGTCGATTTCATCATCGACGATACGCCCCAGGCGGTCGTTCTCTCCTCCTTCGACGGCATCCGGCGCGAGGTCGCCAGGATCACGTTGACCAAGCTGATCGAGGACGGCCGGATCCACCCGGCGCGCATCGAGGACACGTACTACGCATCGAAAGCCGAAATCGAGGACGCGATCGTGCAGGCAGGCGAGCAGGCGGTCTTCGAGGCGAACTGCGGCGAGTTCCACGAGGAGCTCGTCAAGATCCTCGGGCGCCTGCGCTATCGCACGAGCTACGGCCAGAACGTCCTCAAGCACACGCTCGAGGTCGTCCACCTCGCCGGGATCATGGCGGCCGAGGTGGGCGCAAGCGTGAAGGTGACGAAGCGTGCGGCACTGCTGCACGACCTCGGCAAGGCGATGACGCACGAGGTCGAGGGCTCCCACGCATCGATCTCGGCGCAGCTGGCACGTCGCTACGGCGAGTCACAGCACGTCGTGCACGCGATCGAGGCGCATCACTACGAGGTCGAGCCTCAGACAGTCGAAGCTGTGCTGCTGATCTCGGCCGACGCGATTTCGGCGTCACGGCCCGGCGCACGGGGTGAGAGCCTCGAGCACTACATCAAGCGGCTCGAGTCCCTCGAGGAGCTCGCGGCGCAGAAGCCCGGTGTCGAGAAGGTCTACGCGCTGCAGGCGGGCCGGGAGATCAGGGTGATCGTCAAGCCCGGCGAAGTCGACGACGACGCGGCCGTGCTGCTCTCGCACGAGATCGCTCGAGAGATCGAGGATCAGCTCGAATATCCGGGGCAGGTGAAGGTCACGGTCATCCGCGAGAGCCGAGCCATCGACGTGGCCCGCAACGTTGCGAACGGCGGCCACCACGAGACGCTGGCGCCGACGGAGCCAGTGCCGCAAGTCCAGCCGGACCAGGCTCCTGAGTACTAAGAACTCGAATCACAATGACCGCTGGAGTCTTCTGAAGCAGACGAAGCAGCAGCCGAGCGCGAGGAAGGCTTCGTGGATCTCGTGGCGGCGGTCGTAGCGGACGAGCAGTCGTTTGAACTGGTGCAGCCAGGCGAAGG
>JBBRZA010000076.1:0-15157 GCA_038237145.1 Gaiellales bacterium
CCAGATGCGGTCGAACAAGGTTCGCGGTGCCATCGGGTCTTCTTAGCCGACGGACTGTGAGAAGTAAAGCTGTGACCCGTCACGTGCAGCGATGAGTTCCGCGGCGGAGAGCAGTCTTCCATGGGACACCAAAGCGAAGGGAGCGATCACATGGCAAGACTGATCTGCGACATCTCGATCTCACTGGACGGTTTCGTCGCCGGGCCGAACCCAAGCCTGGAGCAGCCGCTGGGAGAGGGCGGCGAACTCTTGCACGAGTGGGCCTTTGCGGCCACGAGTTGGCGCGAGGCCCACGGCCTCGAAGGCGGCGAGAAGAATGCCGACTCCGAAGTAATCGAAGCGTCAATTCGCGCCACCGGCGCCGTCGTTATGGGCAGAAAGATGTTCAGTGGCGGCGAAGGCCCCTGGGAGAACGATCCGCGTGCAGACGGTTGGTGGGGCGACGACCCCCCGTTCCACGTCCCGGTGTTCGTGCTCACTCAGCACGCTCGCGAGATGAAGGTCATGGAAGGGGGCACCTCGTTCACTTTCGTGACCGAGGGCATCGAGGCCGCGCTCGAGCAGGCTCGCGCGGCGGCCGGGGAAAAGGACGTCGCTCTGGCCGGCGGCGCGAGCGTCGTCCAGCAGTATCTGAAGGCCGGCGTGCTCGACGAGCTCCAGATCCACCTGGCCCCGGTGCTCCTGGGCGACGGCGTGTCCCTGTTCGATCGGCTCGGCATCGACGCGGTCGGGCTCGAAGCATCGAGGGTGATCGCCTCTCCTGCTGTCACGCATCTCAGGTTCCAGTTGCCGGGAGGAACGCCCGCGCACTGACCGAGCGGATCACCCGATCGGGTGATACACAGGGTTAACAGAAGTTGCGGCCTGTCAAAACGGTTGCTAGCATTTTTTCTGCACAGCGCACGTAAGCGACGCGCGCAGTTGCCGGACGGAGCCCAAAGCCAGGCGGCTCCATCGCAGTAAACCACCCAAACCTCTGGTGGCGCCAGGTTCCCCGTAGGACGGCGGAGGTTCATGGGTTCGCTTGCATTCACCGAGGTATCCCGGTTCGACGGCGACCTCGCCCCAATTTTCGACGGCCCAACCGACGGCCCAGCCATCGGTTCGCTTCCGCTTTCGGCAACGCCTCAGTCGCACGAGCACGGACGGCGCGGAACCCCTCCCCCGCGCCGTCCGGTGAGGCGCTCGAGTGGACGATGAGTAGCCGCAGCGCCAGCACGCAGGTCTCCTCGGCCGAAGATCGGAAGCCCGCAAATGCACGGGTTCGCGACCTGCTCGACCAGCAGGCCGCCCTACGCGACTTGGCGGTCGCGGTGGCCGAGATGCGCCCGCCCGAAGTCATCTATGAGCTGGTTGCGAGGCAGGCCGCGAGAATCGCCAGTGTCGATTCAGGCGTCGTGGTTCGGTTCCGCGTCGACGGTGTCGGCGAGGTCGTCGGCTCCTGGCACATGGGCAGCAAGCACATCGGGAGCCTGCTCCCGCTGGACGGTGCGGCCGGGCCGACAAATGGGAAAAACCGGACGCCCTACGCACCGGACTCGCTGTCGCTACCGCGCAGCGTGTCCGTCCCGATCCGCGTGCGTCGGGAGCTGTGGGGCTCGCTGCTCGTCGTTGCGGGCCCCCATGAGTGGGTCCTACCCGATCTGGAAGAGCGACTCAGCATCTTTGCCGACCTTGCCGGACTCGCTGTCACGAATGCCGACACGAGCTCACATTTCCTGGCTCAGGCCACCAGCGACCCGCTAACCGGTCTGCTCAATCACCGCGCCTTCCAGGCGCGCGTCGAGAGCGAGGTCGCGCGGGCGCAGCGCTATTCACGGCCGCTCGCGCTCGTGCTGCTCGACCTCGACTACTTCAAGAGCATCAACGACGCCTATGGCCACCAGGCGGGCGATGCAGCGCTGATGCAGGCTGCGCGCCTCCTCGAGGATGGAGCGCGCGCCGGCGACATCGTCGGGCGGATCGGGGGCGACGAGTTCGCCTTGTTGCTGCCCGAGACGGCCGCAAGCGGGGCGCTGCCGATCGCCGAACGCTGGGCGGCGGAGTTCCGCGCTGCTCCGGTCGGCGTAGCCGCACACCTGACCATGTCGGCCGGGATCTGCGACCTCACGCAAGCCAAGGACAGCAAGGAGTTGTTGCGGCTCGCCGACGGCGCGCTCTACTGGGCGAAGAACCAGGGCCGGGACACCGTCGTGATGTATTCGCCCGAAGTCGTCCACGAGCTGTCCGACAGCGACCGGGCCGACCGCCTACAGCGCTCGCAGTCTCTGACCTCGATCCGCTCGCTGGCCCGCTCCATCGACGCCAAGGACTCTCCAAACGAGGATCATTCCGAGCGAGTCGCCGGCTTCGCTCGTCGCCTCGCCGAAGCCGCGGGCTGGCCGCCCGTGCCAGTAGCCCAACTCGCGGAGGCTGCCCGGATCCACGACGTCGGGAAAATCTGCATTCCGGACGCGATCCTGCAGAAGTCGGGCCCCCTCACTCCGGCCGAGTACGAGCTCGTCAAGGCGCACGCCGCACTCGGCGGGCAGATCGCGCGCGAAGCGCTCAGCGACGAGCAAGCCCTCTGGATCGAGCAGCATCACGAGCACTTCGACGGCAGCGGCTATCCCCACGGGTTGGCCGGCTCGCACATCACGGAAGGTGCCTGTCTACTCGCCCTTGCCGACAGTTGGGACGTGATGACGACGGTCCGGAGCTATTCCCCTGCGAAGACGGATGAAGAGGCGCTCGCGGAATGCATCTCGCTTGCGGGTACGCAGTTCAGCCCCACGGCCTGCAAGGCGCTCGTGAGTATCTTCTAGGGAGTTCGCCGAGCGATCAACTCGGCTGCTGGACGATCCGTATGTACGGGCGGGGCGACTCCCAGCCGTCCGGATAGGTCTCTTTCGCCTCGTCGTCGGAAACCGAGCCCGCGATGATCACGTCGTCGCCCTGCTGCCAGTTCACCGGCGTTGCGACCTTGTGCTTGGCAGTCAGCTGCAGCGAGTCGATCACGCGTAGCACCTCGTCGAAGTTCCGGCCGGTCGTCATCGGATAGACGAGGATCAGCTTGATCTTCTTGTCCGGCCCGATGACGAAGACGTTCCGCACTGTCTGGTTGTCGGCGGGCGTGCGAGCGGTCGGGTCGCCCTCGACAGAGGGCGGCAGCATCCCGTAGAGCTTCGAGACGTTGAAGTCGTCGTCCCCGATGATCGGGTAGTTCGGTGCGTTGCCCTGCGTCTCCTCGATGTCTGCCGCCCATTTGGAGTGGTTGTTCACGGGGTCAACGGACAACCCGATCACCTTGACGTTCCGCCTGTCGAAGTCAGGCTTGATCTTCGCCATGTAGCCGAGCTCGGTGGTGCAGACAGGGGTGAAGTCGCGCGGGTGGGAGAAGAGCACAGCCCACGAATCGCCGATCCAGTCGTGGAAGCTGATCGGGCCTTCCGTCGTCTCCGCAGTGAAGTCAGGTGCCGTATCGCCGATCGTCAAAGCCATGTCTCCTCCTAAACGCAGTATCTCCCGTGCTTAATCCCGCGTAGAGCTTGACGCACACGAGGAATCATGTCTACTTGGTGCGGCATGGCACCGATCAGTGAGAGCATCGAGATCAATCGGAGGCCCGAGGACGTCTTCGCGTACCTCGACGACGTCGAGCGGCACGGCGAGTGGCAGGAGCAGATCGTGGACGTGCAGCCTCAAGGGGACGAGCCGATGGGAGTCGGCAAACGCGTACGGGAGACACGCCGCGTCCCGGGCGGCGACCGGTCCATGACCTACGAAGTCACGGAGTACGACCCGCCGCGGCAGTCGTCGTTCCGTGTGCTCGACGGGCCGATCCGTGGGATCGGGACGATCTTGGTCGAGCCCATCGGCGATGGTTCACGTTCGCGACTGACCTTCACCATCGACTTCCAAGGACACGGGCTCGGCGGCAAGGTTCTCTTGCCGGTGGCGAAGAGCCAGGCGCGAAAGCAGATCCCGAAGGACCAGGCAAAGATGAAGGAACTACTCGAGTCGAACTAGTAGTCGAACTAGTCTTGCTCGCATGCGAGGAATTCAGCTACGGGCACGCGCAGGCCTCCGCTCGGGGCGGGGTCGCTGGCTCGTGCCGCCGTGGATCGCACCGGCGTTTTTCCTGTGCGCGCTCATCCTGATCGTCTGGGCTGGATTCCTGATCCTCACGTTGCCACGGAACTACACCGCTAACCACTGGCACGTTGCTTGGAGCGGGTTCGACATCGGTCTCGGCGTCGCGCTCGTCGCCACCGCTGTTGCCGTGGCCCGTCGTTCGCCTTATGTCGAGGTTGCCGCGGCGGTCAGTGGAACGCTGCTGGTGTGCGACGCCTGGTTCGACCTGCTGACGTCACGCACCACCGGTGAGCTCGTGCAGGCCGCGCTCGAGGCGGCGCTGGTCGAGCTGCCCCTCGCCGCACTCTGCTTCTGGATGGCCATCAACCTCGCGCGTGCAGTCGAGGTCGCACGGCCGTTCCTGCGTGCCGCCGGCTTCAAGATCGAGGGCAACCGCCTCATGCCGCCCACGGGCGGCTCTTAACCGGAGCACAACCGTTCACCGCGACGACGAGGTCGATACTTCGCCCATAATGCTTCGCAGACCAGCTCGGTCCTTGTGGCTGTTCCTCGGTCTGGTCGTAGCCGTCGGCGCACTGTTCGGTCACGTGTTGGAAGGTGCGGCTTTTGCCGTCTTCTTTCTCTTGATCTCGTCGATCGATGCGAAGCCGGCCTTCAAAGCTCAATTCGATGCACCGGGAGACCAGGACAGCGGCCGCGGAGCCGGGCGCTTCCTGACCTGGCGGCGTGTGTCGCCACAGTCACTGCACGAGCAGCGGCGCATGCCAAACCTCGACGACTATTAGACCAGGCGGCGCTCGAGGAAGATCGCGAGCCGCGTTAGCGGGAACGAGATGCAGAAGAACACGACCATCACGGCTGCGTAGATCGCGAAGGTATGTGGATTGGCGCCCGGCTCGAACTGGAGCCGCTCGATCGAGCGCTGCGCGGTCGAAAGGACCTCTGTCACGCCGATGATCGACGCGAGGGTCGTGTTCTGAATTACGTTCGCCAGCAGGCTGACCAACGGCGGCAGCAGCCGGCGAAAGGCCTGCGGCAGGATCACGCTCCGGTGACGCCCGATCCAGCCGAAACCGAGCGCGGCCGCTGCCTCGTGCTGCTCTCTGAGAATCGACTGGACCGCGCCGCGCGTCGCCTCCGCTACCTGGGCACTTCCCCATAGAGCGAGCCCGATCGAAGCACCCGAAATCGCACCGAACCGATGGTGAATCACCGGCGTGGTCGGGAGGGCGTAGTAGACGAGGAAGATAGTCACGAGAATCGGCAGTCCTCGGAATACCTCGATGTAAAGCCGAATCAATGCCCGCAAGGGGAGGAACCTGATCGTCATCAGCGTCCCCAGCAGAATCCCGACCACAGTGCTGCCGATGACCGCGAAGACTGCGATCCAGCCGGTGTTCTTCAGGCCCTCGTGGGCCATGTAATCCGCAACCGGACCGACCCAGTCGGGCAATTAGGTGCTCTCCGGCAGAGCGAGACGGGACTCGACGACTCGGATAAGTGCGGAGAGCGTCCACACGACGAGCAGGTAGATCACGGCAAGTGTGAAGTAAATCTCCGACGCCTTGAAGGAAACGCTCTCCAGGCTGTACGCCACATTGGTGAGCTCCGCATATCCGATCGCCGTCAGCAGCGAGGTGTTTTTCAGGACGGAGATGTATGTGTTGATCGAGGAGGGCAACGCAATCCGCCCGCCGATCGGCAGCGTGACGTTGACGAACGTCTTGAAGCGCGAGAACCCAAGGGCGAGACCGGCCTCGCGGTAGCGGTACGGAACGGCCTCGAACCCCGCCCGGAAGTTCTCCGTGTTGAACGCGCCGCCCCAGATCGTCACGCTCAGCCAGGCGATCGTGAACGGCTCGAGCCGGATCGGGTGACCCGGGAAGTGCGGTAAAGCGAAGGTGACGAAGAAGATCTGCGCGAGGATTGGCGTGTTCCGGATGACCTCGACGTAGATCGCAGCCAGCCAGCTGATCACCGGAACACGGTGCGCGCGGGCCGCGCCGAGGACGATTCCGATTGCGAGCGAGCCGGCGATCCCGATTGCCGAGACCCTGAGCGTCGCCTTGAGCCCGTCCCAAAAGTCCGGGAGGTGGTCCCAGATGAACTGCCAGTCGAAGCTCGCGACGAGTGTCACCAGATCAGCGACGGGAGCGGCCACGCGACCGCTCCCGTCAGGTCAGCTCAGGGGCAGATCGAAACGATGTCCTTCCCGACCGAGTACGCAAACGCCTGCTTGGGCCGGGGGACGTTGACGATGAAGTCGGGTACGAACCGGGGCGGTGCGTTCCCCCTGAGGATCTTCGCGAACTCGTCGCGCTTCTTCATGTAGCGCAGCGCGGCATCGACCCAGCGCTTCATGGGCGTCTCGCCCTTGCGGATCCCGATCCCCCAGGGGGCCACGAGGAACTTCTCGCGCCCAAGCTTGACGTCAGGATCCTGCGTGGCGACGTTGAGCAGGAACGCGTCGTCGAACATGAAGGTGTCGGCCCGCCCGTCCTTGACTGTCGAGACGGCTAGAGCCGGAGAGTCGACCTCCAGCAGCTTCGTGTCCTTGAAGCAGTTCTTGACCCAGGTCGCGTAGAGGGCGCTGCGCGTCGTCACGACCGTCTTTCCGCTCAGGCCTCCGATCGTGAGGCTCGAGCTGTTCGGGACGAGAAGACGACCCGTGGCCGAGTAGTACGGGATCGAGAACTCGATTTGCTCGGATCTCGCCTGTGTCCACGTAAGCGTCGAGACGATGATGTCGACCCGGCCCGACATGAGCGTCGGGATGCGGCTTGGCGACGTCACGCAAGTGAAATGGACCTTCTTGTTGCTCCCGAATGCCAACGATGCGAATCTGCGGGCGACAGAGACGTCGTAGCCGTCGTTGTTCCCGCGCACATTGATGAAGCCGAACGGCGGATAGTCACACTTGACGCCGATCTCCCACCTCTTGCGACTCTTCACCGCTGCGGGCAGCGCCGGCAACTTCGGCTTCGCCGGTTTGGCCGTGGGCGCGGCTGTCGCCGCGAGCTTTCCTCCCGGCGCGGCCGAACCCCAGGCTGCGAGCGCCGCAGCCGCAATCACGAGCGCGGCTACGACAACGATGGTGCGTTTCATTCAACCCCTCCTTCTTCGATGGTGAGCTCTTCGAGTGAGTCGGCCAGCTGGAGCGTCCGGCGCAGAAATCGGCGCGTCCGCTCCGCCTTGGGTCGGTCGAGAATTTCCACTGGATTGCCTTGTTCGACGATCTTGCCTTCGTCCATGAAGATCAGCTGGTCGCCAACGTCACGCGCAAATTGCATCTCGTGCGTGACGACGAGCATGGTCATTCCGACGTCACGGGCGAGGTCGCGCATCACGACAAGGACCTCGCCGACGAGCTCCGGGTCGAGCGCCGACGTGACCTCGTCGAAGAGCATCACGTGGGGGCGCATCATCAGAGCGCGCGCGATCGCAATGCGCTGCTGCTGCCCGCCCGAGAGCTGATGCGGATAGCTGCGAGCCTTCTCGGTGAGACCGACGCGCTTCAGCAGCTCGTAGGCTCGCTGTTCTGCTTCCTTGCTCGGAATCTTCCCGACTCGCCGCGCCGCCAGCGTGAGGTTGTCGATGGCGCGCAAGTGCGGAAAGAGGTTGAACTGCTGGAAGACGATGCCGATGCGCTGTCGCAGCGCCGGGACCTTGACGCCCTTGCCGGTGATCTCCTCGCCCTCGAAGAAGATCCGGCCGCTGTCGACGGGCTCGAGCAGATTGATGCACCGCAGCAGAGTGCTCTTCCCACTGCCGCTTGGCCCGATGATGACGAGTGCCTCGCCCGCATTGACGGTCAGGTCGATGCCGTCGAGCACGACGTTGTCTCCGAAGCTCTTGTGGACGTCCTCGAGCCGCACGACCGGCGTCGTCGCCGCGCGCGAAGGTTCCGTCACCGCCGCCCCTGAACTGTGCCCCGCCACCCGGGGGGAAATCTATGCGAAAGGAGCGCCTCCGCCTAGGAATGCAGCTGAATAGGCCGTTCGGACTAGGGTGCGCGGCTTGACGGACATTTCGGATCTGATCCGCTCACGGCGGACGCACAAGTCGTTCGGGCCCGACCCGGTGCCCCCCGCGGTCGTCGATGAGCTGCTCGAGCTCGCGCGCTGGGCGCCGAACCATCACCGGACGAACCCCTGGCGCTTTCGCGTGCTCGGCCCCGAGACCCTGGAGCGGCTCAAGGACGCGGCCGGCACCGCTGAAGCGCCCAAGCTCGAGCGCGCGCCGACGCTCGTCGTTGCCTCCGCTGTGTTGATCGGCGACCTCGAGCAGGATGAGGAGGACGTCTGCGCGACCGCGAGCGCGATCTACGCGGTGCTGCTCGCCGCGCACGCGCGCGGGCTCGCGGGCTACTGGCGGACACCAGCGGTGCTCCGCACGAAGGCGGGGCGCGACGCGGTCGGCTTGCCTGACGGCGAGCGGTTCCTCGGCCTGATCCACCTCGGGACGCCACGCAGCGATCCTCCACCGCCGGAGCGGGCCCCG
Organism: Gaiellales bacterium; assembly: GCA_038237145.1. Taxonomy (GTDB): domain Bacteria; phylum Actinomycetota; class Thermoleophilia; order Gaiellales; family Gaiellaceae; genus 3-1-20CM-4-69-9. Next base: position 8,575 of record JBBRZA010000076.1, read on the forward strand.
CTCGAGGCCTACCGCTTCTTCCTGCCCTAGCGGGCGCTCCTACGCGAAAGCTGCGCTTTCGCTCCGGCTATGGGAACGCCGCTTCGCGGGGAACGTGCGCGGGCGGAGCCCGCGCACTCATCATTTGGTCTCTGGTAGGCGGTTGCGCTCAACCGCCCGGGCACGGGCGCTGAAGCGTCCGCGCCCGCGTGAGTTCGGCCTGCGGTTAGACGGCTACGCCACGTCTAACCTCCGGCCCTCGGGTCTAACGCCGCCCGGAGGTCCCGTTTTCGCGCTCGCACCGGCCCGGCGTCGAAGGCCGGAGGTTAGCGGGAGCGAAGCAGAGGGAGCGCTAGCGCTTGGCGCGGTCCGCGGGGACGAAGAGCCGGCAGTGGGGGCATTTGAAGCCCCGGTGGCGTTCGGTCTGACCGGCCATCAACTCGGCCGTGAAGGCCTTCTTGCAGTGAGGGCACACGATCTCGTGCGCCGGCTCCTGGGCTGGGACCTCGGTCACGTTGCCACGCTACCTGAGCGCTCCTACGCGAAAGCTTCGCTTTCGCTCCGGCCATGGGTTCGCCGCTTCGCGGGGAACGTGCGCGGGCGAAGCCCGCGCACTCTCATTTGGCGCCTGGTGGGCGGTTGCGCTCAACCGCCCGGGCACGGGCCGGTTCGGTTGAGACCGACCGTGCTGCCCTAACCCCATAAGAGTGCGCGGGCTCCGCCCGCGCACATTCCGCGCGAAGCGCCGAACCCAACCCCCCGAGTGAAAGCGAAGCTTTCGCTCGGGCGCGGAGCGGGTCGGCATCCCTCGTTCAAGGGATGCCGATGGCTTGCCGATAGGGATCTCGTGGTGGATGTCGCCCGAGATCTTCGTGCGGGCCCGGAGGTCTCAGCGCCTCGGGCGTTCGCACGCGTGGCCGCCATCCCGGCCTGGGTCTGGCTCACCGGCATCGTGGTGGCCAGCTTCGCAGGACGGCTTTTCGCGGCCGTCGCCCGGTTGACCCCGTACTACCTGCCGGACGAGTACATCTACCCGTCGCTCGCGCGCAGCCTCGCCGAACACGGGCGCCCGCTCATTCGCGGCGCCGGCGTGCACTTCCCTGCGCTGCTCGATCCCCTCGTGACTGCACCCGTCTGGCTCGTCACCAACGATCCCGTTACCGCGTTCAGGCTGACCCAGGGCATTCATGCCGTGCTCTTCTCGCTCGCCGCGATTCCGGCTTACCTGCTCTGCCGCCGGCTCGGGCTCGCCCGCTGGCTCGGCATCGCCGTTGCCGCGTTGACTGTCGCAGTGCCGGATGGCGTCTACTCGTCCACGATGCTCGCTGACCCGCTCGCCTATCCGCTCGTGCTCTCTGCGGTGTATGCCGGCGTTTGCGTCGTGACGGAACCGACGCTCCGCGCGCAGCTCGCGTTCACGGTCTTCAGCATGCTCAGCGTCTTTGCACGGATCCAGTACGTGGTCGTCCCGGTTGCGGTGCTCGCAGCGGAGCTCGTCGCCGACCGTTTCCATGTCGTGCGAGCCGTGCGCCGGGTCTGGCTCGCTCTCGTGCTGTTGATCGTCCCGCCGGCGTTACTGCTCGCGACGCTCGGGTCCGAGCGCGTCTTCGGCGTGTATGCGAACGGCGATCACGCGGTGCACCTCGGCTCGATCCTGCTGTGGGTCGGGCGCGAAGCGATGCTGCTCACGTACTCCTCCGGCTGGGTGATCGTCCCCGGCGCGCTGGCCGGAGTCGCTGTCGCGCTCTTCCGGCCCCGTGGGCGCGCAGAGCTCGCGTTCGCAGTGACGAGCCTGCTGCTCGCGGGTGGCCTGCTCCTCGAAGCGGCCCAGATCGCGGACACCGATTCCCAGCGTTTCCAGGAGCGCTACCTCTTCACGCTCGTCCCGCTCCTCGCAATCGCGTTTTGTCTTTACGTCAAGCGCGGGCTGCCGGGTCGGATCCCCGTCGGTCTGCTCTCCGCAGGGTTGCTGTTGCTCGCGGCCCGCGTCCCGCTCTCCGGCTACGCAACGGCGCACAACAAGGACGACTCGCCGACGCTCTGGGCCGTGCTTCGCTTGGAGGGCCTGACGTCGGTCGGCAACGGCTCGCTGGCAATCGCGCTCGTCGCCGCGGTGCTGTCCGTGCTCGGCGCACTCATCGCCTTCCGCAAGGTGCCCGCTGCGCTCGCGCTCGTGGCCGCCGTCGTCTCATGCTGCGCGATGTCGGCCGGCGCATCGGCGTTCGATGCCCACACGAGTCGAAGCCTGCGCAGCACGCTGCCACACGACATCCGCTGGGTCGACCACGCGCGGCTCGGAAACGTCGATCTTCTCGCACCGCCCGGCGCGCTTAGGGAGCAGTCGTGGCAACAGCTCTTCTGGAACACGTCGGTCAAGCGTCTCCTCCTGCTCGGCAGCGCGCCCATCGACCAGTTCGACGCAAAGCGCCTCCAGGTTGCCGTCGACGGCACGCTGCTTGTGGACGGCCGCCCAGACCGCCGACCGCTGCTCGTCCAGACATACGCGTCGACGGTGAAACTCAGCGGCGTCGAGCGCGTCCGGCACGAGCTGATCTTCGACCTCTACCGGCCCGTAGGAACGCCGCGCCTACGCCTGCTCGCCGCCGGCCGATTCGCCGACCGCTGGCTCGCCCCGAGGGGCGCGATCACGGTCTGGACGAAGACCGGCGGCACACTCGACCTCGTGCTCGCGCTGCCCGCACATACGCAGGTCACGCCCATCGTCCTCACCGGCAAGGGCATCAAGCGCACCGTCCGCGTGCACCCCGGACAACGGATCGCGCTCAGCTTTCCGGTTCCCGCAGGAGGCGCGTGGAGCCTGCACTTCAGCTCGGCGCGCCCAGGCTACCTCGGCGAGCGCGCCGTCAGCGTTCGCGCCGAGCGCGTCCGCTTTCGCTAGACGCAGTCCTTGAGCCCTTGGGCCTCGGGCAGCGACTCGAGCTTCTTGAGCGTGTTGTTCTCGATCTGACGGATGCGCTCTCGGGTGACGCCGAACGCCCGCCCGACCTCCTCCAGCGTGCAGGGCTGCGCCCCGGACAGGCCGAAGCGGAGCTCGATCACCTGACGTTCGCGCTCGGGCAGCGCGGACAGCGCATGCTCGACATCCTCGCGGCGTAACGACAGCGTTGCCGTGTCGAACGGCGACTCGGCCGACTCGTCCTGAACGAAATCGCCGAGCTCCGAGTCCTCCTCCTCGCCGATCGGCTTCTCGAGCGAAATGGGGAGCTGCGACATGCGAAGGATCTCGCGCACCTCGTCCGTGGTGATCTCGAGCTCCTCGGCGATCTCATCCGGGCGCGGCTCGCGCCCCAGTCGCTGCACGAGCTGGCGCTCGATGTGAACGACCTTGTTCAGCTTCTCGACCATGTGGACCGGGATGCGAATGGTGCGCGCCTTGTCCGCAATCGCGCGTGTCACCGCCTGCCGGATCCACCAGGTCGCGTAGGTCGAGAACTTGTAGCCCTTGCGATAGTCGAACTTCTCGACAGCACGGATCAAGCCGAGGGAGCCTTCCTGGATCAGGTCGAGGAAGCTGAGGCCACGACCGAGATAGGACTTCGCGATCGAGACGACGAGCCGGAGATTGGCCTCGATCATCTGGGTCTTCGCCGACATGTCGCCGCGCTCGATGCGCTTTGCGAGGTAGACCTCCTGGTCGGCGGTGAGAAGCGAGACTTTGCCGATCTCGCGCAGGTACAGCCGCAGCGAGTCAAGCGACGGCTCGACGCTCAGATCGAGCTTCGGGCCTTTCTCCTCTTCAGGTGTGGCCTGCTCGTGCGGCGGATGCTTGTGCGTCTCGCCCTCCAGCAGCTCGACCCCGTGGTCGACCAGGTACGTGTAGAAGTCTTCGATCTGCTCCTTCGTGAGCTCGACGTCTTCGAGCCCGGCTGCGATCTCGTCGTAGTTGAGAACGCCCTTCTCTAGACCTTCCTGGACGAGCTTCTGCAGCTCCTCGACCTCAGGAAGAGAGATTTCGACGGTGAGCAACGGCGGCCTACCTCCCGGCTGATTTTCGCGTCGGTGGACGGGGTTTCGATCTACGAACGCAAAAGAGCCGGATACCCGCTTCCCCCCGGCTCACCCTCTCGCCTTTCGGATATTACAAGGGTTGCGAAGAAAGCAAATAGCGACTTTGTGCTACTCGCTCGTGATCTCTCCTACTAGCTCGCCGCGGCTGTTCTCGAGCGGGAGAACAGCAAGGTCGCCGAGGTCGAGGTCGAGTTGCCGAAAGAAAGCGGACGCTGCCGGACCGACGGCACGGCCGTTCCCGTCCTCCACCTTCAGTGCAACACCGATGCCGTCGCCCGACGCGCAGAGCAAGCCTTCGGCGCCGCCCTTCGCGATCCAGACCGACAGCGTCTTCATCAACCGCGTGTCTGCCGCGCGTGGACCCCGGATCAGATCGGGATACGCCTTCATGCCGGCGACTATCCGATCGCCTCCTTCCAGTTGAGGCAGTCGTGCAAACGCGTGCGCCATTCGCTCGAGAGGAAGGGCAAAGGTGAGGACGCCGCACCCGTCGATTCCCGTGCGGATCTCGTCCTCGGGAACCTCGGACGCCTCGGCGTGGACGACGAGCACCTCCCGCTGCACGCGGTGGCCCTCGAGCCGGTAACCCTCGCTCCGCCAGCCTTTCGCCCGGCAGAGCGCGAGCATCCCAGCGTGCTTCCCGGAACAATTGTGCTTGAGCCGCGAGGGCGGCTCGCCCTGCGGCCCGCACTCGAGCTCGTCCTCGCTCGCCGGCGCCTTGGCCAGCAGCGCACGCACGGCCGCGAGCTGCGCATCGTCGGCGAGGTGGGACGCCGACGCGATCGCAAGATCGCGCTCGTCGAGGTCGGCACGGGCGCGGGCGAGCGGGACCGCCTGCAGCGGCTTGGACGAGGAGCGCATGAAGGCGAATAGACCCGAATCACCTGCCTCGGCGATCACGGCTCCGTCCTGCACCGCGACCGCGTGAACGCGGTGGATCGCCTCGGTCACGCCACCTCGACGCACGGATACCCTGATCGGATCGATGCACTGGAGCCTAAAGGCCAGCTGAGTGCCTGAGCTGCCGGAGATGGAAGCGTGGCGCCGCGCGCTCGACGATCCGGTCTCTGCCTTCCCGATCGTAAAGGCAGGGCCCGCACACATCGCGACGCTGAAGACGTTCGACCCGCCGCTCTCCGCACTCGAAGGGCGGCAGCTGGCCGGGGCGAAGCGGCGCGCGAAGCGGTTGCTCTTCCCCACTACCGACGGCGAGCTGGTGGTGCTGGTGCACCTGATGACGGCCGGGCGGTTGAAGTACCTCAAAGCCGGCGAGGCCGGCCCTAAGACACCGGCGTTCCAGCTCGCCTTCGAAGGCGGCGCGCGGCTCGTGCTCACGGAGGCCGGCGCGAAGAAGCGGGCGGGTGTCTGGCTGCTCACTCCGGAGGAAGCGGAGCAGGAGCTCGCCTACCTCGGGCCCGAAGCGCTCGGAATCGGCTCCGAGCGGCTCGGCGCGATCTGTGCGTCCGAATCGAGGCGGTTGCACTCGATGCTCCGGGACCAGCGCGTGATCGCGGGAATCGGACGAGCCTGGGCGAACGAAATCCTGCATCACGCGAAGCTCTCGCCGTACGAACTGACGCGCGACGTCACGGCGCAACAGGTCGAGCAGCTCGCGGACGCGATCGACGTAGAGCTCGAACGAGGGCTCGAGCTCCGCGAGCGCGGTGCGAACGACAAGCGCACCTACCGCGTCCACAGAAAGCTCGGCGAGCCCTGCTACGTGTGCGGCACGCCGATCGCGCAGGTGGACTTCGAGGAGCACACGATCTTCTACTGCCCCGAATGTCAGACAGGCGGGCGCGTTCTGAAGGACCGGCGCCTGTCACGATTGCTGCGCTGATGTCCGACTTGCTGCAGGCTCTCTACTCGCGCGATCGCGACAGAGTCGACGAGTTCCTCGCGGCCGACCCGAAGCTCGACGTCTTCGAGGCGGCTGCTTTCGGCCGGGGTGCCCGACTGCGCGAACTGCTGGACGAGGATCCGTCGCGCGCGAACGCGTTCGGCGCCGACGGCTTTCACCCGCTCGGGCTCGCCTGTTTCTTCGGGCACCTCGAGGCAGCGCGGCTATTGCTCGACCGCGGCGCAGACGTCAACGCGCTCTCGATGAACGAGCAGGTGCAGACGGCCGCCATCCACGCGGCCGCAGCGGCAGCCGGCGAGGAAGCGACGCGCTACGAGCTCGTGAAGCTGGCGCTCGAGCAGGGAGCCGACCCGAACCTACGCCAGGGCGGCGGCTTTCGCGCAATCGACGCGGCACGGCAGAACGGTGACGCACGTGTCGAGGAACTGCTGCTCGAGCACGGCGCGGCACTACCGGCCTTGCTCCCACGCGTCGAGTAGCGAATCGACATGGCGGCGTTGAGCTTCGGTGAATGGCACGTTGGCGAGCAGCCGCCGCACCTCGGAAGGGTCGTCGTTCTCGACCGCCGCTTCCAGATGCTCGCGCGCGGGCGTCGGCTGTTGCAGCTGGCGGCGCAACCAGCGCAGGAGACTGACCTGCACTGCGCGGTTCACTCCGGGAGCTTGACCGCCAGCGTGTCGCCGTTCACCGACACCGAGCCGCGAAGTGCGCGGA
>JBBRZA010000077.1:0-15005 GCA_038237145.1 Gaiellales bacterium
GAGCTCGTCCCGACCATGCCGAGGTCCTGGCCGGTCGCCGCGAAGATCGCGGCGCCCCCCCACGCCGGCGGGAACGCGACCGATTGCATGCCCCATGCGACGGCGCCGTGCGTCCCGGCGAACGAGAGCTCGAGCAGGTCGTCGACCGTGGTGCGGAGGACACGTCGCACCGCTTCCTCGCTCAGCGTCGCTTCAACGAGGACGGTCTTCCCGTGTCCGCCCCGCTCGAAGTAACGATGGGACGGCTTCTTGTCTCCCCCCATATTCGCCTCGAGGATGGCGCGCTCCGGCTTCACCGGAGCGTGCTCCATCACGTAGCCCATGTTCAGCGCATACGCGTTGCGGGTCATCATGTTCGGGCCGCACGCATCGCCGGTGGTGAACGCCCACATCACGTGACACATCGGGCCGACGACATGCGTCTCGACCTCACGCAAGCGCGCAAACGTGGAGATCCAGTCTTCGCCACGCTCCGACAGCCAGCGGCGCATCTCCGCGACGTGTGCGTCGAGGAACCGCGCGAGCTGCACGGCCTCATCCGCTGACTTGCAAACGAAGCAGGATGCTCTGGTCATTCGGTCCCCGAGCACGTACGTTCTGAAGCCGCCGGACTCGGCCGCAGCTCTTGCGCCGCGATAGAGCGAGGCCGACAGGCCGCCCTCGGTGTGAGCGAGCGGCACGAAGACCTGCTCCTGTTTGCGACTCGTTTCCGACACGCGGCCGAAGGGCTCCTCAAGCTCGTACTCACCGAGCTCGATCTCGAGCGGGCCTACGACGGAGACCGGAATCACCGTGGCGCCGGTCAGCATCTCCTGGGCGTTGACGAACGGCGAGAGGTCGATCCGCGTCACGCCGTCGGTCAGTCCGAGCGCCTTCTGGCGCGCCTCGATCGACCCGGGATCATTCTTGCGCGGCCAGCGCCTCAGCTCCATCAAATAAAGCTTACGGGGATAATGCCCCCGCGATGGCAACAGGGCAGCTGATCGAGATGAAGGACGAAGGCCGCGAGGCCTTCGCCGACGTGCTCCGCTTCTACGAACTTGCGAAGCGCCGCGAGTGGCAGGTGCGCGATCTTCCCTGGGGCGAGCTGCCACCGATCCCGGAGGCGAAGGGCTCGCCGCAGAGTCAGGCTCGACGCCGGGACATGTGGCGCTCGGTCCTGACGCAGCAGCTTCAGGCGGACATGCTCGCGTGCGACATGGCGTCGCAGCTCCTCAACATGGCGCCCGACGTCGAGGCGAAGCTCTACTACTCGACGATGGTGCAGGACGAGTCGCGTCACACGGAGGCGTGGCTCAAGCTCGTGATCGAGGCCGGCGGCACCGCAGAGCGCGATCCGCATCTCGACAAGCTTGCGCAGACCACGCTCCAGGCCGACACGCTCGAGGAGAAGGTCTTCCTGATGCAGGTCTTCTACGAGCGGCTGATCATCTCGAGGTTCCGCCTCATCGCCCGCTCGTCGCGTGGCACCGTGCTCGAGGACCTCTGCGGCCGGCTCGCCACGGACGACGGCATCCACCACGGCGCCGGCATGGCCTACGAGCGTGTGCTCCTGCAGAACCTCTCCAAGAAGATGAACCAGAAGCTTGTCGACGCGGCCAACCGGCTGCTGCCTGTGTTTGCGGCGCACGCGTTGTGGCGGCCGCGCGAGCGCGCCTGGATCGGGCGGGCCATGGAGTCACGCGACGTCGAGCGTCTCCGCGAGGACCTCGAGCTCGGCGTGCGTCTGGCCGAGTCGCTCGGCCTGGACGTCAGCGGCGTCGAGCTGACCATTCCGTAGTGCCAAACGCCACGCTGATGGACGGTGCCGCCCTGGCGGCACGGATGCGTGAGGAGATCAAGCAGGAGGTAGCGGAGCTCGGCCACGTGGGCCTGGCGACGGTGCTCGTCGGGGAGGACCCTGCGTCCGAGGTCTACATCCGTCTGAAGCACAAGGCCGCGCAGGAGGCAGGCATCGAAGCGATCGACCACAGGCTTCCTGCCACGACGACGGAGGACAAGCTTGTCGAGCTCGTTCAGCATCTTCACGAGGACGACTTCGTCGACGGGATTCTGGTGCAGACACCCTTGCCCGACCAGATCGACGAGGCGCGCGTGATGCTGGCGATCGACCCGATGAAAGACGTGGACGGGCTTCACCCCTTCAGCGCGGGCCAGCTCTATCTCGACCGCCCGACGCTTGTTCCCGCGACGCCGCTCGGTGTGATGCACCTGCTGAACGAGTACAAGATCCAGATCGCCGGAGCCCGCGCTGTGGTCGTCGGGCGCAGTTCCCTCGTTGGCAAGCCGATGGCGCTACTGCTCTTGCAGGCGAACGCCACCGTCACGATCTGTCATTCCCGCACCGAAGATCTCGCCCGTCACACCCTGGACGCAGATCTCCTCGTGGCCGCCGTCGGCCTTCCCGACGTCATCACCGCCGACATGGTCAAGCAGGGAGCGACGGTGATCGACGTCGGCATCACGCGTACCGAAGCTGGGCTCGTGGGGGATGTCGCGGAGGACGTGGCCGAGGTGGCCGCCTTCCTCACGCCCGTCCCCGGCGGCGTGGGCCCGATGACCATCGCAGCCCTGCTCGGGAACGCAGTGCGGGCGGCTCGCTACCGCCGCGGGGAGCTTGCGTTCCCTCGCATCTGAGTTACACTCCGCCCGCTGTATCAGTGGTGGCGGCTCGGTGCCCGGGCCGTCGCATGTTTTGAAGGAGGAAGTCGTTTGGCTCAGGGCACCGTGAAGTGGTTTTCGAACGAGAAGGGCTACGGATTCATCGAGCGTGAGGGTGGCGAGGACGTCTTCGTTCATTTCTCCGCCATCACGCAGGAGGGGTACAAGTCGTTGACCGAGGGTCAGCGAGTTGAGTTCGAGGTCGTGCAGGGCCCTAAGGGCGCGCAGGCAGCGAACGTCCAGCCTGTTTAGCTTCTTTCGATCGAAACTAAGAGTGACGCGGGCCCCGAAATGGGGCCCGCTTCGTTTCGTGAGCTCAGGCGTGCACGCCTGCGTTCACTTCGACGATCGGCGCCTCGTACAGATCCGCAGAGCGGACCGTTGCCCCCAATTGGCTCACCATTTCCTCGCGCCGAGAACCCATCTGACGCTCCGCCTCTTCCGCGTCCTCCTCCGTCGACGTCCAGACGATCGTACGTCCACCGGAGCGGATCCGCTCAACCTAGGATTGAGGACAATGGCCATATCGCGCGAAGATGTGCTCCACGTCGCGGCGCTCGCGCGGCTCGAGCTGGGCGAGGACGAGATCGGCCGCCTGACCGAGCAGCTGAACGACATCCTCGCCGCGGTCGGCAAGGTCTCGGAGCTCGATCTCTCGGACGTGCCGCCGACTTCGCATCCGCTGTCGGTCGTGAACGTCTTCCGGCCCGACGTGGCGCGACCCTCGCTGCTGCTCGACGATGCATTCGCCAACGCGCCGGAGCGCGACGGCGATCTGTTCCGCGTTCCCCCAACAGGCGCGGCCGAGGAGTCGTCGGCATGACCGTCGCTCGCCTTCGGCTCGCTCCCGTGAGGGAAACCATGTTTCCCTCACGAGCTCCCTTCTTCAGGGATCGCCTCAGCCCCCGCGCCGCTGAGATCGCCGCGTGGGCTGAGGAGAACAAGAGGGGAAACCGCACGGTTTCCCCCGTTGCCCCTTCCCTTGATCATGGGCCGGAGATCGGCCCATGATCGACACCCTGCGGCTTACAGCCGAGGATGCGATGGGCCTCCTCGAGCGCGGCGAGGTTTCCGGCGACGAGTTGCGCGCGGCCTATCGCGAAGCGATCGACGCTCGGAATGAGGAGCTGCACTGCTTCCTGACGCTCGTCGACGGCGACGACAACGACGGCGTGCCGATCGCGCTCAAGGACGTGATCTCGACGAAGGGCGTGCGCACCACTGCCGGCTCGAAGATTCTCGAGGACTACGTGCCCGTGTTCGACTCGACCGTTGCCGACCGCTGCAAGGCGGCGGGGTTGCAGCTGCTCGGGAAGACCAACACCGACGAGTTCGCCATGGGCTCGTCCACGGAGAACTCGGCGTACGGGCCGTCTCGGAACCCCTGGGATCCCACTCGTGTTCCCGGCGGTTCGGGCGGCGGCTCGGCCGCAGCTGTGTCCGCAGGCCTGGCTCCATGGGCGCTGGGGTCGGACACCGGTGGTTCGATCAAGCAGCCGTCGGCTCTCTGCGGAAACGTGGGCCTGCGGCCGACCTATGGCACCGTCTCGCGGTACGGCATCGTCGCCTTCGCGTCCAGCCTTGACCAGATCGGGCCGGTGACGAAGACCGTGCGCGACAATGCGCTCCTCTACGGGATCATCAGCGGGCGCGACGACTGCGACTCGACGACGGTCGACGTTCCGCCGGTCGAGCTGCCCCAGGGAGAGGACCTGAAGGGTCTACGCGTCGGGGTCCCGAAGGAGCTCAACGAGGCCGAGGGGATCTCGCCCGGTGTCGCAGAGGCGGTGCGGCGGGCAATCGATCTTTGCGCCGAACTGGGAGCGGAGGTCGGCGAGTGCGAGCTGCCGCGATCCGTCGAGTACGGGCTGCCGTGCTACTACCTGATCGCTCCGGCGGAGGCGTCCTCGAACCTCTCGCGTTACGACGGCGTGCGCTATGGGCTCCGCGTTCCCGCGGAGAACTACTACGAGATGGTCGCGCGCACGCGTGACGCCGGTTTCGGCGACGAGCCGAAGCGCCGGATCATGCTTGGCACGTATGCGCTTTCCGCCGGGTACTACGAGGCCTACTACGGTCAGGCTCAGAAGGTGCGAACGGTGATCTCGCGCGAGTTCGCTGCCGCGTTCGAGCGCTTCGACGTCCTCGTCAGCCCGACGTCTCCCACCGTCGCCTTCAAGATCGGCGAGAAGGCGGAGAGCCCGCTGGCCATGTATCTCACGGACGTGCTGACGATCCCGCCGAATATGGCCGGGCTGCCGGGGCTCTCGATTCCATGTGGCCTGTCAGAGGGGCTGCCGGTCGGTCTACAGCTGATCGGCGCCCAGTTCGCAGAGAACACGCTCTTCCGCACCGGCCACGCGCTCGAGCGTGCGATCGGCTTCGACACCGTCCCGGAACGGCTGCGATGAAGACAATCGTCGATCGAGCCGCCGACTTCGTCCTCGCAGTCGAGCGAGTGTTCGGCGTGCCGCCGCGAGTGCTGGACGGGTCGCGCGCGGTTCAGATCGACGATGTTCGGCTCTCGCTCGAGGCGGGCGAACGAGAGCTCTGCCTCATCCGCATGCACGGCTTGCTGGAGGAGTACCTCGCGATCTTCGAGGTGCGTGGCGACATCGAGGTGCCGCTTCTCAAGGCGAAGGAGTTTCTGCGTGCCTGAGTGGGAACCGGTCATCGGCCTCGAGATCCACGTGCAGCTCAAGACGCACACGAAGATGTTCTGCGGCTGCGAGGCGGGATTCGGCGGAGAGCCGAACACGCGCACGTGTCCGGTGTGCCTTGCATTTCCGGGTGCCTTGCCCGTGCCGAACCAGACCGCGGTCGAGTGGACGATCAAGCTCGGGCATGCCCTCAACTGCCGGATCGCGGAGCGCGCGGTGTTCCACCGCAAGAACTACTTCTATCCGGACAATCCGAAGGGGTACCAGATCTCCCAGTACGACGAGCCGCTCTGCATCGACGGCTCGTTCGTCGTCCCGGGCCCCGAGGGTGACGGCGAGGTCGGCATCGTGCGCGCGCACCTCGAAGAGGACGCGGCGAAGACGATCCACGTCGGCGGCGCGACCGGCCGCATCGTTGGGTCGGCGCACTCCAACGTAGACTTCAACCGCGGCGGCACGCCGCTCGTCGAGATCGTGACGCAGCCCGACCTCCGCTCTGCGGACGAGGCAAAGCGCTTCCTGCAGCTTCTGCGCCAGACCATCGTCGAGATCGGCATCTCGGATGCGGAGATGGAGAAGGGCACCCTGCGCGCCGACGCCAACGTGTCCGTGCGCGAGGTGGGGGAGGCTGGCTACCGAACCCGCACCGAGCTGAAGAACATGAACTCGTTCAACCACATCGCCCGTGGGATCGAGGCGGAGCTCCGGCGTCAGATCGAGACCTGGGAGTCCGGCGGCGAGGTCGTCCAGGAGACGCTCGACTACGAGGTGAAGTTGGACACGGTCACGCCGCGCCGGCGCAAGGAAGAGGCCGACGACTATCGCTACTTCCCGGAGCCCGATCTGATCCCCGTGGAGCCGGAGGCCGACGTCGTCGAGCGGCTCCGCACGGAGGTGCCCGAGCTGCCCGGCGCGCGCATCCGCCGCTTCGAGGAGCGGTACGAGCTGTCGTACTACGACGCGGAGGTGCTGAACGGCTCAGCCGGACTTGCCGCCCTTTACGAGCAGGTCGCGCTTGAAGGCATCGATGCGAAAGCGGCGTCGAACGTCCTGATGAACGACTTCGTCGCAACCGGAATCGATCCGGCAGCCGTCAACGGCGCGGAGCTCGCAAAGCTGATCGCGGCACGATCGACGCTTCCCCGGGAGACGTTCACGCGCGCGCTGTCGGAGAGCGCCGACCCGGAGTTCCGCGCGGAGAGGTACCTCGGCGACACCCTCGTCGCCGATGCGGCCGAGCTCGAGCCGCTCGTCGACCGCGTTCTCGCGGACAACCCCGGCCAGGTCGCGGCGTACAAGGGCGGCAAAGAGGGCTTGCTCGGTTTCTTCGTCGGTCAGGTGATGAAGGAGACGCAAGGGAAGGCCTCACCGAAGGTCGTAAACGATCTCTTGCGCCAAAAACTGGGCTAGAGAGGCTCGATGTGAAATTCCGCCGGGCCGGATGACGCTTCAGACACGGCGTCGGATCAGCACGTTCGCCCGCGGCACGTAGCTCCGCTACGCACCGCGAACGACCGCACTGCCCGGCTTGATCTGGAGCGCCCTCCGACGACGGCCGAATTCCACATCGACCCTCTAGTTTCGCCCGCTCTTTCCCGGGTACCTCTTTAGGCCTCTTCGGTTTTTCCTAGCAACCGAGAGGAGTCGAGATGGATACGTGGGTCTGGATCGTAATCGGGGTTGTCGTCCTGATCGTCGTTCTCGGGGTCTTGTTCAGCGCCCTGCGCACGCGACGGTCGCGTTCGTTGCAGGACCAGTTCGGCCGGGAATACGACCGCGCAGTCGACAAGGCAGGCGGTCGTCGGGAAGCCGAACGTGAGCTCGCCGAGCGTCAGAAACGTCACGACGAGCTCGAGCTACGGCCGCTGTCGCCGAATGCGCGCGAGCGCTATGTGCAGCAGTGGCAAGCAACGCAGGGCCGGTTCGTCGACGACCCGACGGGTGCGGTGTCAGAAGCGGACGACCTCGTTCAGAGGGTGATGCGTGACCGCGGCTACCCGGTGGACGACTTCGAGCAACGGGCGGCCGACATCTCCGTCGAGCATCCGGATCTCGTCGAGAAGTACCGGACTGCCGACGGCATCGCCCGCGCGAGTGAGCGCGGCGAGGCCTCGACGGAGGATCTCCGGCACTCGGTGCGTCACTACCGCGCGCTGTTCGTCGAGCTGCTCGAGCTGGACGACGACACCGAGGGCGTCGATGACGCATCAAACCGTGATAGGGACGTCCAGGACGTCCGCGCACACGACAAAGTCGAGCGTTTGCGTTAGATCAGTCCGCAGTAGCGCGCCGTGTTCGGCCAGGGGTAGAACCCTCGGCCGGCACGGTGCGCTCGCTCCGCAGCCCACATCTGCTCGAGCGGCGTCCAGTGATTCGCCGTCCCCTTGCGGGAGAGCAGCCCGCCGCCGTACGCCTGCTGGAAGCTGCGGTCCATCTGCAGACCTCCGTAATAGGGGGGATTCGGGTCGTTCCACGCCCCTTCGTAGCGATGGATGCAGAGCCACTGCCGTTTGTGAGGCGGGTTCTGGGCGTGCCTGCGCGTCTTGAGCGCCACACGCTTCCAGACAGCGATCTTCGCGTCGACGTCCGCGGGCGGGTTCGCGAGGCTGCGGGTGAGCTTGCGGCCCATCGTCCGTTGCCACCGCCATGTCTCGTGGCGGTATCTGTCGATCTCCCGCTGGATCTGCCACTGGTCGATCTGGGGCGGCGCCGTCTCGGTCTGGGTCTCCACCGGCGGTTCGGGCGTCGTCTCCGCTTGGAGAGTTGCAGCTCCGGCCAACGCGACCCCAAGGGCGCAGGCGCACGCGAACGCGAGTGTGAGTTTGGAACGCATCTGAGTGATCCCCCCGGATCAACGCCGTCTCGTGACTGTGCCGCAGCTCGAAGACAGCTAGTTGTCGAAGGGATAAGACTGCCCCGACAGCGCAGAAGTTAGGCCTACTCGTGCCGATTGCCTCGAAGCGGCCGGTAGTAAGGTCGCTTCCGGATGATCCGTGTCGTTGCGCTTGCCGCAGCCGTGGCGCTGGCCGCCCTTCCTGCCGCCGGCGGAGCCCGCTCGACCGATTACGCGGCTGTGGCCCTGAACGTGCTGCCGCCGGGCCAGTCGGGAGATCTGCTGTTCCCGCCCACAGCCACCGATCAGCTGCGGCTGTACGACGGGCTGACACCCCGCGGCAACAACGTGCGGCCGGCCGATCTCACCAGGTACTTCAAACCCGAGCGGTTCGGTGTGAGTGGCAAGGTGGTGCGCACCGAGCGTCCGCGCCCCGGCCTGCGCATCCTGCGCGACCGCTGGGACGTGCCGCACGTATACGGACGCACACGCGCGGATGTCGAGTTCGGTGCCGGGTACGCAACCGCAGAGGACCGGTTCATCCTGCTGGAGCTGCTCCGCGGGCCAGGCCGGCTCGCGGCGCTCGACGTTCCGGGTCTTGATCCATTTGCGCTGGCGACCTCAGGACGGCAGTTCGTCCCCACGGCGGAGACCGAGACGCGGGTCGCCGAGCAGCTGAAGCTCGTTCGTGGTGCGGGCAGCAAGGGCCGGCAGCTGTACGCGGACGTGCGCTCGTACGTCGCCGGCATCAACGCGTCCTACAAGAAGCGAAACCAGGGACTGCGTCCGTGGACGATGACGGACGTGATCGCGGTCGGTTCGCTGCTCGGTGCGAACCTCGGGGTCGGCGGCGGCGACGAAATGCGGCGGTCCTTGTTCCTTGATGCACTCCGCCGCCGCGTGGGCCTCGAGCGAGCGCCTGTGCTCTGGGATTGGCTTGCAGAAAAACAGGACGCAGCGGCACCGGTCAGTGTCGACGGACAATTTTCGTACGACCCGGGCCCGGCGTTGCAGGGCGGGAACGTCCTCCTACAAGACGGGAGCTTTGAGCCCAGCGGCACTTCGCCGACCTTCCAGTTCGAGAATCCCGTGGCAGCCAGTAACGCCCTTCTCGTGTCGGCGCGCCGCTCCGCCACTGGCCATCCGCTCTTCGTCGCCGGTCCGCAGGTCGGCTACAGCTACCCGGAGCTGCTGCTCGAGCTCGACCTGCACGGAGGCGGCATCGACGCCCGCGGGGCGTCGTTCCCCGGCCTCAGCTTCTACGTGCTGCTCGGCCGCGGCAAGGACTTCGCCTGGAGCGCTACCTCGGCCAATTCCGACATCGTCGACCAGTACGTGGAGACGCTGTGCGGTGGCGACGACTCCCACTACCTCTACAAGGGCGAGTGCCGCCCGATGCCGGTCTTCGACGCCGGAGTCTTGAAAGGCAACGGTGAGGAGCCAGATCGGCAGATCGTCTTCCGGGAGACCGTCCACGGGCCGGTGATCGGCTATGCGCGAAGCGAGGACGGAACGCGGGTCGCGATCTCCAGAAAGCGCTCGACGCGTGGGCGTGAGCTGCTTTCCGCGCTCGCTTTCCAGGATCTGAACACGAACCGCGTTCACGATGCTGGGAGCTTCTTCCGGGCGATGAACCAGCTCGAGTTCACCTTCAACTGGTTCTACGCGGACGACCGCGACATCGCCATGTTCTCGAGCGGACGCTTGCCGATCCGCGCCGCGAACGTCGGGAGCGGGCTTCCGACTACGGGAACAGGCGAGTACGAGTGGCGTGGTTTTCTGCCGCTCACCCGCCACGCGCGCGGGATCAATCCGAAGTCGGGTGTGATCCTCAACTGGAACAACAAGCCGGCCCGCGGCTTTTCGTCATCGGACGACAACTGGTCGTTCGGTCCGGTGCAGCGCGTCCAGCTCCTCCGAGAGGCGGTTGCACCGCGCAAGGTGCACACGCTGGCGTCGCTGACCGGCGCGATGAACCGGGCCGCGACGCAGGACCTTCGCGCGGTTGCAGTGCTCCCTGCGCTCCAGCTCTACCTCGGCGGCAGCGCGCCGACCACGTTCGACAGCCAACTCGTCACGGTCATGGCCAACTGGCTGAAGAGCGGTGCGAGCCGGATCGACCGGGACCTCGACGGCAAGATCGACGATCCGGGCGCAGCGGTCATGGACGCCGTCTGGCCCAGGCTGGCGGACGTCCTGATGCGGCCGACGCTCGGCCCGCTCACCGACCGCCTCAAGGAACTTCTCGGCGTCGATGACCGGGCCAATCCCGGCGGCTCGTCGTACTTCGGCGGCTGGTACGGCTACATGGTGCGGGACCTGGCCGCTTCGACTCCGGCCTTCTGCGGCGGCGGCGACTCGGCGCGCTGCCGGGCGTCGGTCTGGGCGGCAATCGACGAGGCTGGATCAGCCCTTACCGCCGCCCAAGGCCCGGACCCGACAGGGTGGCGCGCCGACGCCACCGGTGAGCGAATCACGTTCGGCTTTCTGCCTCAGACGGCGCGCTGGACGAACCGCCCGACGTTCCAGCAAGTCATCAGCTTCGACAGCCATAGGCCGCGCTAGTCTCAGATCGATGGCCGAGAAGCGCTACCTGCTCACTCCCGGGCCGACTCCGGTGCCGCCGGAAGTCCTCGCAGAGCTGGCCAAGCCGGTCATCCATCACCGCGAGCGGGACTTCCGCGAGATCTACGGGCGCTGCCTCGTGCGGCTGCAGGATGTGTACAGGACCAAGAACGACGTGCTGATGTTCACGACGTCCGGGACGGGCGCGTTCGAGTCAGCGGTCGCGAACCTGACCTCTGCGGGAGACCGCCAGCTCGTCCTCTCGGCCGGAAACTTCGGCGAGCGCTGGGCGGGGATGGCGAAGGCGTTCGGCGCCGATCTCGTGCATACACGGCTGGAGTGGGGGGACACGCCCGAGCCCGAGGACCTCCGCTCCGTGCTCGCCGACGCCGGCGAAGTGAAGGTGGTCTACCTCACCCACTCGGAGACTTCGACCGGGGTTGTCTGCGATGTGCAGGCCCTGGCGGCAGTCGCGAAGGAAGCCGGCGCCCTGGTCGTCGTCGACGCGGTGTCGAGCCTCGGTGCTGTGCCGCTCGAGTCGGACCTCTGGGGAATCGACGTCGTGGTATCCGGCTCGCAAAAGGCGCTCATGTGTCCGCCCGGTCTCGCGTTCGTTTCCGTCTCTGGCGCCGCGCTCGCTGCATCGACGAACGCGACCGCTCCCCGTTACGTCATGGACTGGGAACGCACCCGCAAGGGGCAGGCGAAGCTCGACGCACCCTTCACTCCGGCTGTCTCCCTCGTCCGCGCGCTCGACGTCGCGCTCGGCCTGCTGCTGGACGAAGGGCTCGAAGCGGCGTTCGATCGTCACGCGAGACTCGGGCGCGCCTGTCGCGAAGGGGCGAAGGCGATGGGGCTCGAGCTGTTCTCCCCGGACGAAGAGCGCTCCGCGGTCGTCACCGCGATTCGCGCGCCGGAGGGCGTCGACTCGACGGACGTCGTCAAAGGACTGCGCGACCGCTTCGGAATGACGATCGCAAACGGTCAGGGCGACCTGAAGGGGAAGATCTTCCGCATCGGCCACATCGGCTGGTTCGACATCTTCGACATCACCTCCGCGCTCGCGGCGGTCGAACTCGTCCTCACGGACGCGGGCGCAGAGATCGAGCGCGGCGTCGCAGTCACCCGCGCGCTCGAAGCCTGGGCCGAGCACACGCCCGTTTGAGCAAGGTCCTCGTCCGAGAAGAGATCGCGGAGGCCGGCGTCCGCCTTCTGCGCGAGCGTGGCTTCGAGGTCGACGTCGACGGTGACTCCGACCTCGCCGAGACGATCGGGCGTTATGACGCGATCATCGTCCGCTCGGCGACGAAAGTAACGGCGGATCTGATCGGGCGTGCCGACAACCTGAAGGTGATCGGGCGCGCGGGAGTCGGCATCGACAACGTTGACGTCGACGCGGCGACCCGGCGCGGAATCGTTGTGGCGAACGCACCTGAGTCGACGGTGATCTCGGCGGCCGAGCACACGATCGGCCTGCTCGTCGCGCTGACGAGAAACATCCCGCAGGCCCACGCAGCCCTCAAGCAGGGCCGGTGGGAGCGCAAGACTTACGGCGGAGTGGAGCTGGCCGACAAAACGCTCGGCGTTCTCGGCTTCGGCCGCATCGGTCAGCAGGTCGCCCGCCGCGCCGCTGGCCTCGGCATGCGAGTCATCGCCTACGACCCTTTCGTCTCGCCGGACCGGTTCCGCGAGCTAGGGGTCGAGCGCGTCGAGAAGGAAGAAGACGTCTACTTGGCCGCGGACTTCCTGACGCTGCATCTGCCTTTGACTGACGAGACGCGCAGGTCGATCAACGCAGGGGCGTTCGCGAAGATGCGCGACGGCGTCCGGATCGTCAACGCCGCGCGGGGCGACCTCGTGGACGAGGATGACCTCCTCGAGGCGTTGAAGTCCGGCAAGGTCGGCGGTGCCGCGCTCGATGTTTTCTCGACAGAGCCTTACTCCGGTCCCCTGCTCGAGCTGGACAACGTCGTCGCCACGCCGCACCTCGCGGCATCGACAGAGGAGGCGCAGGACCGAGCCGGCGTGATCATCGCAGAGCAGGTTGCGGCCGCGTTGGACGGCGGTTTGGTGACGAACGCGGTCAACATCCCCGTGATCGGTGCGGAGGATCTCGAAGTGCTGGGGGCATACATTCCACTTGCCGCGAAGCTCGGGCGTCTGGTGATGGAGCTTGCCGGAGGACACGTCGAGGAGCTGCGGCTGACCTACTTCGGGGCGCTGGCCCGGTACGACACGCGGCTGCTGACGGTTGCCGCGTTGAACGGCGCCTTCCAGGGCCGCTCCGACCAGCCGGTGAACTACGTCAATGCGCCGATGATCGCGGCCGAGCGCGGCGTGGACGTACGCGAGGAACGGAGCCTTTCAGCCCGCGACTACACGAATCTCGTGCGCGTGGAGGCGGTCTCGGACGGCCAGCCCCTGCGCGTGGCCGGGACGACGATGGGCAACGACAACCGGCTCTGGCTCGTCAGCGCACTGGGATTCGAGCTCGACATGGAGCTGGCGCCTCTGCTCGTGGTCTTCCGTTACGACGACGTTCCCGGCGTGATTGGCAAGGTGGGGACGCTCTTCGGGGAGGCGGGGGTGAACATCGCGAACATGACCGTGTCGCGGACACGCCAGGGCGGCCAGGCGCTCATGACGCTGTCGATCGACTCGGCCGCTCCACCGAAACTCGTGGAGCAAATCCACACCGAGTTCGACGACGCCCGCTTCATCTCCCTGGAGTGACTCAGACAGACTCGGCGCGGGGATCGAGGCGGCGGACGGTTTGCGCCACGACTGCGTTGAACTTCTCCACGACCACGGACCGCCTGTGCGGCCGCTTCACGACCCGCTCCACCTCCGGCAGCTCATGACCGGGACTGAGCAGGAAGTGCGTGCCGTCGGCGCGGACATCCTCGTACTGGCGGAGCGTCGCGGGGACTCGCTCAGCGCAGGCGGGATCCGCGCATTCGCAAACGAACTCGGCATCGTGTGCGTCGAATCGGCTGGCGCTTTCCGCGATTCTCTCGTTGACGTCCCTGAACAGCGCTTCAGTGTGCGCGATCCGCACTTCTCGTTCAGCCATCCTCGTCTCCCGTCGATTGACTGTCAGTTCAGAAAACGAAGAAGGCGGCAAATCGGTTGCGCTTAGTCTCCAGTTGTGTGGCCTGAAGCGGTAGAGAGCATCGCAGTGTTCCTGCGCTCAGCGGCTGTGGAAGGCCGGCTCGAGGAATTACTGCCCGGGGCCGGCCCGCCGGCCGGCCAGATGTTGCGAGTGGACGGATTCGACGCAGACGGGTCCGCGGTCGTCGCCCTCGTGCCGGCGGATCGCGCCGTCGACCTCCGGAAGCTCGCGACCGCCACGAATTGCTCGGATGTGCGGCCAGCGCCGGCCGCCGGTTTTCCCTTTCAAGGGGCCCGGGTGTTCATCGACCAGTCGGCCCTGTCGTCCGAATCGGTCTGGCTGGAAGCGGGCTCACCGCGCCACCTGCTCGGTTTGTCTGCGGCTCAGCTCACCAGGTTGACGAACGCGGAAACCGCAGATCTCCTGCGGGAAGCTAGAACGGGGGAGGTCGACGACGTGCCTCGCGGGTAGGATTCGACTCCGGTCCAGCCCTCCCCGCAAAGGAGAACTCTTGCAGGAACTCGAGAAGATCTGGATGAACGGCGAGCTCGTCGACTGGGCCGACGCCAAGATCCATGTCGGATCACACGGACTCCACTACGGCTCCGGCGTCTTCGAGGGAATCCGCGCGTACGAGACGCCGAAAGGCAGTGCGGTCTTCCGGCTGACCGAGCACCTTCAGCGGCTGCACAACTCCGCGCAGGTCCTGAACATGGAGCTTCCGTACACGGTCGAGGAGCTTCGGTCGGCCACGATGGAGCTCATCGGCGCGAACGGCGTGGCCGAGTGCTACCTCAGGCCGATCGCATTCTTCGGCTTCGGTGAGCTCGGCGTCGCGTCGACCGGCAATCCCGTCGACGTCGTGATCATGAGCTGGCCCTGGGGGACGTATCTCGGCGCCGATGCGCTGACGAACGGCATTACCGCGAAGATCTCGTCTTGGACGCGCGTCGGGCCGAACGTCATTCCGCACGTCGCGAAGGCGACGGGCATCTATCTGAACTCGATGCTCGCGGTCATGGAGGCGAATCGCGCCGGCTACGACGAGGCGATCCTGCTCACCGACGACGGCTTCATCGCGGACGGCTCCGGGGAAAACATCTTCATCGTGAAGGACGGGACGATCTACACGCCGGATCTCTCGGCATCGATTCTGCAGGGCATCACGCGCGAC
>JBBRZA010000078.1:0-14948 GCA_038237145.1 Gaiellales bacterium
AGCGAGCTCGCCGACGATGCGCTGGTAGCCCCAACGAGGATTCTCACCCGCAAGACGAAGCACCAACTGACGGATCTCCTCCGAGACCGCGGGCCGACCCGGTGGCCGTCCGGCGTAGGTCCACCGTTTCCGTACAAGCTGGCGATGCCAGCCAAGCAGCGTGTCCGGGCGAACGAAGAACGACGGCCGGCTCGCCCTGCCAAGCAGCCGGCTGGCCGCAGCCAGGAACACCCGGTCTCTCTCCTCCAGCCGTGGACGAGCGACCTGGCGGCGAAGAACCCCGAGCTCGTGGCGCAGCACCACGATCTCGAGCTCCTTGAACTCACGCGAGCGCAAACGCAGCGCCGCGACTGCCAGCGCACACCGAAACAGCAGATACAGCAGCGACACGAGCAAGCAGCCTCCCTCCACCCGAATCCGAAGAAGCCGACTCTACGGTTGCGAACCCGGCTCGGCGCACCATCTCGGGCGCCAGACGGAAGTACGTACCCCACGGGCGTTCGTCGCCCTACCTCGTGTCCCAGCCAGTCCGGCTCAAGAGGCGATGTGCTTGGCGATGTGCTGCGCGTCGCGCCCAACGCCGCCCACGTTCTCCGAGACGAACGAGTGCAGGAAGTCCAGACCGACGAAGTAGAGGCCCGGCTCTGACGCGACGCCGCGCTCGTGGACCGGCTCGCTGTTTTCACCGAAGACCGGCACGTCGATCCAGCTGAAGTCCTGCCGGAAGCCCGTGCACCAGATGACGTTCGCGACGTCCATGACGCGCCCGTCTTCGAGCACGGGCAAGCCGTCATGGGCACCGACCGTCTTTGCGACGCGCTCGACGCCGGCTGCGAGCAGGTCCTGCGACTTCACCCGGATCAGCGGTGCGCCGCCCTCGAGGACGTGCGGGCGGACCTTACGGCCGATCGGCGTCTTCACCGTCAGAACATGACTGGCGACGAACCAGAGCAACGGCACAACCACGCGCCTGAGCGGGTGCTCGATACGGAAGGGGATCTGACCCTTGTCTCTCCCGGATAGCCAGGTTCGGTGGGTCGCCGACACCTCCATCCCGATGTCCGCACCCGAGTTCCCAGCGCCGACAAGCAGAACACCGCCGGGACGCAACTGGGAAGGATCCCGGTATTCGCTGGAGTGCATCTGCACGATGCGGGGGTCCAGCTCCGACGCAAACTCCGGCACCGACGGCTTTCCGTAGAAACCAGTCGCCACAACGACGCTGTCGGCCTCGAACCGGCGCTCACCACACTCGACTCGGAACCGGTCGCCAGCTTTCGCAAGGCGAGTCACCGCCATGCCGGTTCGCACCGGAAGATCGAATCGCGCCGCGTAAGCCTCGAGGTAGTCGGCCGTCTCGCGCGCGGTGGGATACGACCAGCCAGACGCCGGAAACGACCAGCCCGGCAGTCCGTCGTAGCGCGCCGGAGTAAACAGGCGGAGCGAGCTCCAGGTGCGTGTACGCCAGGAGCCGCCAATGCGTTCGCTTGCGTCGAGGATCACGAACGGCCGTCCCTGCTTCTTCAAGTAGTAGCCCACCGCGAGGCCGGCCTGGCCGCCGCCGATGACGATCGTCCCGAAACTCTCGGTGCTCGCGACCGGTTCGCTGCGGCTGTCGATAGCTGCTTCCTGTGTCGCCATGATCGTTCCTCCACTCTCGGATGACCTTGACAACGACGTTAAGGCGGAGCCGATGAGCGCGCATCGCGCGGATTCACCAACTTGCTGTTGCAGCGCGTGGTCATTTCTGACCATACGGTCGTCAGACGAGGTCGTGCTCGAACGCGAACGCGCCTGCCGCGGTCCGCGACGCGACGCCCAGCTTGGTGAAGATGTTCTGCACGTGCCTGGCGACGGTGTGCTCGCTGATCACCAACACCGCCGCGATCTCGCGATTGCTCTTCCCGCTGGCGACCAGGCGCAGCACCTCGAGCTCGCGCGGAGACAATCCATGAGTTCCGTCGCCTTCGTCGCCGCTCGTCAGCAAGTCCACCGATGCAAGGGACGGCGTTGCGCCGAGCTGCTCGAAGAGCCTCCGCGCCGCGTCCACCTCGAAAGCAAAACCATCTTTGTCGCCGAGCGCCAGGCAGGCTCGGCCCACGAGCACACGTGTGAGCGCGACCTCATAGGGGGCCTCGAGCGCCTGCCAGATCTGGAATGCCTGCCGCAGGCTGACCAGCGCGCTGCCCGGATCGCCCGCGGCTAGCTCGAACGCACCGCAGGCCTGCGCGACGACTGCCTGGAGCATGTCTGTCCCGTATTGAGCCGCGATCTCGCGCAGCTCGCTGCAGGCCTCCCGCGCGGCGTCGACGTCGCCGGCCGCGAGCATGATCTCGATGTACGCCGGCAACAGGCCCGCGCGAGCCGCGCGGTCGGTCGTCTCGCTCGCGGCCCGGCGAATCGCCGCGGTCGCCGCCTCCTCGTTCCCCTGGGCGAGGCGGAGGAGCGCAAGTCCGGGTTGCGGTTCCAGGCCGATACGGCTCGCCTCTCTGTACGCCTCCTCGGCCTCGCGGAACCGTCCACTCAGCCGCTGAACCTCGCCCTGCAGGTACCACGCTTTCGCAATGGCTCCCGGATTCATCGCCTCCGCGAAGCGCTCGCCCGCGAGGCGTGCCTCGCTGAGCGCTGCGGGCCAATCCCCGTGCAATCGCAAGAGCTGGGCGCGGTGGACGAGGCAACGGCCTCGAAACGAGACGAGATCGGGCTGCTGTTCGCACCACCGTGTCAATGCCGCCGTCCAGTCATGGGCGCGGCGCAGCTCGTAGACCTCCTCACAGGCGAGAATCACGCCGCAGTAGACGATGCCGCTGACGACAGGAGACACCTCTCCTGCAGTCACTGCCACCATCGCTTCGTCCAGCAGGCTGAGGCCTTCGGCTACCCGCCCGCCCTTCGCGAGCACCGTCCCCTGAACATGCACGGCGAGCGCGAAGAGATCGTTGTCGCCGAAGCGCTCGCCGATCTCGGCCGCCGCGGCAGCCGTGGCAGCCGCGCCGTCGAAATCGCCGCTCACCTCGTGTTGAAAGGCGACCGGTAGCAGCATGTAACCCTGCTCGACACACTCGCCCCCTTTCCGCTCGAGCAGCCGTTGAGCACGGCCGAGCCAGCCGGTCGCCGGCCCCATCTCTCCGCGTAGCGCAAGGTTCATCCCGATCCAGAACGCACAGCGGACCGCGGGCATCGCCTCGCCCTCTTCCGCGTACGTGTGGTGAGCGCGCTCCAGCAGCGGAAGCCACTGATCGACGTGCCCGAGCATGTGGGCCGCTGTCGCAAGCAGCCCGAGGTCCGAGCCCGAGAGGGGAGCAGCGCGGTCGGCGCGCCCGAGCAGCTCGTAGGCCTCGCTCCACGCGGATCTCGCGTAGGCATCCCGGCCTCGTTCCAGTTCATCAGCGGTCTGCAACAGACCCAATCTCCTTCAAACCGAGCCCATCGTAAAGTTAAGTTGCTTCTTACGTAAGTACCTGCTTACATAGCCCCCGTGGAGGCCGCACTCAAAGCAATCGCCGCGCCCCGGCGGCGGCAGATTCTCACGCTCGTCCGCGATGACGAGCTCAGCGCCGGGGAGATCGCGTCTCACTTCGACGTTACGCGGCCTGCGGTCTCCCAGCACCTGAACGTCCTGAAGGAGGCGGGGCTCGTGAGCGAGCGACGCAACGGCACGAGGCGCCTGTACCGAGCACGTCCCGAAGGGCTTGCCGAGCTCAAGGACTTCCTCGAGGAGTTCTGGGACGTCCGGCTCGACACACTCAAACGCGAAGCAGAGAAGGAGGAGCGAAAGAAGCATGGACGCCGCAACTGACACCACCGTTTACGAGCGCACGCTCGCGATCGACGCCAGTCCGGAGACGGTCTGGGAGTTTCTCGTCGACCCCGAAAAGCTCATGCGCTGGAAGGGCATCAACGCCGACCTCGATCCGCAGCCCGGCGGCATCTTCCGCTGCGAGGTCATCCCGGGCCACATGGCCTGCGGCGAGTACGTCGAGATCGACAAGCCCAACCGGCTCGTCTTCACCTGGGGCTGGGACGGCAACGAAGGCGTACCCCCGGGCTCTTCGACGGTCTTGATCGAGCTCGCGACTGAGGGCGACGGCACCAGCCTCCGCTTCGTGCACAAGGACCTCCCGAGCGCGGAAGCGATCGCATCACATGCACAGGGCTGGGACCACTATCTGCCGCGCCTCGAGACGGCCGCCGGCGGCGGCGACCCGGGCGAGGACCCGTGGGTCACGCAAGCACCATCGATGTGAGAGGAGAACCCGCAATGGCACATCCGGTTATGCACTTCGAGGTCTCCGGCAAGGACCTCGACAAGCTCCAGAGGTTCTACGGGGAGCTCTTTGGCTGGAACACAAAGAAGATCCCAGGCGACATGCCGTACGCGATGGTCGAGAAGGAGGACGGCGGCATCGGCGGCGGCATCGGCCAGGCCCCGGACGGCAACGGTCACGTCACGTTCTACGTCGGCACCGACGATCCGCAGGCGACGCTCGACAAGGCCGAGGAGCTCGGCGGCAAGACGATCCTGCCGGTGACCGAGCTGCCAGAGGTCACGATCGCCCTCTTCGCCGATCCCGAGGGGCACGTCGTCGGGCTCGCCAAAGGGATGTAGCTCTAGCCCGGAGAGATGTTGTGGTTGAACCTGAAGACGTTCGACGGGTCGTACTCACGCTTCACAACGCGTAGACGTTCGAACCGCTGCGCGCCGAATTCTGTTTCGAGACCGTCCGCCGACGTTTCGGTGGCGTAGTTGAGGTAGCCGCCGCCGATCCGCCAGGGCTCGAGTGACGTCGAGTAGGTGCGGGCGGTCTCGATCCAGCGCTCGTCTTCCTCCGGGTCGGTCCAGACGCTGAGGAAGGTCGCGTTCCAGTGCGCTTCTCTTCCCGCAAACGCCGTCGTCTCGGAAGCGACGCGCGTGGGTGCGCCGTGGAGCGGCTCGAGGAGCACGCCGCCTGCGATCTCGGACTCGAGGAACTGCTCGTTGGTGTACGCGAGCAGTTCGTCAGGGAGGTCGGCGAGAAACCGGCCGGACCAGTAGTTCCGCAGACCGAACGGCATGCGTCCGTACAGGTCTTGCAGTTCGGGGTAGTACATCGACCTGACGGCGTTCTTTACAGGCGACAGCCCTTCGGTGAGCTCCCTGATTGCCTCGCGCCCCGCCTCCACATCGCCGACCCACGCAATCGAAGCGTTCACGAGACCTTCGCCCGTGACGGCGTCGCGGTAGACCTGCGCGAAGCTCGCGAGACTGTCCGGAGCATTCGCCATCAGGTCTCGCCACACGGGAAGCACGACCGGTGCGTCCTCGAGGAGATAGTCGAGCGACCCGCCGAGCAGGAGCCCGACCGGATGGAGCTGGAACGTGAAGTCGACGACGACTCCGAAGTTCCCGCCACCGCCGCGAAGCGCCCAGAAGAGCTCAGCGTTCTCGTTCTCGCTTGCCGAGAGGACACTGCCGCCGGCTGTGACCACCGTCGCCCGCAACAGGTTGTCGAGCGTGAGGCCGTGCGAAGGCGTCAGGTGCCCGATGCCGCCGCCCAACGTGAGGCCGGCGACTCCGGTGTCACCGAAGGTTCCGCCGGGCGTGGCGAGGCCGTGCCGCTGTCCCGGGGTGTCGAGATCCTCCCAGAGCGCGCCTCCGCCGCATCTCGCCGTTCGCGACTCCGGGTCGACGACGACCTCGCGCATCAGTCGCAAATCGACGACCAGGCTCCCGTCGCCGATGCAATGACCCGCGACGCCGTGACCGCCACCGCGGACGGCCACCGGAAGATCGGCCTCGCGTGCGAAGCGGACAGCCGTAACGACGTCATCAAGATCGAGCGGCCGGGCGATCAGCTCGGGATGCCGCTCGATCATCCCGTTGAACGTGGCCCGTGCATCGTCGAAGCCGCGGTCGTCCGCGGTGATCACCGGCCCTCGGTGCCGCTCTCGCAGTGCAGACAGGGACTGCATGCCGGGAGCCTACGCCGCGGCGACCGCCTCCACTTTTCGGGCCGTCGCGCTTGCCTTTCTGAGCCGGTTCCTCTAACAAGGTAGGCGCGAATGCAGAAACGCCGCGCCGCCTTCCTTGCGGTTGCCTTCGGCGCCGCACTCGTCGGGCTAGCGTCCGGCCGCTCGGACGCGCGCGGACCCGACGCGGCGCCGCCGAAGGGTGGGACCTTCCGCGTCGTGTTCGCGCCGCCGGAACAGCTCGACAGCATGGACCCGGCAATCGCGAACACGCAGGCCTCATGGTCGCTCCTCGATTTGACGTGCGCGCGGTTGATGACATATCCCGACAAGCCGGGACGGGCGGCATACAGGCTCGCCCCCGAAGTCGCAGCCGCCCCGCCGAAGGTGTCCGCCAACGGCAAGACCTACACGTTCACGCTCCGGCGCAATTTCCGCTTCAGCGACGGCAAGCGTGTCGACGCGCGCGCGTTCGCTCGCGCGATCGACCGGACGCTGGCGCCGGGCCTTCGCTCGCTCGGCACCCGCTACATGGAGGACATCGTCGGCGCCCGCGCCGTCCAGTCCGGACGGTCACCGAACGCGAGCGGGGTGATCGCTCGCGGGTACCGCTTGATCATCCGCCTCGTGCAGCCCCTCGGCGACTTCCCGGCACGGACGAGCATGCCGTTCTTCTGCGCAGTGCCGGCGAACCTTCCCGCCGATCCCGAGGGCCGCGGCGCATTCCCCGGCTCGGGACCCTATTACGTCGACGAATACCGTCCCGGCCAGCGGATCGCGATCAAGCGCAACCGCTACTACGGCGGCAAGCGTCGACACTACGTCGACGGTTTCAGCGTCGACCTGACGGCGGCTTCGCCGCAGGAGGTTCTCGACCGCATCGAGAACGGTAGCGCAGACTGGGGAATCGTTCCGCCACCGCTCTACTTCGCGCCCGAGCGCCGTCTGGTCGAGAAGTACGGCCTCAACAAGCGCCAGTTTTACGTGCGGCCGGGCTTCACTTTCCGCGGCTTCGTGCTCAACACCAACAGTCCGCTCTTCCGCGGGAACCTGCCGCTTCGGCAGGCGGTGAACTTCGCGATCGATCGCAAGGCGTTCGGAACCGGCAACCTCGGCTCACGGTTGACCGATCAGGTCCTACCGCCCAGTCTCCCGGGCTACGACGACGCGAAGATCTATCCGCTGCGCGAGCCGAACCTGGCCAAGGCCCGACAGCTCGCGCGCGGCCACCTGCGCACAGGAAAGGCTGTCCTCTACGTCAACGACCTTCCCCTGACTCTGGGAATCGGGCAGACACTAAAACAGCAACTGTCGGCAATCGGCCTCGAAGTCGACGTCCGCGGCATCCCCGGGCCCGCATTGGCAACGCGCTTGTCGACACCGGGCGAGCCGTTCGATATGACGTTTCTCGTAACTCCCAATGTGGACTACTACGACCCGTACGCGTTCCTCAACCTCCTCTTCGAGAGTCGTTTCATCGGGCGCACGAACTGGTCGAATTTGCGCTCGCCGAAGTACGACCGGCTGCTGCGTCTCGCCTCGCACCTCCGCGGGGCGGCCCGCTTACGAGCGTATGGCCGACTCGACGTCCAGCTTGCACGCAACGTCGCGCCGATCGCCGCCACGTCGTACATCACCGAGCCGACGCTCGTCTCGAAGCGCGTGGGTTGCATCCTGTTGCGCCCAGCGCTTGACCTCACCACGGCCTGCTTGAAGGAACCCTAGGGCGCTCAGGGGGCCTGGACCGCCACCCAGACGAAGCCGCCGCCGACAGAGATTCCCGACGGTGCATTGCCCGTCCCGATCGTCTCGACGACCTCGTAGGTCCGGGGGTCGATCCGCGAGACGGTTCCGTCGCCGGCGTTCGCGACCCAGACTGCACCTGCGCCCACCGCGATAGCCACCGGGCCGTCTCCGACGCGAATCGCCTCGGTCGTGGGCGGCGTGCCCGGATCGATCCGGGTAACCGTGTCCGAGCCGGTGTTAGCCACCCACACCGCGCCTTCACCAGCAGCGATGGCCGTCGGCCGCTGCCCGACGCTGGTGGGCGTGCCAAGCGGGCCCTGCTCGAACGTGCTCGGCTGGTAGCGCTGCACCGTGGCGCTTTCGGTGTTCACGACCCAGACGTAGCCGCCCTGGACGACGACGCCGGCAGGGGCCGCGCCGGCGAACGTTCGTCCGGCTACCGTCACCGCGGCCGGATCGACGCGAGCGACCGTCGAATCGGCGAACACGACCCAGACGGATCCCTCGCCGACCGTCACTGCCCCGTTCGCCGAGCCGAGAGCCTCGCCCGCGATGCCGATTGTCTTCACGACCTGCCCGAACTGCGGATCGACTTGCGCGAGCTTCCCGAGAGCGCCGTGCGCGACCCACACGGAGCCCGCACCGACAGCGATGCCGGTAGGCGTTCGGTTTTCGAGCGGGAAGGTCCCGGAAGACGTGCGCTGCTTCGCGTCGATCTTAGTCAGCGTCCGGTCGTCGACGTTCCCGACCCAGACGGTGCCCGGCCCAACGGCGACCGGCCGGGGCGGATGCCGACCTGGATCTGGTCGACGATCACGTTCGTCTTCGGGTCAATGACACCGAGGTGGTTGGGGTCGACGTGGCCGAGCCCGCCGCCCGAACCTCGGATGGTGAGGAGGAGCGCGGCGATCACGGCGACGACTGCGAGTCCTGCACCCGCTAGCCATCTACGGCGGCGCCACAGCGGTGGCGGAGGCGTCGGTTCGAGGTCACTCGGAGCCTCGCCGCGAGGGGGAGGAAACTGCGAGGGTAGCCCTGGCACGGCGACCTGGTAGAGGCGGACGGGTCGCTCGATGTCCTTGAGCCGATGCTCGCCGAGATCAACGAGGCTCCCGGCGAGCTCCTCTTCCTCGTCCTCGAGCAGGCTCTGTGTTGCCTGCGAAACGAGGACTTGCTCGCCGTGGCCGGCGGAGCAGATGCGGCTGGCGCGGTGGACCGCCAGCCCGGTGTATCGCCCGTCTACGGGTGTCGCTCGAGCGCTGTGGACGCCAATCCGGACCCTGACCGTGGTCTGCTCGGGCCACACATGTCCGCTCAGAGCCTGCTGGCCCTCGACCGCGGCCTGAACCGCCTCGAAGGCGCTGCCGAAGGCGAAGAAGAACGCGTCTCCCTGCGTGTCGATTTCGTGTCCGTTGTGCTTCGAGAACGCCTCGCGCAGAAGCCGTTGGTGCTCTGACAGCACCTCGCCGTAGCGGTCGCGGAGTTGCCGGACCAACCGAGTCGACCCCTCGATGTCGGTGAAGAGAAACGTCACCGCGCCGCTTGGCAAATCAGCCATCGCAGGAGGAAGCCTGCCACCCGGACCTGCCGTGCGCGAGTGGTCGACCCGGAACCTACGGAGCGACGGGCTTGATCGGGATGCCGAGCTGAGCCTCGATCGTCCGCGCCTCCTCGAGCAGGTCAGCGCTCGCCGCCTCAGCTTGCTCGAGGACCCGGATCGCCTTCGCGCGCCACCAGGGCGCTCGAATCACCGCCAAGGCGCCGTTCGCCTGCGCTGCGCCACCGCCGGCATCGTCACGGGCGAGAAGCAGTTTTGCCCGAAGCAACGCCTCCACTCCACGTACCAGGCCTGTCGGCCTTCCCACCTCGAGCCGCGCACGCATTCGGTCCAGCGCTTGTTGCGTTCCGTCGTAGTCACCAGCGTGCAGCCACGCGGCGACGATCGTGTCGACTCCGGCGAGCCAACTCGGCCCCGAATGATCCAGATCGAACGACGGCAGTCGCTCTGCGACTTCGGGAACAAAGGATGGAGTCAGTCCCGCGGCGGCGAAATGCAGTTGGACCGCAGTTGCGACGATTCGCGCGTAGTACGAATCCGGCTCTCTGCCCCGCCGCGCTTCGAAGCGAGGAAACGCCTGCCGGGGGAGATCTCGTCGTCCCTGCGCCGAGGCGATGGGGAGCAGGACAAACCACGATCGTACGACTACCCGGTGATAGTCGTACGTCTCGCCCAGCTCGATCGCACTCAGTCCAGCCTCGATCGCTTCGTCCCATCGTCCCGACGAAAGGTGCGCTTCAGCGCGTAGGTAGTCGGCCCACCCACGTCCCTCGAGGAGGCCCTGCGCAACGGCGACCTCGGTCGCTGCATCGACCAGCGGTAGTGCGCGGTCCGGCTCGTCGTCCAGATACTGGAATCCGCGTGTGCGGATCGCGCTTCCGACGATCTCCCAGCGTCCGGCCTGGCGCGCCAGGTTCTCGATCGTCGACCAGGCATCGCCGACGTCGTCACCACGTTCCGCGCTGATCGACGTCGTCAGGTCCAAAGCGTCCAGCTCGAGTGTGGGCTCGTCGGCTGCGCGCGCGATCGCAAGCGCCCGCCTCGCATCGACGCCGGCATGCTCGACGTCGTCATGTGCGTTCATGGCGGAGACGGAACGCAGCAGAAGCAACCGCGCAACTGCGGCGTCATCCGGCTCGCCGATCTCGTCGAGTAGCGCCGTTGCGAGCTGCTCGGCCTCCGCGAACCGCGTCTGAGCCCGCAGCAGGTGCCCGAGCGAGGTCCCTGCCGACGCGAGGCCGACACGTGCATCTCCCAGCTCCTCCTGATCGGCACTGCGGTAGAGCTCGAGCGCCTCTCGCAAGAGACGTTCAGCCTCGTCGACCCCGACCGTGTTCGCGGTCGCCTTTGCCAGCCGCTCGAGACGCTGCGCGCGGAGGAACGGACGCTGCTCGCCGGTGAGCTCGAGTGACCGCTCGGCAAGCGCTCGCGCGCTCTCCCACGCCGCGAAGCGCGCGGCGACGTCAGACGCACGACCGAACCAATCTGCGGCCGTGGCCCGCAGCTCCTCTTGCATGCGACCGTCGATGTGGCGTGCTAGCGATGGGGCGCTCTCGACCGCTGCCGCGTAATGACGGGCGATCACTTCGGCGAGCGTCGGCAGCGCATCCGCCGGCCGACCGGCGAGCCAGTCGGCGAGCCGCGCGTGAAGGATCGCTCGCTCCCCGCGGGCGAGGCTTGCATAGCCTGCGTCCCGCAGAAGCGCGTGGCGATACACGTAGCTCAGCCCCAGGATCGGATCGTCCGGGACACGCCCAACCAGTGCTCGCCGTGCCAGCGCCGCCACGGCCCCCTCGGCGTCGTCGACATCCAGCGGTTCCAAGGCGGCAATCGGGAAGCGACGACCGGCGACCGCAGCGCGGCGCGCAGCCGTACGGACCGGCGCCGGCAGATCGTCGAGCTGGCCGGCGTAGATGGCCTGCACCGTCGCCGGGATGTCAACGGCTTGTGCGTCCGCGACGAGCAGCCACGCGCCGTCCGGCTCCTGCGCCAGTACACCGGTACTCACCCACGTCCGCAGGAGCTCTTCGACGAACAGCGCATTGCCGCCGGAGCGCTCGGCGATGCGCGCGACAAGCTCCGGGGGAAGGACGTTTCCCACAAGGCCCCGTACGAGCTTCGCTGTCTCCTCCTGCGGAAGAGGCTCGAGGTGCAAGACCTCGCCTTCGGCACACCACTCCGGCGCGGATTCAAGTAGCGCCGGCCGGGTCGTCCCGATGACCAGCCTTCCGTCCGAGCCGGACTCACGACCGGCGAATTCGAGGAACGCCAGCAGGTCGGGCGAGGCCCAGTGCAGATCCTCGACGAGCCAGGCTGCAGGCGCGCCGGCCGCAAGCGCGTCGAGCCCTTCCAGCCAGGCGGCGAAGAGCCGGTCGCGCTCCTCGGCGAACCCCGAAGTCGCCTCGACCGGGGCGATCACCGCGGCGAGTGCGTCGCGAACGACCTCGCCCCGGCCTGGAGGCAGCCGAGTAATGACGTCTGCCGGATTCCCGAGGCTACGAACCAACTGGCCGACCGGCTCGAACGGGGACAAGAGATCGGGACGTAGCCGCGCACGAAGGACCGCTGCGCCGCGACGGGTCGCCTCGGCGCCGACCTCCTCCAGTAGGCGAGTCTTGCCGACTCCCGGCGGAGCGACGACGACGATTCGTTGCGCGCCGTCTCCCAGCGAGCCGACCAGCTTTCGCAGCTCCTCGGCGCGACCGATCATCGGCGCGCGCAGTCCGCCCAAAGCGCGTTCGCGCGAGCGCTCCGGATACACGCCGCGCACCTGCCATGCCGCAACCGGGTCAGCCTTGCCCTTCAACTCGAGCTCGCCGACACGCTCCAGCTCGACGGCATCGGCGACGGCCAGTGCGGTCACTCCACCGACCGCGACCGATCCAGGTTGCGCCGACGCCTGCAGCCGCGCAGCGACGTTGACGGTGTCGCCCGTGACAGGGCCTCGCTCGGCGGTCGCTTCGCCGTAGACGGCCTCGCCGGTGTTGACGCCGACCCGAAGTCGCAGCGCTCCCTCGTCCAGCCCCAGGGACGAGCCAAGCCGGTCGACCGCCGCGACGAGTGCCAGCCCCGCGCGAACCGCGCGCTCGGCGTCGTCGTCGCGGACGCGCGGCGCTCCGAAGACTGCCATGGCGGCATCGCCGACGAACTTCTCCAGCATCCCGCCGTGCCGCTCGATCGTCTCCCGGACCGCTTCGAAGTAGGCGTCCTGTACGAGCGAGACATCCTCGGCGTCAAGGCGCTCGGAGAGCGACGTGAAGCCGACGAGGTCTGCGAAGAGGACTGTGACGATGCGCCGCTCGACGACCCGTGCCGCCATTCGACGAGTCTACGACCCCCGGGACGGCGGGTACCTTGCAGCAATGCTCTTCGCGGTCCAGCTCGCGACGCTCGCGGTCGGGGCCGCGTCCTGTCCGCCGAACCTCGCGAACGATCTCGCAGCCCCTCCTCCCGCTGCTTCGCGGCAACTGATCACGGTCGAGGCCGCGACTTCGCGCGCGACCTACGCGACCGCCCGAACCTGGATCCTCCGCGTCGACGGCTGCTGGACTCCGGCCGGCGGTCCATACACGGCGCGTGTTGGCAGAAACGGGGTGCGCAAGAACAAGCGCGAGGGTGATGGCTCGACGCCCGCCGGCACGTTTCCGATCGGCGGGCGGATGTACGGCAATTCGCCGAGTCCTGGAGTCTCTTACCCCTACGTCCGTCTGCGCTGCGGCGACTGGTGGGTCGAGGACTCGAGGTCGCCCGCGTACAACACGTTCCAGCGCATCGGCTGTGGACAGAGGCCACCGTTCAAGGTGACGACACCTGATCTGTCGACGTCACCTCGCGCATACGCGCATTTCGTGGTGGTCGCGTACAACATGCACCCCGTCGTGCGCGGACGCGGCTCCGGCATCTTTCTCCACGTTCAGATCGGCAAGGCGACGAGCGGCTGCATCAGCTTGCAGCGCTCCGCGCTCATTCATGTTCTGCGCTGGCTCGACCCGGACGCGCTGCCGCAGATCGCGATCGGCGCGACGGGCTCGCTACGTCAATCGCGAAGCGGCTAGCGCATCCGCCGCCGCGGCCGTCGTGATGCCGTCGGTGTCGGCCTGGGCGTAGATCTTCCTCAGCCTCTCGCCGATCCGGACTAGCGCAGCATCCACGTCGGCCTGGCTTCGCCCGTTCAGCTCGAGGAAGTTGATCGCGATCGCGCCGCCGGCATTGATGACGTAATCCGGCGCATAGAGGATCCCAGCAGCGCGAAGGAGATCAGCGGCTTCCGGTTGTGCAAGCTGGTTGTTCGCAGATCCGGCAACGATCGGCAACGGAGCTGCGGAACACTTTCTCCGCTCAGCGTCGCGCCGAGAGCGCAGGGCGCGTAGACGTCGCACTCGGTGGCAAGCGCCTGGCCCGCCTCGACCGCCGAACCGCCCACCGACGACGCGATCGTCTGCGCTCGCTCTGCGTCGACGTCAGCAACAAGCACCACAGCGCCGTCGCGGCCGAGCAACTCCGCCAGCGCCGCGCCGACGCTGCCGACACCCTGAACGAGCACCGTCCTGCCCGACAGATCGTCCGAACCGTGGACGTGCGCGAGGCTCGCCTTGATCCCGTGGAAGACACCGACGGCGGTGAACGGCCCTGGATCGCCGGCACCGCCCTTCGCCACGCTGCGGCCGAATACGTGCTCGGTCCTGTCCGCGATCACATCCATGTCGGATTCGCCCGTCCCAACATCGGAGCTCGTGATGAAGCTCCCGCCGAGCGACGTGACGATGTCTCCATAGCGATGCAACAGCGCGCTCCGCTCGTCGCCCTGGGGGATCTTCGGCATCGCCAGCACGGCCTTGCCGCCGCCGAGCCCCAGATCTGCAACGGCAAGCTTCGCGGTCATCCCGGCCGAAAGGCGCATCGCGTCTCGAAGCCCGTCAGCAGGAGCGTCGTAGACCTTGAGCCGCGTCCCGCCCGCCGCGGGGCCGAGCTGCGTCGAGTGCATGCAGATGAAAATCCATCCTCCACTCTCGCGGTCGCGATGAATGACGGCCTGCTCGCCGTCCCACTCCTCGAGCAGGTCCTCGAAGCTCGCCACAAGAGAAATTCGATCACATCGTGTGAGGATCGCGGAACGCTGCGACGTACTACGTCGTAGACAACCAAAGGGAGTGTCCAATGAAGCTCGCTCGTCTAGCGCTAATCGTCGCCGGCGGCGTCGCCATAGCGGCGTTCGCCGGGATCTTTCAACCCTCGGGAGCGCGAAGCGCCCCGGCCGCAGATGCATCGTCCGGCGGAATCACCGTCCTCGGCACCGGCTCGGCGAATGTCACCCCGGATCGCGCCTCCTTTGCGTTCGGCACGGTCAGCCAGGCCGCGACAGCAAATGCGGCCCTTGCGGCCAGCTCTCAGTCGGTCGCCCGCGTGATCGCGGCGCTCAAGAAAGCGGGCGTCGCCCAGGCGGACATTCAGACCTCTGACGTCTCGCTGTCACCGCGGATGAACGACACCGCTGACGCAATCGTCGGCTACACCGCCTCCAACACTGTCACCGCGACAGTTCGGAAGATCGGAGACGCGGGGGACATCGTCGACGCAGCGGTCGGTGCCGGTGCGAACCAGGTCTACGGCCCGAACCTGCTCGCCTCGGATCAGGACGCCGTTTACCGCACTGCCCTCAAGGGAGCCGTCGCGAACGCGCGCGCGAAGGCGGAGA
>JBBRZA010000079.1:0-14564 GCA_038237145.1 Gaiellales bacterium
TATGCCCGCAAGCCGCGAAAGTGGCGGCCCGAGGAAGTCGACGCGTTGCTTGCGCTCGCGGGAAACACCTCTGCAGCGCTCGCGAATGCCGAGCTCTACTCGCGTGTCTCACTGGAAAAGGAACGCAGCGTTGCGATCCTTGCGAACATCGCCGACGGCATCGTGGCGGTCGACCGAGACGGCCAGGTCGTCCTCTGGAACTCCGCCGCCGAGGAGATCAGCGGCGTGCCCCAGGAGGAGGCGATCGGACGCACGACAGTTCAAGTCCTGCAACGCCAACTCGAGTCTGCGGACGTCGAGACGCCGTCGGGCCAGCGCCTGATTTCGATCACGCGGGGCGGGGAGGAGGTCTGGCTGTCACTCAGCGAGGCGGTGATGCGCGACCCGCTCGGAGCAGTTGCGGGGCGCATCTTCGCGTTCCGCGATATCTCCGCCGATCGCATGGTCGAACAGGTCAAGTCCGACTTCGTCGCCGCCGTCTCGCACGAGCTGCGCACGCCGCTGACATCGATCTACGGTTTTGCAGAGACGTTGCTTCGACAGGACATCCCGTTCGGCGAGGAAGAGCGCCGCATCTTCCTCGGTTACATCGCCTCGGAATCGGAGCGCCTGACGGAGATCGTCGACCAACTGCTGAATGTCGCGCGGCTCGACGCGGGCGACTTGCAGGTCGAGCTCGGCCGGATCGACGTCGGCTCTGTCGTTTCGGAGTTGGTGGAGACCGTCGAAGAGAGCGGCGTAATGAACGGCCACCGCTTCGAGATCGACCTGCCCGACGAGCCGCTCGCCGCCGAGGCGGACCCCGACAAGGTTCGCCAGATCTTCAACATCCTCGTCGAGAACGCGCTCCGATATTCGCCTGGGGGTGGCACGGTTACGGTCGGTGCCCGCCGCTCCGACGACCGCGTCGAGGTTCGCGTCGCCGATCAGGGAATCGGAATTCCGGCTGCGGAGCGCGAGCGAATCTTCCGGAAGTTCTATCGGGCCGAGTCAACCGCACGGGACGGAGCGGCGGGCACCGGGTTGGGCCTCTTCATCGCCAAGGAGCTCGTGACAGCGATGGGCGGACGGATCTGGGTCGAGTCCACCGAAGGGGAGGGCTCGAGCTTCTCGTTCGAGCTGCCCGCCGCCCGTGAGTAGATGGCAGCCGGTTTGGGTATAGCGGCGGCGACCGGCAGCGTCCCCTCATGACCAAAGTTCTTGTAATCGACGACGAGGCTCCGATTCGTCTGCTCTGCCGAGTGAATCTCGAGGCAGAAGGCATGGACGTGATCGAGGCTCCAGACGGCCCGTCCGGGGTGGACAAGGCGCGCGAGGAGAGACCTGACGTGATCCTTCTCGACGTGATGATGCCCGGGCTCGACGGGTGGCGGGTCGCCGAACAGCTTTTCGAAGACGACCG
Source organism: Gaiellales bacterium (assembly GCA_038237145.1). GTDB lineage: Bacteria > Actinomycetota > Thermoleophilia > Gaiellales > Gaiellaceae > 3-1-20CM-4-69-9. The sequence continues at coordinate 1,403 of JBBRZA010000079.1, forward strand.
GACGGTCGCCATTCCGATCATCTTCCTGACCGCGCGCGCCGAGTTCCGCGACCGGGCCCGCGGGCTCGACATCGGCGGCGTCGACTACGTCACGAAGCCGTTCAACCCGCTCGAGCTCGCGCCGCTCGTGCAAAGCCTGCTCGACCGTCTTGATCGCGGCGAGCGCGACGAGCTGCGGGCCGAGAAGCTCTCGGAGCTCCGCTCCCTGATGGACTCCGAGTAATTCCGCGCGCCCTTCTCGGGCGAGCGATTGCGGAGTACGGTTCAAGAATGGAGAGGCGGCCGCTCACGTTGCGGCACTCGGGCCGCAGGGCCGCGGCGGTCTTCGGCGCGTGCCTCGTGGCAGCCGCGGCTTCTTCTTCGGCGTTCACAAGCACCGTTTCGGGAGATCAGAAGCAGCTGCCGGCGGGAACGCTTCGCGGCCCGATCGACCGTCTCCAGCAATACCCGACGCTCTCACTGGCGACGAGCGAACAGCGGGCGGCCGCCGTGCGCCTGCTCGAGGCCACACGACGGGCGACCCGGATCTGGAGAGACCCGAGGGCCGCGGGAGTGGCGGGCTTCAGAATGAAGCTGGCCCTCCGCGTCGAGGCCGACCGGTCGGTGCGATGGTCCACTCGGAGAACTACCCGTATCTCAAGGAAGACCGCTATATGGACCCGGAGCACATCGAGACGCTCATCTATGCAAACGCGCCGGGACGTCCGCTCGTGCTGATCGGCGTCATGTTCGCGCTGCGGCGCGGAATGCACGGTGTTTCACCGGCTGGCCCGATCACGCGATGGCATACCCGCTGGGTCTGCGCATGCGGTAAGCATCGCGGCATCGCTCCACGGCTCGACGGCTCGTGCCCGCGCGGGACCAAAGGACGGCACGGGAGCGAGATGATGCACATCTGGTTCACGCGCGATCTCCGCAGCGCTTACGCGATGCACGCGCCCGAACCGGAGTTGTGCGTGGCCCGGCTCCTACCGAGCGGTTACTGCCATCGGGCCGGTCATCACGTAGGGCATCACTGAGCGAGCGCAAGAGAGGCCGTCTCTCCAGACGACCTCCCGTGCTGTTTTTCTCCCGACGGCTCTAGCGCCCTGCGAAATCGGCCGTGACGACCGCGGCTCCACCGTGCCCGGCGAACGTGCCGAAGGCGATGCCGATCCCGACCCGGCGGAAACCGGGTCGAAGCAGCACGGCCCGGTGACCTGGGCTTGCGAGCCATTGACTGACGACCCACTGAGCGGTCACGCTCGTGCCCCAGGCGAGGTCCTCGCCGAAGACGGGGCCGCGCGCACCGTGAGCGAGCACCCGCCCGGCGACCGACCCATGGGCGAAGTACTGGCGTTGCAACATGTCCGCGGAATGACCGCGGGCGGCGCGGAGAAGGCGAACGTCCACTCGCAAGGGGGCGAGACCATGGCTCGTCCGCACCGAATTCATCGTCTGGAGGAGGGAGGCCTCCGAGTTGCTCAGCGTCCGTGCCTGAGCCCCGGCTGCCGGTCCAAGGAGGGCGAAACTTGCCAGAAAAGCTACGAGAATCTTCTTTTTGATTGGCATTCGGGGCAGTCTGGGGCTGGGTTTCGGGGGACGCCTCCCCCAAAAGGGGTAGATCGGCCTCGCACAGAGCGGCTTTTTCAGCGGGCCGTCTGGGCTAGCCCGATCCCGAGGAGGGTAAGGGCCGCCCCGGACAGCTGGACCGGCTCCAGCGACTCTCCCAGCCACGCCCAGGCCACGATGATGGCCACGACGGGCTCCAGCATCGCGGTGATCCCGGCTCTCGTGGCCGAGATGTGGCGGAGGGCGCTGACGATCAGGCCGAACGGCACGATCCCGCCCAGGACGACCATCCACAGCATGAGCAGCCAGAGCGGCACATGTGTGGAGGCCAGGTTCCCGAGCAGCGAGACGTGGTCGTCGACATGCCGCCCCGGGAAGCGCCACCAAGGTGCGAGCAGCGACCAGAAGATCGTCGCGAAGAGAAACCCCCAGGCCGACAGGGAGATGGGATCGCGTCGGCGTACGCCGCGCTCGGCGATCAGGACGTACGCCGCGTAGCTGATTGCGGCCAGGACGCAGGCGGCCACGCCCGGGCCGCTGAGGCGTCCGCCGTGCCAGATCTCGACGATGAGCGTGAGCCCTGCGAGCGAGAGGGCGAGGGCGGCCCAGATGCGCCGGCGGACCGGCTCGTGGAAGACGAACCGAGCCCAGAGCGCGACGAGGATCGGCGCGATGTACTGAATCAGCAGCGCGATCCCGATCTCGAGCCGGTGGATCGCGAAGAAGTAGGCCCACTGAACCACGGCGAGGCCGATGCCGAGCGCGATCAGCAGCGGTAGGTCGCCGGTGCGAATCCGCAGTGACCTCGGCCGCATTGCCGCTGCGAGCAACGCGAGCCCGATCAGCGCACCGGCGCAACGCACCTCAGTGAGTTGGCCCGAGCTGATGCCCGAGCCGAGGATCACCTTCGAGACCGTGCCGTTGACCGCGAAGAGCGTCGCGGCGATCGCGACCATCGCGTAGCCGAGCCCTGGGCGTGGCTGGACCATCGCGCGAACCTACAGATGTAATCTGCGAGCAGCGGGGCGTAGCTCAGCCTGGTTAGAGTGCTGCCTTTGGGAGGCAGAAGTCGCGAGTTCGAATCTCGCCGCCCCGATTTTGGTCGTACTCCTTGCCGCGAGCTCGGCGCTTTTCTTCGGCGCCCTCGCCGTCACGATCCGTTTCGCGCTCGCCCGCGGCATCGACGCGGAGGCGGCGGCGCTCGTCACCACCGTCATCGCTGGCGTCATCTGCGCGCTGCTCGCGCTCCTCACGGGGGACTTCTCGGGCGTGGCGTGGCGGGACACGTGGCCGTTCTTCGTCACCGGATTGTTCGCACCGGGGATCAGCCAGATCCTGTTCACGCGTTCCGTGGGCGTCATCGGGCCTTCGCGCACCGCCATCGCGGTGGGGATCTCACCCGTGCTGTCGGCCGCGATTGCAGTCACGGTCCTCGGCGAGCCGCTTCACGTGGCGCTCGTGCTTGGGACACTGCTCGTCGTGGCCGGGGGGATGCTGCTCGTCGGCGACCGTAGTGGGCCTGCCGCGATGCTTTCGCTGGGAATTGCGCTCAGCCTGGGCGCGGCCCTGTTGTTCTCCGTCCGCGACAACCTCGTTCGCTGGGCAGCGCGCGGCAGCGACGTGACCGGGCTCGTTGCCGGCACCGCATCGCTCGTGTCCGCGACGCTGGTGATCTTGATCGTGGTAGCGTCGCGCCCGAATGCGCGTGAGCGCATCCGCCTCGCTGCACTTCCGTTCGTGCCGTCGGGGCTCGTCTACGGGATCAGCTACGCGTGTCTCTATTCCGCATTCGACCGCGGGCGCGTCACGATCGTTGCGCCGTTGGTCGCAACCGAGTCGCTCTTCGCGGTGCTGATCTCGATCGTGCTGCTGCGCCGCTCGGAACGGGTCGGACCCCGCCTGCTTCTTGCTGCGGCGCTTGTGGTCGGCGGCGGTGCGCTCATCTCGAGCTTTCGCTGAACACGCCCGCGATGTGCTCCGTGCGCAGGAAGCGCATGAAGAAGTAGGCGAACACCGCGAAGAACACGATCGCCTGCTCGACCGCCATCGTCACTCCGGCGATCTGCTGATCCGTGGTGTCGGAGAGACCCCACAGTTGTGGGGCGTCCTTGTAGAAGTCGTAGATCGGCCGCGGCAGGAGTGCGAGCAGCAACCCAAGCGGCGCAGCGAGCACGAACGCACCGAAGAGGTACAGCGCCTTGACACCGTCCGAATAGCGGCCGTGGACAACGGGCCACCACATCAGGACGCCCGCGAAGAAATACGTCAGATGCTCGAGGTGCAGGAGCCAGCCGGACTGCTCGAGGGCGGTGTCGTAGATCGGTGGGACGTGCCACAGGAAGTACGTGCCGAGCCACAGCGGCAGTGCGACGAATGGGTGCGTCAGAAAGCGAACCGTTGCAAATCGCCGGAGCTCGCTCGCCAACGAGGGTGCGAGCGCGAACACGACCAGCCCCGGCGCCCACTCGGCCGTCACCACGTTCTGGAGGAGATGAACCGAGAGCAGGTAGTGAAGCGCGATCGTGTGCAGCGGAGTCACGTAGACGGCGAGCAGGAGGATCACGGCGAAGTCGAAGGCAACCCTGCGAATTGCATTCGCCGGCCACCGGCGCTGACTCCAGAAGTAGCCGGCCGCGAGGACGCCGATCGCGAGTAACACGTCCCAGCGGAGCGACCACGAGTGCGGATCCACACCGCTACGCTACTGAGGGCACGCGCCCGTGGTGTAGAGGTAGCACCGGAGATTTCCAATCTCCTGGCACCGGTTCGAGCCCGGTCGGGCGCTTAATACATCCGACGCTGTCGCTATGTTTTCTAAAATGAAAACAGAAGAGCGAGAGCTTGCTCGAACTATCCGACGTGACGAAGGCGCGCCGATCAAGGAGATTGCGCGACGAGTCCGCGTGGCGGCTTCTTCGGTGAGTCGTTGGGTTCGGGACATCGAGCTAACTCCGGCGCAGGAGCAGGAACTGCTCCGCCGCAATCCGGCGTACAACCGGCAACTAAGCGGTACGGCCATTCAGGCTGCCAACCGTCGGGCGGAACGCATCGCTTACCAGGAAGCAGGCCGACGACTTGCACTCCAAAGCGACAGCTGCCACGTCGCGGGCTGCATGCTCTATTGGGCGGAAGGCGAGAAGGATCGGAATGGGCTGCGGTTTACAACTCGGATCCAGAGATGGTGCGCTTTTTCGTCTTCTTCCTAAGGAAGTACTTCGACTTACGGGACGAAGAGATCAGGATCACGTGCAACCTGTTCGCTGACCACGTTCGGCGACAGCATGAGATCGAGCAGTTCTGGCTCGATGTAGCTCAACTGTCGAAACGCTCGCTCTGCAAGTCATACGTGAACGTGTACTCAAAGCACAGCAAGAAGAAGTGGACCAACAGGCTCCCCTATGGGACAGTTCGGGTCACCGTGAACAGGACTCGTGTCGTCCAGAGCATCTTCGGCTCGATACAGGAGTACGCGGGTTTCGAGCGGCAGGCCTGGTTGGAATAGAAGCTCCATGGCCGACGAGAGCAAGGATGACCAGCACAACAGAGAGCTGATCGAGCTGCTGAACGAGCTCCGCGTGGCACTCCCGGGCGTGCAGGTGCTCTTTGCCTTCCTGCTCGCCGTCCCGTTCGCGAACGGGTTCCCGAAGCGGTCAGGCTCGACCGCGACATCTTCTTCGTCGCCTTCCTGGCCGCCGCGCTGGCGACCGTGCTCCTGATTGCCCCGAGCTCATACCACCGGCTGCGCTGGCGCCTGCACGACAAGGAGCGGCTGCTCGTCTTCTCCAACGTGCTGACGATCGCGGGGATGGCCTGTCTCGCCGTCGCGATCACGAGCACCGTGTTCGTCATCACCGACTTCCTGTTTCACCGTGCGTGGGCGGCGACGTTCACCGCGTTCACCGCGGCGTGCTTTCTACTGCTCTGGTACGGGTTGCCGCTGGCCGCGGCTATTCAAGACCGTCGGAAACCGAGACGCTCTCGATGACGACGTCGTCGTGTGGCTTGTCTCGCGCGTCGCGGGGCAGTTCGGCGATCTTGTCCACGACCTCCATGCCGTCCGTCACGCGCCCGAAGACCGTGTGCTTTCCGTCCAGCCAGGATGCTGCCTCCGTGGTGACGATGAAGAACTGGCTGCCGTTCGTATTCGGCCCGGCGTTGGCCATGGCCAACGCACCCCGCTCGACCTTGTGGTCGTTGAACTCGTCCTCGAACGTGTAGCCCGGGCCGCCCGAGCCGGTTCCGGTGGGATCGCCTCCCTGGATCATGAAGTCCGGGATGACCCGGTGAAAGATGACGCGGTCGTAGAAGCCGTCGTTCACAAGCTTCACGAAGTTGTTGACCGTCTTCGGCGCGTCGTCCGGATAGAGCTCCACGTGGATCGGGCCGTGGTTGGTCTGGATGATCGCCTGCATCGCGTCGGCAATCTACCGTCCGGCGTGGCCGCGATGCTGCAGTGGTGCCGGACGGCCCTGTACGCGTCGTCGACTTCCTTCCGCGGACGGTGTTCCGCATCGTCGGCATCCTGCTCGCCACGGCGATCGTGCTCGAGGTCGTCTGGATCGCACGGCACGTCCTCACGTGGATCTTCATCGCGCTCTTTCTCGCGTTAGCGCTCAACCCGGCTGTTGACCGGCTCGAGCGGCGCATCAAGCGTCGCGGGATCGCGACGGGGATCGTCTATCTCGCCGCGCTGGGCGCCGTCGTCGGGATCGGACTCCTTTTCATCCCCACGCTCGTCAATCAGGTGAACGACTTCGCCGGGAAGGTTCCGGACTACCTGAACGACCTGACGAAGGGTCGCGGCCGGCTCGGGTTCCTCGAGACGAAATACCACCTCGTCGACAAGGCCCGGGAGGCGTTGGACACTGGCGGCGCCTCGAAGCTCTTCGGCTTCTCCGGGACGGCACTCGCCCTCGCGAAGGGCGTAGCCAACGTGGTGCTTGCGACCGTCACGATCGTCTTCATGACGTTCTTCATGCTGCTCGAGGGACCGAGATGGGTGGAGTCGTTCTTCACGCTCCTGCAGCCGGAATCCCGCCGGCGCTGGCGGTCGGTCGGACGCGACATCTACCGCACGGTCGGCGGGTATGTGACGGGCAACCTTCTGATCAGCCTGATCGCCGGGACGCTCACCACGATCGTCCTCCTCACCGTCGGTGTGCCGTATGCGCTCGCGCTCGGGCTGATCGTCGCGATCCTCGACCTGATCCCGCTCGCCGGCGCGACGATCGCAGCCATCATCGTCGGCTCGGTGGCGTTCCTCCACTCGATTCCAGCCGGGATCATCGTGGTGGTGTTCTTCATCTGCTACCAGCAGGTCGAGAACCACATCATCCAGCCGGTCGTCTACGGGCGGACCGTGCAGCTCTCGCCACTCGCGGTGCTCATCTCCGTGCTGATCGGGGCACAGCTCGCAGGCGTCCTGGGTGCCCTCGCCGCGATTCCCGTTGCGGGCTCTTTGCAGGTGATCTTTCGCGACTGGCTCCGGCAGCGCCGCGGCGAGGAGCCTGCCGGCGCGACCTGATTCGGGCAGGAAGCTAAAGTTTTCAGGCCGTAAGCCGATCTCCAAGGCATGGCCCGAAGTGCTCTTCGCCTTGTCCTGCTCGGCGTCTCGATCATGGGGCTCTGGGCCGGCGCGGCACCCGCCGGGGCGACCAGTCAGCGTCCCGCCGGCGCCACGGGCGCGCTCGAGCAGGATGTCCTCGCGAACGTCAACCTCTTGCGGCGGCAGCACGGTCTTGGCGCGCTCCGGCTGTCCACGAAGCTCTCCGCCGCGGCTCGCTCGCATTCTGCCGAGATGGCGCAACGTGGCTACTTCAGCCACAACTCCGCCAACGGCACATCGTTCGACAGGCGGATCGCCCGCTTCTATTCGCTGGGCGGGAAGCGCTACTGGTCGGTCGGAGAGAACCTGCTCTGGTCGTCCCCCGACGTCAGCGCGTCGGCTGCGCTCGACATGTGGCTGAAAAGCCCCGAGCACAGAAAGATTCTCTTCACCGCACGCTGGCGGGAAATCGGTCTTTCCGCCGTGCACGTGCACTCAGCTCCAGGTTCGTTCGGCGGACGCGAGGTCACCATCGTGACTGCCGATTTCGGCGTCAGGCGCTAGAGCACCTCCGCGATACCCTGTTCCTCCGGCGCCTGTAGCTCAGTGGACAGAGCGGCGCTTCTAGGCCGCGGGCCGTCGCCGCGACAAATCCGGCGGCGCTTCCGCGCCGCCATGATGATTTGCCGCGGTTGGAGCGCCGTCGAAGGGGCTCGGGCGAACGCCGCGAAGCCGGCATTCGCGATGTGCGGTGTCAGGGCTCGACCGCCTGCGCGGTACCCTCTTTCCCCGGCGCCTGTAGCTCAGTGGACAGAGCGGCGGCCTTCTAAGCCGCGGGTCGGAGGTTCGAATCCTCCCAGGCGCACTCCCGCGGGAAGTCCGTCGGCTTTGCCGCGGCGAGATGACTTCCCGCGGTTCGAAACGGCGCTGGGTAGCGAGCGCCGGCGCAGCCGGCACTCGCGGCGTTAGCTCATCGGCGGATCGGGAGGGCTAAACCAAAGCTATCCTGCGTTTGAGCGCGGTGGCTGTAGCTCAGTTGGTAGAGCCCCTGGTTGTGGTCCAGGTGGTCGTGGGTTCGAGTCCCATCAGCCACCTTTTCGCCTTCTAGAGGGTTTGTGTCCGTAACCAGGCCTTCGCTCGGGCCGTTGTGTCGGCGTGACCTCCGGGGGCTTTCTTCTGCGCTTTCTTCTTGGCCTGGCCGGAAGTCTGGCTGCGGTCTCGCTCGCCGTTCTGCTTACGGGATTGAGTCAGCATGCCGAGGGTCACGCTCTCGGGGCCGGCGTAACGAGCGGTTCGTGGGCGTCGCCCGCCGAGCTTGACTGGCTCGAGAAGCTCGGCTCGTGGGACGCCCGGCTGCTGCGTGGGCTCCAGTCGGCTGCGCGCGTGGAGACGACTCCGCGCCTCGCGCAGAAGCTGATGAAGCGCGGCGGGAAGACGGTGGGAGTGCTTTCGCGCGCGCTGGAGCCCGCCGGCTCGTGTGCCGCTGACCTGGCGACCAAGGTCGGCTCTCCTCCCACTGCGCGTCTGCAGCGTGCCTTCGACACCTTTCGCCTCGCGTGCAAGCACTTGCAGCGCTTCCACGGCGCGATCACGCTTGCGATCGACCACGGTCAGGACTCGGAGATCGGCAAGGCGCAAGCAGAGGCGAAGCGGGCAGCCGGTCTCTTGCTGACGGCAGATCAGATGCTCCCGCCCGGTGAGGTCCGCTCCCTTCCCGTCATCGCCGGGGAAGCAGAGCAGAGCCGGCTCGATCCTCGCTTCGGTCGCGTTGCGAGCGCGCTCGCCGGCAAGCAGCTCGAGGTCCGCTGCTGGTCCGACGCCGACTGGCGTCACCTCATACGCGAGGAGTCGAGCTACACCCACGGGAAGCTCGGGGCCAGCACGCTCGGCTTCGCGGGGATCGGCGGCACTCGCGTGAACCTTGGTCCGGCTGTGTGCGCCGGGCTCGTCGATCTCGCGTACAAGCGAGCACGGCCGACCGACGAAGCAGGCCAGCTCATGCTTGCCGCCGCGGTGGTCACGCTCAGCCACGAGCCGCAACACAGCATCGGGATCGCAGAGGAATCCGTCGCGGAGTGCAACGCGATTCAGCTCGCGAACGGAACCGCGATCAAGCTGGGCGCGAGCCCTGCCTATGCCGCAGCACTCGTGCGCACTTACTGGCGTCACTACGGAGAAGAACTACCCGCGTACCGCTCGTCGGAGTGCCGCAAAGGCGACAAGCTCGACCTCGGCCGGGCCGACTCGATCTGGCCTTAGACGCCGCTACGCTGCGAGGCAACGGCCCCGTAGCTCAGCGGATAGAGCGACGGACTTCGAATCCGTGCGCGGAGGTTCGACTCCTCCCGGGGCCACTCCGCGGGAAGTCCGGCCCGCTGCGCGCGGGCCATGATGGCTTTCCCGCGTTCGCACCTCGACTTCGCGGCGCCTGTGGCGGCGCGGGGCAGAGCCCGCCTTGGGCGGATGCGGATCAGTCGAGAGGAGCGGTCCGACCGCAGCGCGGACAGACCCACTCCGTGACGGGCTCGGCGTGCGAGCCCTTTTTGCCCGGATGGGCCTGCTGGCCCGCCCAGCGCGTGCGCAGCCGCATCTGCCCGTGCCCGCTTGGGCATTCCATCGGCTCGAGCTGGGTCTCCTCTTTCGCGTCCGCCAAGTCGGGGACATCCTAGGGAAGCCGCGCCTCCGGACATATGGCTATGTCTTTCAGTCCGGATCTGCTTATCTGCAAGGCAGATGGCCGGTGTCCTAGCAACCGTGCTCATCTGCGACGACGAGCCGTCACTTCGCGAGCTGATCCGAGTCAGCTTGGATGGCCCGTATCGGTTTGCAGAGGCCGACGACGGCGAGCAGTCGCTCGAGTTAGCCCGTCGCCTGCATCCAGACGTGATGATTCTCGACATGATGATGCCGCGTCGCAGCGGGCTTGAAGTGCTGGCCGAGCTGCGGCAAGACGACGCCTTCGCGGACACTGCCGTCATCGTCCTGACGGCGCAGCCGGGGACGCGGGAGGAAGCCTTGCGGCAGGGCGCCGACCTCGTCATGGTAAAACCGTTCGAGCCCGAGCAAATCACGGCTGCGGTGGAGGAGGTTCTCGCGGAACGACGATGAGCCACGCCGGCCCCGACGCAGAAGCTGCAGCAGGCGCGGGCGGATCGTACGGTCGGTCGAGAAGGTCGTGGGCGGACTCCGGTCTCGTCGCGCGGATCGCCTTCTCCGCGATCTCGGTCGCAATCGGGCTGGCGATCGTCTTCGCCGTCCTCTTTCTCGCGATCGTCAGCCTTCACCAGCGCTCGCTCGACGCGCGTCGCTCCCAGCAGGTGATCGCGACCGCCAACCGCCTGCAGACCTATGTGATCGATCTGGAGACAGGGGCACGCGGGTTCGCGCTCACGCGGGACGAGCGCTACCTCGATCCCTGGAAGTCGGCTCAGGCGCAGTATCCCGAGGCGGTCGCCACGCTCCTCGACCTCACGAAGGACAGCCCGGTGCAGCACCGTCGCGCGCTCGTCATCAGCAGGGACATCCAGGTCTACTTCAGTACCTACTCGGTTGGGATCGTGGAATTCCTGCGTCGGAACCCACAGGAGGCGCCAAGCGTCGCGACGGATGCGCGCGGGCGGAGGCAAGTCGAGGCGATTCGCGGTCAGTTCAAGCGTTTCATCGACACCGAGACGGCATTGAGCGAGGTGCGCAACGCGCGGGCGCGCGCGACGACGCGCAACTCGTTGCTCGTCGGGGGGATCGGGCTCGCTGCTGCGCTTCTCTTGATCCTCGTGGGAGCGCTCTACCTGAAACGCGCAGTCGCAAATCCGCTGCGCCGCACCGCGGACGCTGCGGCTCGAATCGCGCGTGGCGAACTGTCGGAACGCCTGGACGAGGATGGCCCAGGCGAAGTGGGTGAGTTGGAGCGCACGTTCAACACGATGGCAGCCTCGCTCGAGCGCACCGTCGCCGATCTCGAAGAGCGAAACCGGACTCTTGGCGAGAGCGAGCAGGTCAAGAGCGAGCTGGTGAGCAACGTCTCACACGAGTTGCGGACACCGCTTGCCAGCGTGCTCGGGTTCTCGTCGCTCATGCTCGACCGGGAAGTCACGCCCGAGGAGACGAAGCGCTACCTCGAGGTGATTCGCACGGAGGCGCGCCGGTTGGCGGCCCTCCTGAACGACCTGCTCGATCTGCAGCGCGTCGAGCAGGATGCGCTCGAGTTGCGCAGCGACGAGGTAGATCTCAACGAGCTGCTGTCCACCCAGGTCACGCTCTACTCAGCCCAGAGCGACGCACACGAATTGAAGTTCCAGCCGGCCGGCGAGCCGCTCACCGTCCGCGGCGACCCCGACCGCCTCGCCCAGGTGGTCGGCAACCTTCTCTCGAATGCGATCAAGTACTCGCCGGACGGCGGAGTAGTCGAAGTGAGCGCTACGGCGATCGGCGACGAGGCCTGGGTCTGGGTGCGAGACGAAGGGCTCGGCATCCCCGGCGGACACCAGGAACAGATCTTCACGAAGTTCTTCCGTGGCGACGTGGGCCGGGAGCTCGGCATCGCGGGCACCGGACTGGGGCTCGTCCTCGCCCGTCAGATCGTCGAGGCGCACGGAGGTCAGCTCGGGTTCGAGAGCGAGGCCGGGCGAGGGTCCACCTTCTGGCTCCAACTGCCGGCGTCGCGCTCCTACGACGACGCCCCGGAGCCCTCGCTAGCAGCCCGCGACAATGCGGAGCCCCGTGACGGGATGTAGCTCGGCGCCGTTCCGTGCCGCGCCTCGCAGCGACCGACGCTGACTCCAGAAGCCGACGCCGCGAACGTAGACGATCGCGCCGAGCGATTGCCAGTCCCTCGTAGTCGGGTGCCCGCAGTCGGCGGTGAACAGCTTGAACGTCGAGGCGATGTCCTTGCGCGCGCGCGTAGCATTCGAGAGACAGTCGGGTGTGGGAATGACAGCGTTGAGATACGACTCCTGGTCGTACAGTTCCAGCCTGATCCCGTCCGTCTCGACGCGGTACTTGGTGATCTGCGCCACCACCTGCCAGGCATGGCGCTGGAAGGCCGTTCGCCGCAACCTAGGCACCGGACGTGGGTACGGACGCTTGCCGATTGCGGCGATCGTCGTGCTCGTCGGCTCGAGGTGGACGGCTTTGCTGCCGAGATCACTCAGCGTCTTCAGGCGCCACAACTCGCCGCCGCAGCGGGCCGGTGTCGGACCGGCCGAGTCCAGACCTGCCGCAGCCGCCGCGAATGCGGCAGCGGCAAGGAGCACCAGGGCGGTAGGTGCCGCAAGCTTCATCACGTTCTGGCCGCCCGGGATCGTACGCCTTTCGGGCAGGAAAGGTCTACCCTGGAACCGCCGGCGGGCGTGGCGGAATTGGTAAACGCGCCGGGTTTAGGTCCCGGTGGGGCTGACGCTCCTTAGAGGTTCGAGTCCTCTCGCCCGCATCACCGACCGAAATCCGTCTCCACTTCTCGGAGACATGATGACTTCGGTCGGTTCGACTCAGTGGACAACGCGCATCAGCGAACGCCGGCAAAGCCGGCATTCGCGCGGATCAGACTCGGGACTCGACGCCGTCGAGCAGGCGCCAGTTGCCCTCGAGTGCTGCTGTTGCGGCGGCCACTAGGCGGTCTGCGTCTTCCGGCGCTGCTTTGCTCAAAACCTCGGCAGATGCTGCTGCGTGCTCGTGGTCTCGGTTCGAGTGCACTTCGAAGTACTCGGTGCCCTTCGTGCCGGCTGCGAACCCGTAATGGTCGACGAGGCCGGTGAGCTTCGTGCGCGAGATGTCGGGCTGGCCGGACTCGACTGCGTAGAGCACGGCACGCGCTTCAAGGGAGTCTTCAGCCCGCCAGGCGCCGGCGCACTCACGGGTCTCGCTGCTCGGCTCGCGATCGAGCGGTGCGTCCAGTGCTGCGGCGAAGTCGTCCCAGAGTTGAATGTGGGCTGCCTCTTCGGCGGCATGCTCGGCGCCGCCGCCGACGGCTGCGGCGTCGGCAAGCGCCACGACGGCGTGCCGGTATTCACCCGCATAGAAGGCGAGGTCCTCGCGAGTCAGGTCACCGCGCTCCCAGCGGAGATAGAA
>JBBRZA010000080.1:0-14300 GCA_038237145.1 Gaiellales bacterium
GAAGGGGAGAGTGCCGAGAACGACGGCCTTACGAAGCTGGAGCTTCTGGCCAGGATCGTCAAGCGTGGCGAGGAGGCTGTCGCGCGGACGCCGGAGCAGCTCGAGGTGCTGCGCGAGGCCGGAGTCGTCGACGCCGGCGGCACCGGCCTGCTCGAGATCGTGCGCGGCCTCGTTGTGACGGCGGCCGGCGAGCCCTTGCCCGAAGCACCCGCCGCGCGCGAGGAGCTCAACATCGAAGCGATTCACCAGGAGCTCTCGGCCTTCCGCTACTGCACGACTTTCATGATCGAGGGCGACAAGCTCGACAGCGATGCAATCGAGAAGGAGCTCGAGCAGCTCGGGGATTCACTGCTAGTCGTCGGCGATCCTGAGGCGCTGAAGGTCCATGTCCATACAGACGAGCCGGGCAGTGCGCTCGCGGTGGGAACACGCGCCGGCGTGATCGAAGGCGTCGAGATCGCGAACATGCACGAGCAGACGCTCCAGCGCGAGCAGCGTCTGCTCGAGGCGGTGCCCGATGCGCCGCCGACAACGACCGGAGTCGTGGCCGTGGTCGCAGGCGACGGCAATCGAAAGCTCTTCGAAAGTCTTGGCGCGACGAAGATCGTCGAAGGCGGACAGACGATGAACCCGTCGACCGCGGCGCTTGTGGAGGCGATCGAATCGACGCCGGCCGCTGAGGTCGTCGTGCTGCCGAACAACTCCAACGTGATCCTCTCGGCCGAGCAGGCCGCCGGTCTGGTCGACAAGCCGGTGGCGGTTGTCCCGACGGACTCGCTGCCGGCGGGGTTGGCCGCGATGCTCGCGTTCGACCCGGACCGGCCGGGCGCGGAGAACGCGGCGGCGATGAACGAGGTTCTCGAGGAAGTGAAGACCGGCGAGGTCACGATCGCTTCACGTGATGTGGACATGAACGGCGTGTCCGTTCGGAAGGGCGCGTGGCTCGGGCTTGCCGACGGAAAGGCAGTCGCGGGTGGCCCGGACTTCGACGAGGTCGCTGCAGCGGTCGCCGAGCGCCTCCTCGAGGAGCCTCGCAGCGTGATGACTCTCCTCACCGGCGCGGACGAGCCTGAGCTCGACGGCTTGCTCGAGCGGATCCAGGAGCGCCATCCCGACCTGGAGCTCGATGTGCAGGCCGGCGGCCAGCCCCACTATTCGCTGCTTCTGTCCGCCGAATAACCTTCGGCGCGATGGCCGAGCCGATCCGCCTCGTCCTCGTGGAAGACAACCAGGTGTTCCGCGAGGCGCTCGAGCTGCTGCTCGGGCTCCAGTCCGACATCGAGGTCGTGGCCACGGTCGGCGACGGCTCCTCCGCTGCCGAGGTCGTACGGACGCACAAGCCGGACGTCGTGCTGATGGACTACCGGCTGCCGGGGCTCGACGGCGTGCAGGCGACGAGAGCCGTGCGGGAGGCCTGCCCTGACGTGGCCGTGGTCTGCCTGACGGCGTCGGCGAACTTCCGCGAGGTCGACGCGCTCTACGAAGCGGGCGCCGTGGCGTGTCTGTCCAAAGACCAGGAGCTCGACGAGATCGTCGACGCGATCAGGCGCGCCGCTTGATGACCCTGACCCCAGAGAACACCGCGATCGTCCTCGATTCGACCGCCGACTTCCCCGAGGCTCCCGAGCGTTTCCCGAACTGGCGCGTCGTGCCGCTGTACGTCCTCTTCGGCGACGAGAGCTACCGCGACTACGTCGACCTCACACCCGAGGCGTTCTACGCACGGCTGCGTACGGCCGACGAGCTGCCGACGACGTCGCAACCCACGCCTGGCGACTTCCTCGCAACCTACGAAGCGCTGGGCGGCTACGAACGCATCTACTCCCTCCACCTTTCGTCCGCGCTCTCCGGCACCTATCAGAGCGCGACGACCGCAGCCGCGGAGCTTGGCGACAAGGTGCGCGTCGTCGATTCCGAAAGCGCGTCCGCAGGGATCGCAATGCTCGGCCTCGCGATCCAGCGCAGGGTCGACAGAGGGACCACCGATGACGAGATCGACGCGTCGATCGGGCGCTTCAAGGAAGAGGCGCGACTGATCTTCACCGTCGACACGCTCGAGTTCCTGCGGCGCGGTGGGCGGATCGGCCGCGCGAGCGCGTGGGCCGGCAACCTGTTGCACGTCAAGCCCATCCTCACGATCAAGCGTGAGGTGATCCCGCTCAAGCGCGTGCGCGGAAATCAAAAAGCGATGCAGGAGTTCGTGTCGGAGTTCACGTCGACGAGCAAAGACACGCCGACGCTGAAGATCGGGATCGCGCATGCCGACGCCCCGGAGCGCGCGGAGCAGCTGAAGAAGATGGTGCACGCCGAGCGTCCTCAGGCAGAGGTGGAGATCGTGACGACGCTGGGCGCGGTCGTCGGGACGCATGCCGGCCCCGGCACCGTCGGCTTCTTCTGGTTCGATGACAGGGAGTGACGACAGTCTCACTAGCGCTTCCGGTCGGATTTGCCGGTGCGGACGCGGACGGATGGCCGCGGCTGCGCTCGTTCCCACGGGCTGAAGGGCTCGAACGCCCGGTCGACGTGCTTCCCGGCGTGGGGCCGGCGGTGAAGAAGAAGCTGGCGCGGCTCGGTCTCGAAACTGTCGCCGACCTGCTCGCACACCGGCCTTTTCGCTACGAGGAGCCCTTGCCCGAACGCCGGATCGCAGACTTGCGGGGAGACGAGGACGTCGCCATCTCCGGCGAAGTGCTGTCGACGTCGACGCGCCGGCGAGGAAGGTTGCAGATGCTGACTGCGCGCATCAGCGACGGTACTGCGACCGTTTCCGCGACCTGGTTCAACCAGCCATGGCTCGAGCGCCAGCTGCAGCCGGGAACGGCCGTGCGCCTGCGCGGACGCCAGGGGCGCTACGGCTTCGACGTCCGCAGCTTCGACATCGGCGACGGCGAGGCGACGGCAGACTTCGCGCCGGTCTATCCAGCGAGCGAGGACATCACGGCGAAGAAGCTGCGCGAGCTCGTCGGCGCCGCGTTGCCCATCGCGCTGGCGGATCCGTTGCCGGCCGGGCTCAAGCAACACGAAGCGCTGCCCGGGCGAGTCGATGCGCTCTGGGCCCTACACCGGCCCCGCTCGCTCGACGAGGCGGAAACGGGGCGGCGCCGCCTGGCTTTCGACGAGCTGCTCCTGCTGCAGCTCTGGCTCGCGCGCCGGCGTCGCGAGCGCGAGTTGGAGGTCTCACCTGCGCTCGGCCCGCCGGGTGAGCTGGTCGCGCGCTACCGCGACGTCCTGCCGTTCCAGTTGACCGAGGATCAGGAGCGCGCGATCGCCGATCTCGACGCTGATCTCGAGCGCAGCATGCCGATGCAGCGGCTCCTGCAGGGTGAGGTCGGGTCCGGCAAGACGGTGGTGGCGCTCTACGCCCTGCTGCGCGCGGTCGAGGCTGGAAAGCAAGGCGCTTTGATGGCGCCGACTGAGACGCTCGCGGAGCAACACTTCCTCACACTCGAGGAGCCCTGCCGTTTGCTCGGCGTCACGTGTTCGCTGCTCACGAGCTCGTCCGGCAAGCGCGAGCGCGACCTCGCCCCGCACGCCGACATCGTCGTCGGCACGCACGCGCTCATTCAGGAAAGCGTCGAGTTCCGGGACCTGGCCGTTGCGGTCGTCGACGAGCAGCATCGTTTCGGCGTCGAGCAGCGCAAGGCGCTCACCGAGGGGAGGACGCCGCACGTGTTGCACATGACGGCGACCCCGATTCCACGCACGCTTGCGCTCACTGTCTACGGCGACCTTGAGGTGTCGGAGATCGCACGTCCGCCCGCCGACCGCAAGCCGATCAAGACCGCCTGGGTGACGGAGGACCGCAGCGCCGCCGCGTATTCGCGCCTGCGCAAGCATCTCGACGCGGGGCGGCAGGCGTATGTCGTCTGCCCGTTGATCGAGGAGTCCGAGACGACGCAGGCGAGGGCGGCGGAGGCCGAGGCAGAACGTCTCCAGCGGGCCGAGTTGCGCGGTTACCGCGTCGGGTTGCTGCACGGGCGGCTGCGTCCGGCCGAGCGCCGCGAGCTGATGGCGCGCTTCAAGGCCGGCGATCTCGACGTGCTCGTCGCGACAACGGTGATCGAGGTCGGCGTCGACGTGCCGAACGCGACGATCATGATCGTCCAGGAAGCCGACCGGTTCGGTCTCGCCCAGTTGCATCAGTTGCGCGGCCGCGTCGGCCGTGGCGCCGAGCAGTCCTATTGCCTCCTGATTTCTCGCGCGCGCGACGACCTCACCGATCCCGCGGTCGCTCGTCTTGAAGCGCTCGTTCGGACGAACGACGGCTTCGAGCTCGCGGAGGTCGACCTCGACATTCGCGGCAGCGGCCAGCTTCTCGGCACGCGCCAGTCCGGCCTGACCGACCTTCACTTCGCGCACCTGCGCAAGGATCGTCCCTTGCTGGAGCGCGCACGCGCACTCGCCGGCGAGCTCGTCGACGTGGAAGGCCCGCTCTCGGACGAAGTCGAGCGAGCGTTCGCCGACCGGGGCCTCTCCGCGGCCTGAGCCCGTATCCCGGGCATGAACCGTCGCGAGTTCCTTGTCGTGGCAGTGACGTTGCCCGTTGCCCTGCGTCTGGCTCCCAGTGCCCTGGCGGGTGGGACACCGGTCGCGCTCGTGACCGCGGACACGCAGTCCCGCGTGGTGGTCGTTTGTCACACCACGCAGGGCATCGTGTCCCCTCGTCGACGGCCCGAGCCTGCGTGTCCGGCGTGTCATCGGGCGCTTGACGAGCCGCGTTACACGGCCGCCGGTGCGAATGCCCGGCACGCGTTCGTCGCCGACTCCGGCAGCCATGAGGTCGTCACGGTCGACGTCCTCAGCGGCCGCGCCGTGGCCCGCGTCGGCGTCGGCGGGCCGGCGCGTCACGTCTCGATCGACCCGAGCTACAGGATCCTGTGGGTCTCGCTCGGCTCGAAGGCCGAAGAAGTCGCGGTCGTGGATGTGTCGCGCCCGCTGGCGCCGCGGCTCCTCCGGCGCTTCCGTCCGCCGTTCCTCGCGCATGACGTCGGCATCGCTCCTGGCGGCCGTCATGTCTGGGTCAGCTCGGGCGACCGCGGCGCGCTCGCGGTTTACGACCGACGCACGGGAGAAGCGGTGCGCCGGTTGCCGGCCGATGCGCCGCCGCAGCACGTCACGTTCTTCGGCTTGCATGCGTACGTGACGAGCGGGAGGACGGGACGCTGCACGTCATGTCGCTGAAGGATGGCCGTGTCGTGCGCACGACGAAGGTGCCGGAAGGCTCGTACAACGTGCAGGAGGCGGGCGGCTGGATCGTCACGCCGGTCGCTCGATCGTGGGACCTTCTGCGTGCTCGACCGGCAAGGGCGCCTCGCCCGCCGCGTGCAGGTGTCGCCTTCCTCCCATGACGCCTGCTTCGTGATGACCGTCTGATTCGCGCCTAAGGTTCGGGTCTTGAAGGCGGCCCTTGTCTTACTGGCGGCAGGCGTCTTCGCGACGGGGACGCCTCAGACCTGGACGCTCCAACACGCGCGCCACGTCCTGGCGAACAACGTCTATGAGGTGACGGACACGAGCCAGCCCGACCGGCCCGAGTACCAGTTCACGTTCTCGTCTCGGGCCGCCAAGGCGCTGCGACGTGGCTTCGTCTTCGCCGGCAATGCACACGACGCGCTGACGGACACTGACGTGCGCGTGCGCTTCCGGTTCGTCCGCCCGGGCCGCATCAGCGGGTTCCAGGGACCGGTGCCCGATACGTCGCAGCCGTGGTTCCCGATCCACGCCGCCTTCTACTACGCCTGGTATCCGGAAGCGTGGTTCCGCTATCCGGTCATCCCATACAGCCGCTTCCGCCCGTCGCTCGATTTGTACAGCGCCGATGACGCACGCACCGTGCGCGTGCATACCGACGCGATGCTCTACGCGCACCTCGACGCCGGCATCTATTCGTGGTGGGGACGCGACGGCTACCCGCCGACAGACGAACGCTTCGGCCGTTACCTAGCCGCCGCGCGGACGACGCCGTTTCGGTGGGCGATCTACTACGAGCGCGAGGGCTACGCGAACCCGAGCGTGGCGACGATCCGCGCCGACCTCGAGTACATCCGCGACAGATATGCGAGCAAGCCCGCGTATCTCAAGATCGACGGGCGCTTCGTCGTCTACGTCTACGGCAACTCCGAGGACAGCTGCGACGCGACTGCGGCAAGGTGGCGCAACGCGAACACGGTCGGCGCCTACATCGTCCTGAAGGCCTTCGCCGGTTTCCGCTCCTGTCCCGCGCAGCCCGATGCGTGGCATCAGTATTCCGCCGCCCTGCCCGAGTACGACCTCGCGCCGGACTCGTTCATGATCGCGCCCGGGTTCGACGAGTGGGGCGAGAGTGCACCGCGACTCGGCCGCGACCTGGCGCGCTGGCGAGCCGATGCGGCTGCGATGGTCGCGTCGAACGCGCGCTGGCAACTCGTCCTGACTTTCAACGAGTGGCCGGAGGGCACGTCCGTCGAGAGCTCACACGAGTGGGCGAGCCCTACGGGCTACGGCTCCTACCTCGACGTCTTGCACGAAGTGCTGCCGTGACGAGCGTGGGACAATGGTTTCGTGCACACGTCCCTGACTGACCTACTCGGCATCGAGGCGCCGATCGTGCTGGCTCCGATGGGGGGAGCGGTGACACCCGAGTTCGCCGCGGCCGTCTCCAACGCGGGCGGCCTCGGTACGTTGGCGCTGAGCTGGAGCACACCTGACGAACTCAAGAGCCAGGTCGCCGAGACGGCTGCGCTGACCGATCGCCCTTTTGGTGTCAACTTGATTCGAGAGTGGGACCAACGTGAGCGGCTGAGCGCTGCGCTAGAGGCAGACGTGCCGGTTATCTCACTCTTCTGGGGTGACGCAGGCGGCCTCGTGAAGGAAGCCCATGACGCCGGCGCGGTGGTCTTCGTCACGGTGGCGAGTGCGGACGAGGCGACTCGTGCCGCGGCCGCGGGAGCCGACGTGGTCGTCGCTCAGGGCTGGGAAGCCGGCGGACACGTGCGCGGGACGGTCGCGGGCTCGCGGCGGCGCTTGCGCTCGGGGCTGCCGGAGCGTGGGTGGGAACGCGGTTCCTCGCAGCGCGTGAGTGCTCGATTCACGCCGATTATCAGCAGCGCGTGTTGGAGGCCGCCGAGACCGACACGTACTACGGCACGCTCTTCGACGGCGGCTGGCCGGACGCACCGCACCGAGCTTTGCGAAACAGCACGGTCGAGGCGTGGGAAGCCGCTGGCCAACCCGCGCCGGGTGATCGACCGGGCGAGGCCGACGACGTCGCCGCGCGCGGCGATGGATCGCCCGTCAAGCGCTACGCATCGTCCACTCCGCACGTGTCGATGACAGGCGAGGTCGAGGCACTGCCCAATTGGGCCGGCCAGGGGGTCGGGCTCGTCACGCGCGTCCAGCCTGCCGCGGAGATCCTGCAAGAACTCGTCGCCGACGCCGAACGCATCCTCGCGAAGCTCGCGTGAGGATCATCGCCGGCTCGCGCAGGGGCCACACCATCCAGGCACCGAAAGGGCCTGACACGCGCCCCACCTCTGACCGTGTGCGGGAGAACGTCTTCAACATCGTCGCGCCCTGGGTCGAGGGCGCGCGCGTGCTCGATCTCTACGCCGGCTCGGGGGCGATGGGGCTGGAGGCGCTCTCGCGCGGAGCGGAGGCGGCCGTATTCGTCGAGTCGGATGCTGAGGCCGTGCGCGCAATCGAGCGAAACCTCGAAAAGCTAGGCCTCACCGGCGCTCGGGTCGTGAGCCTTGATGCCGTCACCGGGCTGGCGCAGGAAGCCGGGGCGCGCAGAAAGTACGATCTCGTGCTCGCGGACCCCCCATACTCGATGACCGACTACCACTCCCTCTTTCGTTACCTGCCCGGCGTGCTCGCCGAGGACGGGTTGCTCGTCTTCGAGACGGCGGCGAAGACCGAGCCCGAGCTTCCGGGCCTTGCAGTCCGCACGTCGCGCAAGTACGGGTCCACGCGGGTGACGGTGTTCGAGCATCCGTGATCACCGCGATCGCACCCGGTTCGTACGACCCCGTCACGAACGGGCACATCGACGTGATCGGTCGGGCCGCCGGGATCTTCGACCGCGTGGTCGTGGGGGTCGTGGGCAACCCGACGCACAAGACGCCGATGTTCGCGCTCGACGAGCGGGTCGCCTTCCTGCACGACGCTCTCGGCGACCTGCCGAACGTCGAGGTCGACGTCTTCTCGCAGCTCGTCGTCGACTTCGCGCGCAAGTGGAGCGCCAAGGTGATCGTGAAGGGCCTACGGGTCATCTCGGACTTCGAGTGGGAGTTCCAGATGAACCAGCTCAACCGTACTCTGGCGCCTGACGTGGAGACGGTCTACGTGATGGCCAGCCCGGCCGTGAGCTTCGTCTCGTCGAGCGGCGTGAAGGAGATCGCGGCCTTCGGCGGGAAAGTGGACGAGCTCGTGCCCCAAGCCGTTGCCCGCCGTTTCCAGGAGCTTTTCCCGGATGGTCGCCCCGGCACCCCGGAGAATCCGCAAGAATAAATCGGAGAAAATGCTCCGCATTTTCTCCGAGGGAGGGTTAGTGACTTCGCTGCGCTCGTCAGACTTGAAAACACCAATCGGTCGGCCTAACGAGGCCCCGGGGATAGACTCGGGAGGCTAATGGACGTCCTGGTGCTCATCGACAAGCTCGACGACCTCGTTCACAACGCGAAGGCCGTGCCCCTGACCGATCAGGTCCGGATCGACCGCGAGGAGATCTACGACATCCTCGACCAGATGCGGGCCACGATCCCCGAGGAGATCAAGCAGGCTCGCTGGATCGTGAAGGAGCGGCAGGAGATGCTCGCCGAGGCCAAGCGCGAAACCGACCGGCTCCTGGGCGAGGCGCGCGAGCAGGCGGTGCGCGAAGCGTCCCAGACAGAGATCGTGAAGATTGCGGAGCGCCAGGCGCAGGACATCGTCGACGAGGCGCGGAGACAGGCAAGGGAAACCAGGCTCGAAATGGAGGACTGGGCCGACTCGATCCTGTCGACGCTCGAGGTCAACCTCGAGAAGTTCTTGAGCGCGGTCAAGCGTGGGCGCGAACGGCTACACGAGCGTTCGCAGGAGAGTGTCGTCGCCGGCGTTGCGGCCAGCTCCTCGGACGACTCTCAGCCGTTCAACTAGGCGAACAAGGGCTCGAGCTCTAGCTCCGCGCAAACCGCCTGGGCGGTCTCGACGAACGAGTGCGCGGCGGGAGTTCGGTAGCGGTCCCGGTGCCACGCGAAGGAGATGAGCCGCGGCTGCACCTTCGGCAGCTCGATCAGCTCCGTGGTCTCGTCCTCCGGATCCATGGTCAGGCGCGGAACGAGCGCGCTGCCGACGCCGGATGCGACGAGCGCCTGCACCGTCTGGTTGTGATCGGAACGGAACACGAAGCGCAGAGGGCGCCGTGCATCGCTCTCCAGTTGGGCAAGCGACCTGCAGTGCTTGTGGCCGATCAGATCGAGCTCGGCCATGTCACGCCACGTGGGCGCCGCGTCGCGCTGCGCGAGTGGGGAGCCGGCCTGGACGACGAGCACGTACGGGTCGCGCAACAGCTCCACGGACTCGAACGGGCCGTCGGTCAGCGGCAGATCGGCGAACGTCAGGTCGAGCTCGCCGCGCTCGACGAGGCCGAGCAGCTCGAGGTCGTCGGCGGATTCGGTCAGCGTGACGTTCACCTGCGGCCAGGCTGCGAAGAACCGGCTCATGACTTCGGGGAGGATCCGCTGCCCGACGCTCTGGAAGACCCCGACGCGAAGGGTTCCCGCCTGGCCCTCGGCGAGGGCGGTGAGGTCGGCGTGGGCCGCGGCCACGCGCGCTGCGATCGCACCTGCATGAGTGAGGAGCAGGCGGCCCGCCTCCGTGAGAGACACCGGCTTCGGGCCCCCCGGCCGCTCGATCAGCCGGTGGCCGACGATCCGTTCGAGCGTGGCGATCTGCTGGCTGACCGCCGACTGGGTATAGCCCAGGGAGGTTGCCGCCTTGCCGAACGAGCCTTCCCGCGCGACTGCTTCCAGAGCCAGGAAGTGCCGCAGTTCAACGCCAAGCCAGCTATCAGTTCCCATAATCAAAGTCCATCATAACTGGATTTGTCCTAATGGTACTCGGATGCCGATGATGGCGGTGTGACTGGCATCCTCGTCCTCCTGTTCTTGGTCGCGATCGGCCCGCTCGCCGTGGTGTTCGGCGTGGATTCGCGGAATCCCGAAGACCGCCGCTCCATCTAGAGCCTCGTGACCGCAGCTTTCGCACGCCGCTCCCCGGCCGCGGTGGCCTTTGCGTTGGGCACCATCTACCTCGTCTGGGGCTCGACCTACCTGGCGATCCGGGTCACCGACCGGACGATGCCGCCGCTCTTGATGTCCTCCGTCCGGTTCCTGATCGCGGGGGCGGCGCTCTACGCGTTCGCCTCGCGCGGCCGCGCGCGCCCGACGCTCCGTGAGTGGCGGGCTGCGGCCATCGTGGGCGCGGCGTTGCTGATGGTCGGAAACGGTGGGGTCGCATGGGTGGAGACGCGGCTCGAGTCCGGTCTGGCTGCGCTGATCGTGGCGATCATCCCCCTCTGGTTCGCGGTGATGGACCGCGCGTTCTTCGGACGGCGGCTCTCGGCTCCCGCGATCGTGGGCCTGGTCGTCGGCTTCGCCGGGGTCGCGCTGCTCGTGCGCCCGGGGGGCGGGGGTGCCGTTCTCCCGATGCTTGCTCTCGTCGTCACCGCCGCCGCCTGGGCGGGCGGGTCGTTGTACGCGCGCGGAGCGGCCCTGCCCCAGAGCCCGCTGCTGTCGGCCTCGATGCAGATGCTGGCGGCGAGTGCCTTCCTCGCCGTGGCGGGGCTGGCGAAAGGAGAGGCCCAAGCAATCCACACGGACACGTTCTCGACGAAGCCGGTGATCGCTTTCGTGTATCTCGTGCTGGTTGGCTCGCTGATCGCATTCTCCGCCTACGCTTGGCTATTGAAGAACGTTCGGGTTTCGGTCGTCTCGACTTATGCGTTCGTTAATCCGGTCATCGCCGTGGCGCTCGGGACCGTGTTGCTCAACGAAGCGATCGGCTGGTCGACAATCGCGGCAGGCGCGGCGATCGTGGTCGCGGTCGTGCTGATCGTGACCGCGCCCACGCCGAAGAAGAAGGTGGCCGACGAGGTCCATGAGCCGCTCAGAGCAGCTGCCTAGCCGAGGTACCCTGAGCTTCATGAGGAGCCTCAACCTGCGCCAGATCAAGCTCCGCTCGGGTGAGGAGTATCGCGACGAGATCGAGCTCGAGCTGGAACCGTTCGAGCTCGGCGGCGAGCGGTATCTCCCCGTGCCCGACAAGGTGCCTGCGGAGCTGGCGATCACGAAGGCGAGCACCGGCACGGTCCTGGAGCTCGGCTTCACCGCGCGCCTGCACGGGCCTTGCTACCGCTGCCTGGGCGACGCGGTCCTCGAGGTGCCGATCGCGGCGCGCGAGTACCAAGCGAACGATCCCGAGGACACGGAAGAGCTGCGTACGCCGTACCTCTCGGACGACAACCTCGACCTGACGGCGTGGTCGCGCGACGCGGTCGCCCTCGCCCTGCCGGAGAAGATCCTCTGCCGCGCCGACTGCGCGGGCCTCTGCCCGATGTGCGGGAAGAACCTGAACGAGGAGCCGCACGAGCACGAGGAAGAGCGCTCGGACTCCCGCTGGTCGGCGCTCGAGAGCCTGCGCGAGCAGCTCTAGCCCCCGTCCCAAACGGCACGGGTCTGACCCCAGCCTTTGCGACCGCGTCCCGAACGGCACGGGTCTGACCCAGGCTCTCCGGGACGTGCCTCGCGGAGTGACGTGTCCCGAAAGGCAAGGGTCTGACCCCAGGAGTGGTCTTGGTCTGACCCCAAGCCGGTGGCCGAAAGTCACGGGGCCTAGCTACACTCCGGCGTTCCGATGGCCGTCCCAAAGAAAAAAACCTCCAAGGCTCGCCGCGACAAGCGCCGCGCGCAACACAAGATCGAGGCGCCGCGCCTGAACGTCTGCCCGCAGTGCGGACGGCCGAAGCGCCCGCACCGGGTCTGCCCGACGTGCCACACCTATCGCGGCCGCGACGTCGAGCCGCTCCGCACCTCCGCACCGTAAGCCCATGATCCGCGTGGCGGTCGACGCCATGGGGGGCGACCGCGGGCCTGAAGAGATCGTCGCGGGCGCCGTCGACGCGGCCTCCGACACCATCGAGCCCGTCATCGTCGGCCCACAGGGCCTCGACACCCAGGGGCTCGAGCTGATGGAGGCGCCAGACGTGATCGCGATGGACGAGAAGCCGACAGAGGCCGTCCGCGCCAAGCCGAACAGCTCTCTCGTTGTCGCATGCCGCGCCGTGGGCGAGGGAAAAGCCGACGCTGTCGTCTCTGCAGGCAACACCGGCGCGATGCTCGCGGCGTGCCTGCTCGAGCTCCGCCGGATCCCGGGCGTCCGCCGGCCGGCAATCGCCGTGACGATCCCTGCGCGTCGCGGCCCCTCCGTCCTCCTCGACTCGGGCGCGAACGCCGACGCCCGGCCCGAGGACCTCGTCCAGTTCGCGCATATGGGTGCCGTCTTCGCGGAAGAGATTCTCGGAGTGGCCCAGCCGGAGATCCGACTGCTCTCGATCGGCGAGGAGCCGGAGAAGGGCAACCAACTCACCCTCGAGGCGCAACGGCTGCTCGCCTCCTCCAAAGACCTCAACTTCGCCGGGAACGCCGAGGGACGGGACCTGCTCAACGGAGCGGCCGACGTCGTTGTCACGGACGGCTTCACCGGCAACGTCGCCCTCAAGGTGACCGAGGGCACGATCCTAAGCCTGCTCGAAGGCCTCCGCGAGGAGATCACCGCGACGGCCGTGGGGAAGCTCGGGGGCCTGCTGATCAGGCCGGCCACGCGCAGGCTGCGCAAGCGGCTCGACCCCGATACCTACGGTGGCGCCTACCTGCTCGGCCTCAGGGGACTGGCCGTGATCGCGCACGGGAACTCCTCCCGCCGCGCCATCACGAACGCCATCAGCCTGGCCGCCCGCGGCGTCGAAAAGGACGTCGTCGGCAGGCTGACTAAGAATCTGGGCGGGAGCGTGTTAGCATCTCGGCCCTCAACGACCCCGACCCCCAACGTGAGGTGACATGGCAGCGTCGCGCGACGAAGTCTACGAGCGAGTCAAGGAAGTTCTGACCGAACAGCTCGGCGTCGAGGAAGGTGACATCACCGAAGAGGCCTCCTTCCAGGAGGATCTCGACGCGGATTCGCTCGACCTCGTCGAGCTGATCATGGAGCTCGAGGATCAGTTCGGGATCAAGATCTCCGACGAGGACGCCCAGAAGATCCAGACCGTGGGCCAGGCCGTCGACTACGTCTCGTCGCACCAGTAACGCCGCGACGGGGGACGTCGCTCCGCTCCGAAAGCTGATCGAGGGGCTGCCCGCGGCTCGAGCCGAGCAGGTCTACACGCATGCCTCGTGGGCGAGCGACCGCGCCGACTCGTACGAGCGCCTCGAGTTCCTCGGCGACAGCGTCCTGGAGCTCGCGATGGCGCGCGAGCTCTACGAGCGCTATCCCGACTTCTCGGAAGGCAGGCTCGCCAAGATCCGCTCGCACGTCGTGTCTCGCGCGAGCTGCGCCGTCGTGTCCCGCCAGCTCGAGCTGGGGAAGGAGCTGGCGGAACGCGGAGCCGACATCGCCCCGGATGAGCTCGAGCGTCTCTCGCGGAACCGCAACGTGCTGGCAGCGCTGCTCGAAGCCGCGCTGGCCGCGCTCTTTCTCGAGCACGGGTTCGAGAAGATCGAGCAGCCGATCGTCCAGGCGTTCGCGGGTCGGATCGACTACGCCTTGAACAGTCACGTGGACTATAAGACCGAGCTCCAGGAGGCGCTTGCGCGCAGGGCCAAGTCGGTGAGTTACCCCGTGCTGGAGGTCGAAGGGCCGCCGCACGACCGGCGCTTCACGTCAGCTGCGGTCATCGACGGCGACCAGCTAGGCGTCGGCAGCGGCGAATCGAAGAAGGCCGCCGAGCAGGAGGCTGCCAAAGAAGCCCTCGCCAAGCTCGGCGTCGAAGTGTCGGACGCATAGAATCCGCCCGGACCGAAGGGAGGATCCATGGCAAAGGCAGTTGATTGCCCCTGCGGCGTGACCGTGCGAGGGGAGACCGATGACGAGCTCGTCACGAATGTCGAGGCGCATGTCCAGGCCGACCACCCCGACATGGTTGGCACGATGACCCGCGACAAGATCATGGAGATGGCGCACGCCGTATAGCCGGGGGTAAGCGTGGCGTTCGCCCCGGGTTAGGGGCGCCGCGTCGCGGGGTAAGTGGGCGGGCCGAGCCCCCCCCCATCTATTTGGGCGCGGGTGGC
>JBBRZA010000081.1:0-14200 GCA_038237145.1 Gaiellales bacterium
AACGGCTCGTCGTCGATGGGCTCGGTCTGCGGCTCGACCCTCGCGCTGATGGACGCCGGCGTGCCGATCAAGGCACCGGTATCCGGCATCGCCATGGGCCTCGTCAAGGAGGGCGACGACTACGTCATCCTCACGGACATCCAGGGCGCAGAGGACCACCTCGGCGACATGGACTTCAAGGTCGCCGGCACGCGCGAAGGCATCACCGGTCTGCAGATGGACATCAAGATCACCGGCGTAACGCGGGAGATCATGCAGGCCGCGCTCGAGCAGGCCAAGCGGGCGCGCGAGATCATCCTCGACAAGATGCTCGAGGCGATCCCGGAGTCGCGGACCGAGTTGAACGAGAACGCACCGCGCATCTCGACCGTGAAGATCGACCCCGAGAAAATCGGCATGGTGATCGGCAAGGGCGGCGAGACGATCCGCGCGCTCGAGTCCGACCACGAGGTGCAGATCGACATCGAGGAGGACGGCACGATCCTCATCTACGCGACCGACGGCCAAAAGGCGGAGTCGGCGATCGCTGCGGTCCAGGCGTTGACGAAGGAGCCCGAGGTCGGCGACGAGTTCCGGAATGCGAAGGTCGTCAAGACCACGCAGTTCGGCGCGTTCGTCGAGCTGAAGAAGGGCACCGACGGACTGCTGCACGTCTCGAATGTCGGCCCGGGACGGGTCGGCCACATCGAGGACGTGATCAACCGCGGCGACATCCTGGACGTGCTCGTGCAGGAAGTCGACAAGGCGCGTGGACGGATCGGTCTGAAGCTGATCCAGAAGCACGAAAACGGCAACACGGTCAGCCCCGAGGAGCTGATCGAGCGGGCGAAGGACGCACCGCCTCGCGAGCGCGAGGAGCGACCGCCGCGCGACGGCGACCGGCGCGGTGGCCGCGGTGGCCGCGACCGCGAGCGGCGCTAGGCTCGCACCGACAAGCAGACCTACGAGGGCGGCCGCAGGGCCGCCCTCGTCAGCTAGGTGACTGTTTGCCGCCGGCGACTGGCGCGGCACTGGCACGAATCCGGCACAGACTCGCGCGAATTCGATCGATATCGTCGATGCCGAGGGTGGCGGGTGTTCACCGCACCCTGAGGTGGGGGTGCGCCTGCTCGGCTCGGAGCTGCGGCTTAGGATGCACCCGTGCTTCGCCTGGATGCCATCACGTTCGCCTGCGAAGACCCGGCGCGCGTCGCCGAGTTCTGGGGAGATCGGACAGTGTGGGGGACCTCGAAGAGAAGTGGACCGTGATGCGCGACCCGGAGGGCAACGGCTTCTGCATCCAGTCGCCGCCGAATGCTGCGCCGCACCGCTATATCGGCAACGTCACGTTCTCTTGCGCCGAGCCGAGGGAGCTGGGACGGTTCTGGGCGAATGCCCTCGGCTGGCCCCACGAGGAGGTCGACGAGGGTTTTCTGCAGCAGCTCCGCGACGCGGGCGTGGGCGTGCGCGAGCTCACGGGTTTCTACGTCACGCGCCGGCCTGACGGTGGCCGCCCGCGTTTTCTCTTTCAGCGCCGCGAAATCCCGGCCCGCCTCGTATCCGATCCACCTCGACTTCGGCGCCGAGGATCGTGAGGCGGAGATCGAGCGGCTGATGAGTGCGGGCGCCTCGGTCGTCGAGACGAAGGTCGGCACGAACATCACGTTCACGGTCATGCGGGACCCGGAGGGGAATCCTTTCTGCGTGGGCTAGCGCCCGCTGACGCGGCGCGGCTGCCCGGCCAGGAATAATGCAGTCGTGCAGAAGTACGTCCTCTCCGAGCTCGACTCGGGAGAGCGGGTCATCTCGGAGCGGATTCCGAGTGTTCGCTCTGTCGCCATCGGCTTCTGGATCGGCGCCGGCTCGCGAGACGAGACGGATGCCAAGGCCGGTGTGTCGCACTTCATCGAGCACCTCCTCTTCAAGGGCTCGCGTACCTACACCGCGCAGCAGATCGCCGAGATCTTCGACGGCCTCGGCGGCGAGCTGAACGCGGCTACCTCACGGGAGCACACGATGGTCTATGCCCGCGTACCCGACGCGCAGGTGCAAACGGCGCTCAACGTGATGACCGACATGGTGTTCGCACCCGGATTCACAGACCTCGATTCCGAGCGGGACGTCGTGCTCGAGGAGATCGCGATGTACGAGGACACGCCGCAGGAGCTCGTTCACGATCTGTTCTCGGAGGCGGTCTTCGGACGTCATGCGCTCGGGCGCCCCGTGATCGGCACCGCCGACGTTATCTCGTCGGTGACGAAGCGCGTGCTCTCCACGTACCACCGCCAGATGTACGCAGGCGGCAACGTGGTGATCGCCGCAGCGGGGAACATCGAGCACAACAAGTTCATCCGCATGCTCGCGCGCGCGCAGAGCCAGCAGCGGCCTCCCGCGGGAGGTCCACGCGTCAGGCGGCCTCTCGTGAAGGCGCCTCCACCCGGCTTCCGCTTCGCCAAGAAGGACACGGAGCAGTACCACGTCTGCGTCGGCGCGCCCGGAATCGCGCGCTCCGACCCTCGCCGCTTTGCGGCCTCGATCCTCGACTCGATTCTCGGCGGCTCGGCTTCGTCGCGGCTCTTCCAGGAGATCCGCGAGAAGCGCGGCATGGCCTACTCCGTCTACTCGTTCGCGTCGCAGTACACCGACACGGGGCTCGTCGGCATCTACGTCGGGACGCGGGAGGAGAACCTTGGACCATGCGTGGAGATCGCAAGCGAGCAGCTGCTCGATATCGCTGCGGGGAATATCCGCCCGGAAGAGATCGCCCGCGCGAAAGAGAACCTGAAGGGGCGGATCATGCTGTCGATGGAGTCGACCTCGAACCGGATGACCAGGCTCGGGAAGTCGCTCATCACCGACACGGAGCTGCTCTCGTTCGAGCGGATCATCGCCGAGATCGAGGCGGTCGAGCCCGAGGAAGTCGCTCAGCTGGCAGAGCGCCTGTTCGCCCCCGAGAAGCTTTCGATCTCCGGCATCGGGCCGAGCGAGCGAGTCTTTCGGGCCGCCGCGCGCCGAATCAATCCGGCCGTGCTCGTCCGCGCCGCGTGAAGCTCGTCCTGAACGGACGCGGCGGCAAGGTCGGGCGCGTCCTGGCGCCGGGGCTCGAAGCAGCAGGTCACGAGCTCCTGGAGCTCGAAGCCGCGGACGCGATGATCGACTTCACCGCGCCCGACGTGGTTGAGGTCAACGTGGCCGCCGCGCTCGAGCACGGCATTCCGTGTGTGATCGGCACGACAAGCTTCGACCAAGCACGCGTGGACGCGCTAGCGCGGGATCGGGGGATAGCGTGCTTTCATGCCCCCAACTTCGCGCTCGGCGCGGTACTGATGATGCGCTTTGCGCGCGAAGCTGCCGCGCACATGCCACGGGCCGCGATCGTGGAGCTGCACAACGAGGCGAAGAAGGACGCTCCGTCCGGGACCGCGAAGGCAACCGCAGAGCTGGTCGGCGGGGATCCGGAGATCCACTCGATTCGCCTGCCGGGCCTGGTCGCGCACCAGGAGGTTCTCTTCGGCGTCGACGGTCAGCTGCTGACGATCCGGCACGACACGTTCTCGCGCGAAGCCTTCGTGCCGGGCGTGCTGCTCGCCCTGGAGCGACTGGGCGCCTTGCCTCCCGGGCTGACCGTTGGGCTGGACACGCTGCTCTGAGCCCGCGTGACTGACACGTCACGCGTAACCGCCGCGGATCTCCCGGAGCTCCTACCGCTCGTCCGTGCCTACTGCGACTTCTACGGCGTCGCTCCTACTGACGATGCGCTGCTCACGGTCTCGCGCGCGCTCATTGCCGACCCGGACCGAGAGGGCATCCAGCTGATCGCGCGCGGCGCCGGCGGGGAAGCAGTCGGCTTCGCGACTGTCTACTGGTCTTGGGACACACTGATCGCCGCGCGATTGGGGATCATGCACGACCTCTTCGTGATTCCGCCTGCTCGTGGAACAGGCGTCGCCGATCTGCTGATCGAGGCGTGCGTCGAGGAGTGCCGTCGGCACGGAGCCGTCAAGCTCGGCTGGCAGACGGCGCCTGACAACACGCGCGCGCGGCGGGTGTACGAACGCGTCGGGGCGACGAGGGACGAATGGCTGGACTACTGGCTCAGCGTCAGTCCAGCAGCTTCGTGAAGCGCTTGCCCGTCTCGTCGAGGCCGACCCGGCCGTAAAACGCGTGCGCGTCCACGCGACGTGCGGCTGTCGTCACGAAGAGAAGGACGCAGCGCCGTGCACGCGCCTCTGCTTCCATCGCCTCGACGAGCGCGCGGCCGATGCCTTCGCCGCGATGTGACTCGTCCACCACGAGCGCAGCGATCTTCGCCGCGGGCCGTTCGTGCTCGATCGTCGGCGAGGCGTGCAGGTGGGCAAGGCCGACGACTTCGCCGTCAAGCTCCGCGACCACGACGCGGTCACCGACGATGACTAGACGCTCGAGCCTCGGCGCGACGGCCGCAGCGTCCGTCTCGTAGCCCAGTTGGCCGAGCAGGGCCGCAATCGGCGCCCCGTCACGCGCCTGGGCATCCCGAATCGTCAGACCCACGCTGAGTAGACTAGTGGCGTGCTGGGCGAAGCCCTCACCGCCATCGTCACGCCCTTCAAGACCGACGGCACGATCGACTTCGAGCGCTTCAGCGAGCTCGCGTTGCACCTGGTGGAGAATGGCTCAGACGGGATCGTCGTCGCGGGGACGACGGGTGAGAGCCCAACTCTCACGGACGACGAACGGCTCGAGCTGTTCCGGGTCGCCGTCGACACCCTCAGCGGGCGGGCGACCGTCGTTGCTGGGACCGGCACCTACTCCACTGCCCACTCCGTCCACCTGACGCGTGAAGCGCACGCGTTCGGTGTAGACGGGTTCCTCGTCGTCACGCCGTACTACAACAAGCCCCCCGCCAGAGGCATCGTCGAGCACTTCCGTGCGATCGCCGACGTCAGCGACAAGCCGATCGTCGTCTACAACATTCCGGGCCGCGTCGTCGTCAACATCGAGCCGGAGACGATCGTCGAACTGGCCAAGATCCCGAGCGTCCGGGCGGTCAAGCAGGCGAATGACGACCTCGTCCAGGCCCGGCGCATCGTCGGCGAGACCGACCTCATCCTCTACGCGGGCGATGACGTCCTGATCCTTCCGTTCCTCGAGCTCGGAGGGATCGGCGGTATTTGTGTACACACGCACGTCGCTGGACCGCAGGTCAAGCGAATGATCCGGTCCTTCCACGAGGGTGACGTGGACACGGCGCGCCAGATCGATGAGGAGCTCCAGCCGGCTTACGAGCTGCTGCAGATCCAGATCAATCCCATCGCGATCAAGGCGGCGCTGAACCTTCTTGGCCATGGCGTCGGTGGCCTCCGCCTACCGCTCGTCCAGGCGAACGAGCGCGAGGTCACGCTCATCCGCGACTGTCTCGAGCGGCTGGGCGTCCTCACCGGGGCGTCCGTCTAGCTCGGGGCTGTCGGCGAGCGCGAGCCCGATCTCGTCCAGCGAGTCGAGCAGGGCAAGCTCGAAGTGCCGGGGTGGCAGCTTCGCCGCAGCGACGATGAAGAAGCCCACGAGCGCACTGTTGTCGCGCCGGAGGGGAAGGGCGACGACGACTCCGCTTCGGCCGAGCTCCTCTCCCGGGGCGACGATCGCGTTGCGCCCCGATTCCGCCTCGCGCACGAGCAGGCCGGTGAGCGCTGCCGACGGCGGCGGGTCATCCCCGCGTGAATGCTCGATCGATCCGCCCAGTCCGTCCTCGTCCCAGGCCATGAGGGCGATCCAGTCGTGCTTCCAGACGCTCGCGACGGTATCCGTCAGGCGCGCGAAGACGCGCTCGCGCTCCTCTCCCGTGCCGAGAGCGCGCTGGAGCGCCGCAGCAGCCCGTTCGGCGCGCAGACGAATCAGTGCGCGGAGCGCCAGCCCCGCAACGGCGATGCCGGCGCCGGACGCCGCGAGCCAGTCCTGAGCGAAGCCGAGGCCGGCAAGAGCGATGACCACACCGCCGAGCGCGACCAGCTCAGGGCGCTCCTTCAGCTCCGCGGGGCCGGTGAGCCCGATCCTGTCGATCCTGTAGGGCGTGGAAGCGCCGCGCAGCTCTCCCAGTTCGTCCGCCGAAAGAACGGTGGCGGGATCGGCGCCCCGCCGTACGGCCACGAACGCCTTCGCAACGGCGGGATGAAACTGCGTCCCGGCATTGCGCTCGATCTCCGTCAACGCCGCCTCGTGTGAGAGTCCCGCCCGATACGGACGGTCGGTGGTCATGGCGTCGAAGCTGTCGGCGACGATCAGGAAGTGCGACGCGAGCGGCAGCTCGTCGCCGCCGACGCCGTAGTAGCCGCCGCCGTCCATCCGCTCGTGATGGAGCTCGACTGCACGTGCCTGCGCGGAGACGAACTCGAAGCGCTGCAGGAGACGTGCGGACAGCCTTGGATGCCGGCGCATCGCTGCCCACTCCGCCCGGTCGAGACGCCCGGGCTTGCGCAGTAGCGATGCATCGACAGCAACCTTGCCGAGGTCGTGCAGCCGGCCTGCCCATCTGAGCCGGTCGATCTCGGAGAACGGAAGCTTCAACGCACGTGCAAGCTCGTCCACGTAGCCCGCAACCCGCAGCGAGTGCCGATAGGTGGAGGGATCGCGTTCGTCGACGATGTTCGCAAAGGTCTCGAGCGCGCGGAGGGTCTCGCGTTGCAGGCTCCTCAGCCGCAGCTGCACCTGTTGCACCGCGATCGCGACCGGAATGAGCACCGTCACGTCCCAGGGATGGCCGATCGCGAGGAGCGCGAGCGTTGCGCCGAGCCCAACCTCTCCGGCGCCGGCCACGAGCCGCGGATCGAAAGTCTCGTGCCCGCGCACGACGTCGAGCAGAAGAGCCCGCGCGGTCAGATAGGCAAGGGCGAGCGCAACAAGCGCGATCAGGTCTTCGAGCAGATGCAGGCTGCCGACGTTTCCGCCGGCGACTTCGAAGGCGAGGCCGCCCAGGCAAGCGGCGATCGCGCCTGCGCTCGCGTCGAAGGCGATGCTGCGGAAAGCCCGGCCGCGGAACATTCCTCCCGCAAGCACGCCCGCCGCTGCGACCAGAGCGCCGGCCCACGGGCCGAGCATGATGATCGCCGCAATCTGCACGGCAGCGGCGAGCCGGAAGCGTTCCCACTGCATGGGCTCGCGCGCTCGCTCGCGGTCCGAGTCCTCGAAGAGCTCCACGAGGATGACGGCGGCGAGAAAGAGGGCAAAGGCCGTGTGAGCGACGCCCGAGATTTTCGCGAGCGAGATTCCGAGCACGCCGAGGCCGAGGGCGATCGTGACCACGGAGGAGCGAGACGGCCGCATACCGGCCCTATCGGCCAGAACCGGTCCCCCGCTTAGACTGAGGACAGATGGCTGATACCTGCAGGATCATCGCCCTGGGGGGCCTGGGCGAGGTCGGGAAGAACCTGACCGTCTACGAGTGCGACGGCTCGATCGTCGTCGTGGACGCCGGCCTGGCCTTCCCGCGCGACGAGCACCTCGGCGTGGATCTCGTGCTGCCGGACTTCTCCTACCTGCGCGAGAACGCCGCAGCAATCAAGGCGGTGATCCTGACACACGGCCACGAGGACCATGTGGGTTCGCTGCCGTATCTCATGCGCGAGGTGCCGATTCCGGAGGTGTGGGCTACGCGGCTCACCCTCGGCCTCGTCAAGTCGAAGCTCGACGAGCACGGCCTCCTTCGCGCCGCGGAGCTGCGCGAGGTGCACCCGGACGACCCGCCTCGTGAGCTGGGCCCGTTCCGGATTTCGTTTGTCCGGATGGCGCATTCGATTCCCGATGCCGCCGCGATCGTCCTCGAGACGCCCGCTGGGCGGATCGTGCACACCGGCGACTACAAGCTCGACCACACTCCGGTGGACGGGCTCAAGACCGACGTCGGCAAGCTTGCCGACCTCGGGAACCAGGGTGTCGACCTTCTTCTGGGCGACTCGACGAACGCCGAGCGTCCCGGTTTCACCCAGTCGGAGCGGATCGTCGGCGAAGCGTTCCGGCAGATCTTTCCGCTTCGCGAAGGGCGGATCCTCGTCGCCTCGTTCGCGTCCAACGTACACCGCATGCAGCAGGCCGTCGACGTCGCCGTCGACCTCGGCCGCAAGGTCTGCATCGTCGGACGTTCGATGCGCAAGAACACGAACATCGCACGCAACCTCGGCTACATGGACGTGCCGGAGGGGGTGCTCGTGCGGCCTCCGGAGCTGGAAGACATCCCGCCGCACGAACAGCTCATCCTCTGCACCGGCAGCCAGGGGGAGCCCCTCTCAGCGCTGACGCGCATCGCCTACAACGACCATCCGGCGATTCACGTGGAACGCGGCGACACGGTGATCATCTCGGCGAAGCCCGTGCCGGGGAACGAGCTACGCGTGCATGACACCATCAACCAGCTCGCGAAGACCGGCGCGGAGGTGCTGCACCAGGAAATCGCGCCCGTCCACGTCTCGGGCCACGCCTGCGCCGAGGAGCTGCGCACGCTCCTGGCACTCGTGCGACCCAAAGCCGTGATGCCGATTCACGGAGAGTTCCGCATGCTGGCTGCACATGGTCAGCTCGCACGCGAGGCGGGAGTGCCCGCCGCGAACATCATCCTGGCCGAGAACGGCACGGTCGTCGAGCTCTCGCGCGACGGAGTGCGGATCATCGACGAGATCAAGACCGGCGTGACGTTCGTCGACGGTCTGGGAGTGGGGGACGTGCACGACGTCGCATTGCGGGACCGCCGGCGCCTTTCCGAGGACGGTGTCCTCATCGTCGTGGCGACGGTCGCGGGCTCGGAGGACGGTGCCGCGGGCCCCACCGAGCTGATCGCGCGCGGCTTTGGCGACGGCTCGGGCGAGCTGCTCGACGAGCTGCGCGAGGAGGCGGACCGAGTTCTCCGGGACCTCTTGCGCAACGACATCGTCGAGATCAAGCTCTTACAGGAGCATCTACATGATGAGCTCGGACAAATGGTCTATGACAGAACCCACCGCAGGCCGATGATCCTTCCAGTCGTGGTAGAGGTTTAGACACTCATGTCGACGATCAGAGCCAGAGAGCCCGGCTGGGCCGACGTCCTCGAGGACCACGCGGCAGAGTGGATCACCGCGCGCCGCCTCGTCGGCCAGCTCGGCGCGTGCGAAGCCGCAGCGCTCGCGTTCTGCCGCCTGCTCGAACGCTGGGCTCGCGGCGACGCCTATCCGTCGACGGCGGGTGCACGCGACGCTGCACTGCGCCACGCGGCCGACCGGGCCGAGACAGCGCTCGCGGGGCTCGACCATCCGCTCGACCGTTACTTGCTCGAGCTCGAATCCGACCGAGCCGAAGGCCGCTCCTGGTACGGCGGACCGGGTGCAGGGGAGCTGCTCGAATGGGAGCCTGTCTTGAAGCGCGCCGGAGTCGGCGCGAACGCCACACGTGTTGCTCAGGCATACCTCGAGCTAGCCGTCCTCGTGCGCGCGCTGCAGGGACTCGCGGACATGGCGCGCATCGACTCGGTGCCGGACCGCTCGTCGCTCTGGGCCGGGCTGTTCGATCTCCGCGAGAACCTTGAGCGCGCGGCGGCGGACCTGCGCGCACTTGCCGCCTGATCTAGTTGTAGTCGGGTCGATCAACCTCGACCTGGTGACTCGGGTCGAGCGCCTGCCGCGAGCCGGGGAGACGTTGAGCGGCGCAACGCTCGAGCGGGTTCCGGGCGGGAAGGGCGCCAACCAAGCGGTCGCTGCGGCTCGCCTCCATGCAAACACCCGGATGATCGGTTGTGTCGGTGTCGATCCGGTTGCCGACGAAGCGCTCGCCGGGCTGCGCGCGGCCGGCGTCCGCCTCGAGCTACGGGAGGTCGACGCTCCCACGGGCGTCGCAATCATCCTCGTCGCCGCCGACGGCGAGAACGTCATCGTCGTCGTGCCGGGCGCCAACGCCCATGTGCGCGGTTTCGTCGTGGACGGAAACGTCCTTTGCCAACTCGAAATCACGGACGAGGCGATCAGGGAAGCCAGGGCTCAGGCTCGGTGGTTGTGCGTCAACGCAGCGCCGGCTCGGCCCCTGGTCGTGGAAGCCGACCTCGTCGTCGCGAACCGGTACGAGGCCGAAGTCGTGGGCGAGCAGGCGCTCCTGGCCGTGACTCTGGGCGAGGAGGGCGCCATCCTGCTCGAGCACGGCAACGAGATCGCGCGCGCGCGGCCGCCTCACGTTGACGCCGTCGACGGGACCGCTGCCGGTGACGCCTTCACCGCCTGCCTCGTCGTCTCTCTCCTCGAAGGCCGGGAGCCGGAGGAAGCGCTACGCCGCGCGTGTGCAGCCGGCGCGATCGCAGCGTCACGCTTCGGGGCGCAACCGTCACTGCCGACCGCGGACGAGGTAGACGCAATACTCCGGGCGTGAGCCCGACGCCGATCCTCATCGACTGCGATCCCGGGCACGACGACGCGATCGCCCTGCTGCTCGCGCTCGCCTCCCCCGAGGTGGAGATCCTCGGCGTCACGTCGGTGGCCGGGAACCAGACGCTCGACAAGACGACCGCGAATGCGATCCGCGTGCTCGAATTCGCGGGACGCGGGGACGTTCCAGTCGCAGCAGGTGCGGACCGGCCGCTCATGCGCGAGCAGTTCGTCGCGTCGTACGTTCACGGCGAGACGGGCCTCGACGGCCCCGATCTCCCGCCGCCCCGGAAGGAGCCTGTCGCGCAGCACGCCGTCGACTTCCTTGCTGAGAAGATCCGCAGCTCCGACCGGCCGGTGACGCTGATCCCGGTCGGCCCGTTGACGAACGTCGCACTGCTGCTCGCACTCCATCCAGATGCGCGGCCGGAGCGGATCGTGCTCATGGGCGGCGCGATCGCGGAAGGCAATGTCACGCCGGCGGCCGAGTTCAACATCTGGTGCGATCCAGAAGCGGCAGCGCGTGTCTTCGCGAGCGGCATCGACGTGACAATGGTCGGCCTCGACGTGACCCACAAGGCGCTCTTCACTCAAGCACACATCGGCCGGCTCGCGGGGCGAGTGGGGGAGATGGTCACGGAGTTGTTGCGCTTCTACGACACGTTCCACCGCACGGTCTACAACTTTGCCGGCTCGCCGATCCACGACGCGCTCGCCGTCGCGCATGTGCTCAATCCCGATCTCGTCGGGACGCTGAAGCGCAACGTCGAGATCGACACCGAATCGGAGCTATGTCGAGGGCGCACAGTCGTCGATCTCTGGCAGAGAACGGACCGCGAGCCGAATGCGCACGTCGGGGTCGAGGTCGATTCGGACGGGTTCCTCGAGCTGCTGGTCGAGCGAATCAACTCGTTCGAGTGAGTCTCGTCTTCGCCACGATCGCGCCGCACGGTACGCTGCCCGAGGCGCCGGTCCCGGGTGCCGAGAAGACACACGAAGCGCTCGCCGAGCTCGGACGGCGCTTCGACGCGGCGGTGCCCGAGGCGACGATCGTGCTCACGCCGCACAACGTGCACGTCGAAGGCCACTTCGCAATCGGGCTCGCTGGCCGAGTTCGACGCCCCGGAGGTGACGCTGTCGTGCCCGGTGGACGTCGAGCTCGCGACCGAGGCGATCGTGGCCTTCCACGACGAGGGTCTTCCGGTCGTCGGGGCGAGCTTCGGCGCGAACGATCCGGGAGCGGCGACGGCGCCGATGGACTGGGGAGTGCTCATCCCCCTGTGGGTGATGGGCGGCCGCTCGAGGAACACGTCCGCGCGGGACAGGCTCTCGCCAGAGCGGTTGCCGCGTCGCCGAAGCGGATCGCCTTGATCGCCAGCGCCGACCACGGGCATGCCCACGACCCGGACGGGCCGTACGGTTTCGACCTTTCCGCAAGGGTCTACGACGAGACCATCGTCCGCCTCGTCCAGGAAGACCGCCTGAGCGGGCTCCTGGAGCTCGACCCCGCCTTCGTGGACGCTGCCAAGGCCGACAGCTGGTGGCAGCTCGCGATGCTCCACGGGGCGCGCGGCGACGCCTGGCACGGAGAATTTCTCTCTTACGAAGCATCAACCTATTTCGGGATGCTTTGTGCCGCCTATGAACCTAATTAAAGACGGGGGCTTCCCAGGCCGAAATCGGACTGGTAATGCCATCCAGTGGAGATTTGCGGCTGCGCACACTCATCCTCGCGCTGACAGCGCTCGGTGGGATCTGGATCGCCCTGGCGATCCAGCGGTCCTACCCTGCGCCGGCAGCTGCATTCGCATCCGGTCCTCAGCCGGCCGACTTTGCGGCGCCCAAGCTCGTGCGCGTGCCCGGGCTGAACCGTCCGGTCGCCGCAACGCCGGTCGCCAACGTGGCGCCGCGCGTTCGCCCGTTCACGCGCGTGCCGACAAAGCAGACGCCCGATGTGCAGGTCAGCCTCGCTGCCGGCAAGAGCACGAAGCCCGCCGCGGCTGCCCCAGCCACTGTGGTGGTGCCGATAGACAGCCGCTCGGCCGCAGTTGCGTCCACTCCGCCACTCGAGCCACTCGAGATCTCCGACGCGCAGGTCGTCTCCGTCACCTCGTCCAGCGCACGCCTCACCTGGAAGACCAACGTGCCCGCGCAGGCGCAGGCCGCCTACGGCTTCGACGCGCCCACGATCTGGGCGCAGCCGAGCGGCGAGAGCCTCGTGAATCACGAGAGTGTCCTGACGGGCCTCGAGTTCGCGACGACCTACCAGGTGTATCTCCACGCAATCGACGAGTGGAACCGTGCGCAGACGACGACCGTGACGATCACTACCCCTGGCATGCCGGACCGCAGCGTCGCCTCGACGAACGGCAGCCAGATCGTCGTCGACGACCGAGTGTTCTTCCCGACCGCCGTGTGGGCCCAGTGCTCCGACGGGTTCAACAGCAACATCAACGACGGGATCAACCTTTTCATGGGCGACGGGTGCAGCCCGGACGAGAGCTCGCTCCCGACGCGTCTCGACGGCCACGCGTACTCGATCGTGAACGCCGAGAACGCTGGCATCGCCGACGGGCGAGGCCTGCTCGGTTGGTACTACCCGGATGAGTGGGACGCGTTCCTCGAGAGCACGGTAACGCGTAAGGACCTCGACAAGAGCATTCCCGCGCCGCAGGCCGGCCGCATCAGCTTCCTCACCCTGACCAACCACTTCTACAGCCTCGCGACGGCGCTTCCGCAAGGAAAAGGCATGTACCCAACGCTGATGTCGATTCCGGACGTCGTCGGCTTCGACCTCTATCCGTTGCAGGTCTGGTGCCGCCCTGCTTACGGCGACGTCATGGACGCGCAACGCGAGCTCGGCACCACCTCCGGGAAGCCCACGTTCCAGTGGATCGAGGTCGCCCCGATGGAGCACCAGTGCAAGAACCACAAGGAGCTCGACCCGACACCGGCAACCGTGCGCGCCGAGACCTGGCTCGCAGTGGCGGGGGGCGCGGGCGCGATCGGCTACTTCCCGAACCGCTGGTCGACGACGATCGGGACGGAGATCGCGCGCACCAACCGCGAGATCAAGGCGCTCAGTCCGGCACTGCTCGCTTCGATCTCACCTGCAACCTCCGACGTTACGGGAGTACGAGTCTCCGCCCGGACGCTCAACGGAGCCACGTACGTGATTGCCGTCAACACCACCAGCACGACCCTTCAGGCGAAGATCTCCGTCGAAGGCATCGCCGGCCGCTCTCCAGTGGTCGTCGGCGGTGGCCAGGCCGTCGGAGCGGACGACACCGGCTTCGCGGACAACTTCGGCCCCCTGGCCGCCCGCGTCTACATCATCCCCCCAGCGGGCTGGTAGCTCCAGCCGCGCGAAAGCTGACGCTTTCGCGCGGTGATCAGGGACGCCGCTTCGCGGGGAACGCCCACGGGCGAAGCCCGTGGGCTCTTCTTGGGGGGACCGGTCGGCGCTTGCGCTCAACCGTGTGGGTACGGGCGCTGAAGCGTCCGCGCCCACATCAGTACGCCTGCGGCTAAGCCGCGGCGCGTCGCTTAGCCTCCGGCCTTTGAATGGGACGCAGGACGAGCGGCTTTAAGACTCACACCCCGCCCTTGATCCACAGGCCGGAGGTTAGACGAGGCGCAGCCGTCTAACCGCAGGCCGGACTGACGGGGATGGCGACGCCTCCGGCGCCGCCGTCGCCGCGGTTGATAGCAACCGCCCACCAAAGACCAGATGGGAGTGGGCGGGGGGCCCCCCCCCCCCGTAACCCCGCAACCGCGGCCCCCCACCCCCAACCAAAACCAAACATTGGCGGTGGGACCGGAACCGCCGCGGCCGCGTGCCGGGCCCGGCGCCGCCCCGCAAAAACCCC
>JBBRZA010000082.1:0-14072 GCA_038237145.1 Gaiellales bacterium
ACAACGTCGACGTTCCAGGCACGCACGACCGTGGCTGAGCGCGACATCACGGCTACAGGATGTGCCTCGCCGACGCCCGGAGTCCCGGGTGGATGCGTGAGCGCTACTGCCTCGCCGTTCACTGCAGTGAGCGCCAAGATCAGAATTCGCCTCTAGGCGCGGAACCTGGCGCACGAGAAGTACGAGAAGGGGCCCGCTGGGCCCCTTCTCGTATGCTGGCACGGTGGCGGAGATCCGTATCGGCACTTGCTCCTGGGCCGACGATGCGCTCTCGAAGCACTGGTATCCGCAGGGCATGAAGGCCGCGGACCGTCTGCCGTACTACGCCGAGCACTTCGACACGGTCGAGGTCGACTCGACCTATTACCGGCTGCCGGGCAAGGAGATGGTCGAGCGCTGGGCGGAGCGCACGCCGGACGGATTCGTAATGCACGTGAAGGCTTTCGGTTTGATGACGCGTCATCCCGTCAAACTCGAGTCGCTGCCGCCGGACTTGCGCGACGAAGCGCAGACAGACGAGCGGGGCCGAGTCGAGCGGCCGTCCCGCGAGTTTCGGGGGGAGGTCTTTCGAAGGTTCCTCGCTGCGCTCGAGCCGCTGCGCTCGAGCGGCAAGCTCGGCGGGATCCTCTTCCAGTTTCCGTCGTACGTGGTCTGCAAGGATCGCTCGCTCGAGTATCTGCAGTGGGCGCGCGAACAGGTCGGACACGACGAGATGCTCGTGGAGTTTCGGCACGCGAGCTGGCTGGACGAGGATCATCGCGACGACACGTTGCGGTTCCTAGAGGAGCTCGGCGCAGCGAACGTAATCGTCGACGCGCCTCGAATCGAGGGTGCCAAGAATCTCGTGCCGACGGTGCCTGCATTGACCAGCGCGACTGCCTACATTCGTTTTCACGGGCGGAACGGGGCGACATGGAACAAGCGAGGCGGCAGCGCCGCCGAGCGATTCGACTATCTCTACTCCGACGAGGAGCTGCATGAATGGGTTCGGCCGCTCCGCGAGCTCTCGGAGCAGGCCGAGCAGGCCTACGCGTTCTTCAACAACAACGCCACGAGCCCGGACGGTCGCGGCGGGCGCATGGCGCAAGCCGCTGCGAACGCGAAGCAGTTCCAGCAGCTGCTGCAGGCCGAGAAGGTCCCAGTGAGCGCGCCGGCCTGATGGACGTCCTGGCGATCATCCACGGGGAGAGCGTGCGCTCCGGCGTGTTCGGTGACGTCGTTCGTGCGCGCGGTCATGCGCTCGAAGAGTGGAGCCTTGCCTGGGGGACGCCGTTGCCCCGTCCGCTCGACGCGTATGGCGCGGTGCTCGTCTTCGGCGGTGCGATGCATGCCGATCAGGATCAGCACCACCCCTGGCTACGGGAAGAGGACTTCTTCCTGCAACGGTTGCTCGACCTGCACATGCCGATCCTCGGAATCTGCCTCGGCGCACAACTGCTCGCGAAAGCGGCGCACGCACCCGTGTTTCCCGCAGAGGAGGCCGAAGTCGGCTGGTTTGAGGTGGAGCTCACCGATGCGGGCGCGGACGATCCGATCCTCGGCCGCCTGCCCCGGAGCTTCGACGCATTCCAGTGGCACTACTACGCCCACGGTGTGCCTGCGGGCGCGGTCGAACTAGCGAGCAACCGTGTGTGCACGCAGGCTTTCCGGCTCGGCGACAACGCGTGGGGCGTGCAGTTCCATCCCGAGGTGACGCTCCACCAGGTGCAGAGCTGGGTCGACGAGGAAGAAGGGTTGCCGGTCGACGCCCAGGCGCTGCTCGCGGAAACCCGAGAGCGGATCCAAGCATGGAACGCACTGGGCCGAGAGCTCTGCGACGCGTTCGTCGACGCCGCCGAGCGAGTCGGCGCTCCGGCCTAGACCCGTACTCCTCGGACACGGCCGAGTGTCTGACACCACGCCGTAGGAGAGGGCGTCACGGCTTCGGCGCGTGGTTCCGCGCCTCGGGACATCCGGGTACGCGGGGCGTCACACTTACGACACGGTGTCTGACACCAGGCCGCCAGCGCAACGGGGCGTGTCGTCTCCGTCAGCCTTTTTCGAACGGCAGGTCGTCATGGCGCGACCACTCGTGCCACGAGCCTGCGTAGTTGCGCGCGCTGTATCCGGCGCGGCGCAACGCCAGCGTCGCCAGCGCGGACCGCGAGCCGGAATGGCAGTAGGCAACGATTTCTTCCGGATCGCCGAGTCGAGCTCTGATCTGGTCCGCTGCAAGCGGCTGGCCGGGACCGGCGAAGAGCTCCTCCACCGGCAGGTGGCGCGCTCCCGGAATGCGACCCTGGCGCGGGTCGCACGGATAGCCGTGCTTGCCTCTGAACTCCGGTTCCGAGCGAACGTCGAGGATCATCAGCGTCGAGTCCGTGAGCCTGCTCGCAAGCTCATCCCGCGTCGGCACGGCGGCGAAGCGCGGTTCGAAGCTGGTCTTGACCGGATGCAACTCGACCTGCCCGACCTGCAGCTCGCCCGACCACGCAGCAACCCCTCCGAGGAGAATGGCGACGCGCGGATGTCCCGCGAGCTCCGCCATTTGTGCGGCCGGCATCGCGCCCATGCCGTCGCCACGGTCGTAGAGAACGAGCCGCTCGTCTCCCGTCACTCCGTGACGCCGCAGGCGCAGGCCAACCTCGGGCGCGAGCGCCGCCAGCATCTCGCGATCGCTCATCGGCGGCGGTGAGCCCAGGACAAGCGGCCTCGAGCCGGGAATGTGCCCCCGTGCATGTGCGTTCGGCCCACGCACGTCGCCGAGAAACAGATCGTCCGCCCCGAGCTCGCCTTCGAGCCAGGCGACGTCGACGACGGACGGAAGCTCAGACACTGTCGACGAACTCGCGCAGGATCTCGTTGAACTCGCCCGGCCGCTCGAGGTTCACGAGGTGGCCCACGCCTTCCAGTTCGCGCACGTCGAACTCGGTCAGTTCTCCCGCCGAGACATATGGATCGAACTCGCCGACGACGAACTGCACCGGACCGGAAAACGAGCGCACGGCGTCGGTGGAGTCTTGCCGGTCGCGAACCGCCTCGAGCGCAGTGACG
This sequence comes from Gaiellales bacterium, assembly GCA_038237145.1. Lineage (GTDB taxonomy): Bacteria > Actinomycetota > Thermoleophilia > Gaiellales > Gaiellaceae > 3-1-20CM-4-69-9. The sequence continues at coordinate 3,034 of JBBRZA010000082.1, forward strand.
AGCGCGTCAGCGTCCCGATAGACCAGCTGCTTGTCCGCCACGCTCTGGTCGTGAAAGAGCTTCGGCATCATCATGCGCCACAGTCCTTCGAGCCCTTCGTTGTGGATCAACTCGATCGTGTCCGCCCTGCCGGCACGACGTTCCTCCGTGTCGGCGTCAGGACGCGCGCCGACGAGCAACAAACCGCGCACCCGGTCGGGCGCGCGCCGCGCCAGCGCAAGGGCGCAATAACCGCCCATCGACGCTCCGACGACTACCAGGTCGCCCTCTGTCTCGCCGGCGATTGAATCGGCCCACTCGTCCATCGTCTTCCCACGGCCGTACAGCCGTGGCGCAATCACCTCGTGCCCGGCCAGCGCCGCACGCTGCGGCTTCCACATCGATTTGTCGAGCGGGAAGGCGTGCAGCAGCAGGACCTTCACAGCGAGGCGACGACGTCGAGTTCCGCAGCGATCGACGAGCGCCGCTCGAGGCGTCCCACCCACTCAGCGAGCGCCGGGAACCGTTCGAGGTCGACCTCCATGCGGTCGCGTGCGCGCAGGATCCACGGCACGTACGCAACGTCCGCGAGCCCGAACTCCCGGCCGCTCAAGAACTTCTGCTCGTGTAGGACCGCATCCAGCGTCGCGAGCGCAGCGTCGAGCCGCTCGCGCGCACCGTCGTCACCGCGGCGGACCGCGTAGTACGGCTTCGAGAGCTCATCGAACCGGAAGACCAGCAGGCGTCCGAGCGCGCGGTCGGCAGGATCAGCCGGCCACAACGGCGGGTCGGGATAACGGTCGTCGAGGTATTCGTCGATCACCGCAGATTCGGCGAGCACGAAGGTGTCCTCTTCCAAAACAGGCACCCGCCCGAGCGGGTTCTTCTCGTAGATCCACGCCGGGCGGTCGTCGAGATCTATCTCAACGGTCTCGTACTCGATCCCCTTCTCGGCGAGCGCGATCCGGACACGCGCGCAGTACGGGCAGCGATCGGCGTCGTAAAGGGTGATCACCGGTCGATCCTAGCCTCGAGCCCGAGCACGTCGGCGATCTGACCCAGCAGCTCGCGTGCAGGAGGTAGCTCGGACGGCGACGAGGCGATGCGTGCGGTCGAACGAACGCGCGCAGGGTCTGCGCCGGTCAGCCTTGCCGCCAACGTCGGGTTGGCCGACAACGACAGCGCGTCGGCCGTGCTCAGCTCGCCGTAGTACGTCGGCACCGAGAGGTACTCGTCCACCATGCGGCCACGCTCGAAGAGCAGGTACCGCACGACCGACTCTTCCTCGAGTGCCAGCGCCACCGCCGGCACGCCCATCCGCTCCGACAGCTCCGCACCAAGACGGCGTTGCGCGCTGCGATCGTGGTCGCAGAGCTCGTCGACGACCGTCACCCAGCCGTTGCGCGTCGGCGTGACTTCGGTGTGTGCCGAACGCCCCAGCCGCGGTAGGAACTGGTGCACCGCACGCTCGACGCCGGCCTCGTCGTCGGTCTGGACGTGCAAGGACCCGGCAGAGGCCGGACGATCGTCGCTCGCGAGCTGATCGGCGAGTGCCCCGAGCGGGGCCACCATGAAGACGTCCATGGGAGTGAAACCGAGACGCTCGTACAAGCGACGGGCATCGCTGTTTCTGATCAGCACCTCGAGACTGGCGTGCTCCAGTCCCGCGGAGCGAGCAGGCTCGAGGATCCCTGCGAGCAGCGCCCGTCCGATGCCCTTGTTGCGTGAGTCGGGCCGCACGTAGATGTCGGTGACGTGCGCGGTCTTCCGCCCGCGATCACCGAGGACACAGAAGACGAACCCGACCGGGCGGCCGTCCTCCTCGGCGATGAGGCCTACCCCGTTGCTCACGGTCTGGGCGAGGTCGAACCAGGCGTCCTCCCAGCTCTCCCGCAGGTAGTCGGGCCCGGGGAGCTCGCCCTCAAACTCAGCCCAGAGCTCGCGAATGAGCTCTTGGTCGTCCTTGGTGGCGCGGCGGATGGTCATGGGTAGCGGAGGGCTGCGAGCAGGTAGTGGGCGCTGAGATTTTGGAAGGGATGGAAGCGGACGCCCGCGGCACGAACGTCCGTCACCTCAGGGTAGAACGCGAGCACCGCCTTACGTAGGGCGAGGTCACCGGCGGGCCAGGCCTCAGGCCGCGCGAGGTGCCGCGCGAGAAACCAATCCGCGCTCCACTCGCCGAGCCCGCGGAGCGCCGTGAGCCGTGCCTTGACGTCGTCGTCAGGGAGGGTCCTCAGCTCGTCGAAGTCGACGTCGGCGCGCGCGATGCCCAGCACGTATTCGGCCTTCCGGCGGGAGAAACCCAACTCCGTCAGCTCTCCCTCCGTCGCTGACGCGACGCCTTCGCGGGTCGGGAACGCGGCAGCGTGCTCGGCGGTAATGCCGAACCTGTCGATGAAGCGGCTGCGGACCGCGAAAGCGGAGTGCAGCGAGACCTGCTGCGCGGTGATCGAGGAAACGAGCGCCTCGAAAGGGTCGGGCGCGAGGGGCGGGCGGAAGCCCGGCATGACGCGCACGGCGTCGGTAAGGACGAAATCGCCTTGTGCGAAAGCTTGAAACGACGGCAGGTCGAACTCGAGCCCGAGGAGCTTGCGCACGACCCGCTCGATCTCCTCGTCGAAGGGCTCGACGTGTACGCCGCCCTCGGCCGGCGTGATCCGGATTTCGCGCCCGTCGACGACGCGGTGCAGACCACCGTCGTGCCAGATGTTCGCGCGATCAACGCCCCAGAACCTGAAGCGGTCGAGCGAGCGCTCGAAGTCGTACGGCTGAGGTACCGCCAGCAGACCCACGGGCGCAAGCTAACTAGCTTTTAGAGAGTCAGAGTCCCGGCGCGATGCCGGCGAGGATCGTGTCGACGACGTTGCGAGCGAAGCGCTCGTCGAGCGGCGCGTGACCGTGCAGCATGCGGTGATAGATCGGACCGTAGATGAGGTCGAGTGCAATCTCCAGGTCGACGTTCCTAGGGATCTCGCCGCGGTCGATCGCCCGCAGCAAGATTGGGCGCATGGCATCGCGGCGTGGACGGACGAAGCGCTCGAGATATAGCTCGGCGAACTCGGCATCGGCCTGCGCCGTCGCGACGAGCCCCGCGACGACACGTCCGTACGGCTTGTCCCGCAGGAGGCGCAACCACGGGCGGAGTCGTGCCAGTAGGTCGCCCCGGAGCGAGCCGGTGTCGCGGGTCGCTTCCGGGGCTATCAGCTGCCACTCGGTCGCGAGCGCGTCGAGCGCGAGCAGCTCTTTCGAGGGCCACCAGCGGTAGATCGTGGCCTTGCTCACGCCGGCGCGCTCAGCAACGGCGTCCATGCTCATCGCGTGCAGACCGTGCTCGAGCAGGAGCTCGATCGCGGCTGCAAGAATCGCCTTCTGGGCCTTCTCGCTACGAGGCCGGCCGGGCCCCCGAGCCTCAGCGGTCGATTCGGTCATGCATCCCTTACTTCCTTCCTTCGGCTTGTGCTCTTAGATGTGCTCCGTAGCTGGGAGCCACGGTCCGGCGGTCGACGACTAGGTTGGCGAGCCTGCGGAGCTTGCCGCTTCGGCGGGTCGCCCGAGCCTTCGAGACACTGCGTCGGTGCGGCTCACTCTCGTCGAACTGCCGCTGCACGCTCTGCGCTGCGATCAAGCCCATCGCGTAGCTGAACGGATCCATGGTTGTTTCTCCTTTCGGTAGTAAAAGAAACTAAACGAATAGTTTCGTTATACCGAATAGAACGCCGGCTCCGCAACCCCTATTCCCCGCGGTTTAGGCCCCAGGAGGATGGGTTCGAGGAAGATAGGCAGATGGAGGCACTGAGAGAGATGAGCTGCGTCGCATGCCGCAGCGACGCGCCGACCGTGACCGAGGCCGAGATCGCCGAGCTTCAGCCTCAAGTCCCAGAGTGGGAGATCGTGGAGCAGGAAGGAATCAAGAAATTGAGCCGGGTCTTTCGTTTCGACGACTTTGCCGGCGCGCTGGCGTTCACCAACGCGCTCGGCGAACTCGCCGAGGCAGAGGACCATCACCCGGCGTTGCTCACCGAGTGGGGCCGGACGACGGTCACGTGGTGGGCGCACAAGATCAAGGGCTTGCATCGCAACGACTTCGTCATGGCTGCGAAAACCGACGAGCTGTACCGGCGGCTCAGCGTCTAGAACCCGTAACTCGACGGCACCGGCTCCGGTAGTGGCCCGAAGGCAACCGCAATCTCCTGATGGTGATTCAGGACGATCCGGTTTGGATCCGTTGCGGGCTTGCCGTCGACGAAGAAATGCAGCTTGCCCTCTCCGCACTCGCCGGCCAGGCACGTCTTCGTCAAACGGACCCCCCAGACCGCGAAGAACTCCGCGAGCGAATAGCTTCGCACTGTCGTCGACTCGACGTGGATGACACCGCTCGCGTCGTGGGTGTGGAGCGGCGAGGCGAGTTCTTTTCCGATGCCTATCCCGGCAGGGACGATCACACGCTTGCCGTTGACGAAGACGTCGAGGTGTTGATGGGTATGGAGAGTCGTTCCAGCGCGAGCCGGAACACCGACCGCGTCGAGCCGCGCGCGTAGGCGTTCGATCTCGGCGGGCCACGGCGGCGGTCCTGCCTCAATGCCCGGCAGCGCCCGGATGTTCACTACCGGCGGCGTCGTCGTCGGCGCATTGGTGTTGACCGAGTCCGAGCGAGTCAGCCCGATCGCAGCGATCACACCCGCACCGAGGACGCCGATCGCGCCGACCCACGCGACCGCGCGGCTCGCCGGCTGCTTCTGACCGGGAGATTGACCCTTTCGCGGTTGTTCTTTCAGGCGTCTACGACCAGGGATATGGCGAGTGCGAGACCGGGTGCAGGTCGCCCGTGGTGAAACGCTCGAAGCGGAACGGGTAGAGCAAGCCCGAATGCTCTCCGACGACGACTTTCGCAACCTCGCGGCCGACTCCGATCATCTTGTACCCGTGGTTCGAGTCGAGAATCGCGTAGACGTTCGGCTTGAGGTAGTCGAAGACCGGGAAATTGTCGGCGGTGAACGCGCCGACACCTCCTGAGCGGGCGTTCTTGTAGAAGGCGCGGCACCCTGAAAAGCGACTCATCGCGTGGGAGAGGCCGGCGCACCACATGTCTGGGAACTCCGGGTCGACGTTCGTCGTCTGTGGGTACGGATCGAGATCGACGTCGTCTTCCACCACCAGCGGCGACGCACCACCTTGCACCCCGTGGCGATCTCGCTTGAAGTAGATCCCCCAAAGCTCGTCGGTGATGAGCTTTCCGTCGTCCGTGTGGAGCGGGGCGTCAGTATCGAGATGGATGACGGGCGGATTGGTCCCGTCGGCGGTCGCGAACGTGAGCGGATCGACGCCGACCTCGCCTTCCTGAAGGTTCCAGTACGTCCACATCGGCCGGTCCCTGACGACCTCGCCCGAGGGCGTCCGGATGTCGATTTGCATCGGGAGCCCCAGCATTGCCCAGAACTGCTTAGCCCACGGGCCGGGTGCGAGGACGAGCTGCTCGCCCACGCCGATGCGGCCTTCGGTCGTGCGGACGGCAGTGACGACCTCGTCCGAGTCGGATTCGAGATCTTCGACCTCGACACCGGACAGAATGGCGACGTCTTCCCCTTCGCACTTCGCGGCGAGGCCGCGAACCGAGTCCATGTTGAACGCGAAGCCGCCCTGATGCTCGTGCAGGCAGACGGTGACTCCTTGCGCGCGCCAGTCCGGGAAGAGCTCCTTCATGTGGACGTCGACCTTTGCCGCACCCACGATCAGCTCGGACCGGTAACCGATCTGCTCCTGACGCTCGTACGTTGCAACCAGGTCGGGCTCCTGGACCGTGGCACCGAGAGCCAGGTACCCGACGGGGTTGTAGTGGTACGCCTCCGGGTCGGACTCCCAGACCTCGACGCACGCCTGCATCAGCTCGCTCATCGCCGGCTGGAAGTAGTTGTTGCGCACGACGCCGCACGCGATGCCTGACGCGCCAGAGCCGGGCGAGCTCTTGTCGAGCACGACGATGTCTGCACCCGAGCCGATTCCGCGAGCTCTCAGCTCCTTGGCGAGGTGGTACGCGGTCGAGAGTCCGTGAATCCCGGCGCCGACAACGACGTAGCGCGAGGTTTTCGGCAAGCTCATCGTCGCCATCAGTGGTCCGGCGCCTCCCAGCCTTCGAGCGCAGCCGGCTGCCAGTGCGTCCCGACTGTCGGCGAGCCTTCGACCCACGGCCCTAGCTCCGGCTGCGGAAACTTCGCGTGCTTGTCCTTCAGCTGGATGCCGTACGAGTTACCCGACTGGAGATGCATGACCAGCACCTTTCGCGCAATCTCGTCCTGCCGCCCCTCGGGGATCGGGAAGTAGATCTTGAGGAACGAGTTCGAGTAGCGGTCGAACACCGCCGGCACGCCATCCTCCTCGAGGAGCGCGACGTCCTCGAGCCAGTTGAGGTCCGGTCCCGGCGTCGCAGCAAGCAGGTCGACGTAGTCGACGAGCGCGATGTCCTCTTGATACGGAAAGCGATGTCCCGCGAGATACTCCGCATCCAGCCCGAACGTCTTATCGGGCTCGTTGACGCTCAATCCGGCACCGCTTCTTCGACCTGCGAGGGCAGGTAGTCGACCGGGTACTCGAGGTGCTTCTCGAGCATGCGCTTCATCTCGGCAAGCGCGCGTTCCTCGCTGACGCCGGGAATCCACTCGGTGCCGGCAAGCGGGACTTTCGCCATCGCCGCCGCCTCCAGTGTCAACGCGCAGAGGTCCTCGGGCTCGAGCGAGTGCACGTTCGTCTTCCCGCAGGCGCGAGCAAGCATCTGCACCTCGAGCGTCAGCGTGTGCAGGAAGTTGTAGACGCGCTCTGAGGCCTCCTCGACCACGAGCCGCTTGCGTAGCTCCGGATCCTGCGTCGTGATGCCAACCGGACAGCGGCCCGTGTGACAGTGGTAGCACTGGCCGGCGGGCACGCCGATCGTGCCTTCGTAGTCGGTCACCCCGGGGATCTCCTTGTTGCAGTTGAGAGCCATCAGCGCGGAGTGACCGATCGCGACCGCCGTGGCTCCGAGCGCCAGGCATTTCGCGACGTCGCCGCCGTTGCGGATTCCGCCCGCGACGACGAGGTCAATCTCGTCCTCCAGTCCGACGTTCTCGAGCGCCCGGCGGGCCTCCGGGATCGCCGCCAGCAGCGGGATCCCGGTCTCCTCGGTTGCGATGTGCGGACCCGCGCCGGTGCCGCCCTCGGCCCCGTCGAGGTAGATGATGTCCGGCCCACACTTGGCCGCCATGCGCACGTCGTCGTAGACACGCGCGGCGCCGAGCTTGAGCTGGATCGGGATCTGGTAGTCGGTCGCCTCGCGGACCTCCTGCACCTTCAGCGACAGGTCGTCAGGCCCGAGCCAGTCCGGATGGCGTGCGGGTGAGCGCTGGTCGATGCCCGCCGGCAGCGAACGCATCTCGGCCACCTGCTCCGTCACCTTCTGGCCCATCAAGTGGCCTCCGAGCCCGACCTTGCACCCCTGGCCGATGAAGAACTCACAGGCGTCGGCGAGCATCAGGTGGTGCGGGTTGAACCCGTACCGGCTCTGGATGCACTGGTAGTACCACTTCGTCGAGAGGTCGCGCTCGGGCGGGATCATCCCGCCCTCGCCGGAGCAGGTTGCGGTGCCGGCCATTGAAGCGCCCTTTGCCAGAGCCATCTTCGCCTCGAGCGAGAGCGCGCCGAAGCTCATGCCCGTGATGTAGATCGGGATGTCGAGCTCGATCGGCTTCTTTGCGAAGCGGGCGCCGAGGACGGTCTTCGTCACGCATTTCTCCCGGTACCCCTCGATCACGAAGCGCGTGAGCGTTCCCGGCAGGAACATCAGGTCGTCCCAGTTCGGCATCTCCTTGAACATCGAGAACCCGCGCATGCGGTAGCGACCGAGCTCCGCCTTCACGTGGATGTCGTTGATGACCTCCGGCGTGAAGATCTTCGACTGTCCGAGGACGTTGCGCCTGCTCGGCGCGGTCTCGTCCGCCATCACAGGACCAGCTTTCTTTCGGACGGCTCGAGGTTGTCGTAGTTGTAGAGCCGCTTGCCGCAGACGAACTTCTGGAAGTCGGGAGGGCTCCCGAGCCCGTGGACGCGGAACTTGCGTTCGATCAGCTCCGTGTCCGAGTCGTCCCACTCACCGGGGACACAGTCGATTCCGAGCGATTTGACCTTGCCGGCGACGTAGATCGTGCCGTCGTACATCGAGTCGCCGAGGCCCGAGCCGACGTCGTCGCAGAAGATCTGGCGGCCCCGTTGCATCATGAAGCCGGTCATCGAGCCGGCGCGCCCGAGCACGATGATCGTCCCGCCCTTCTGGTCGATCCCTGTGCGCGCTCCAACCATGCCCTTGACGATGAGGTCGCCGCCCCGGATCGCCGCCCCGGTCAACGAACCGGCGTTGGATTCGATCACGACGACGCCCGACATCATGTTCTCGCAGGCCGACCAGCCGACACGCCCCTTGATCTGAATCTCCGGGCCGTCGATCAGGCCGCAGCCGAAGTAGCCGAGACTGCCGTCGAACGTGATCCGGCAACGGGTGAGGATGCCGACGCCGAGCGAGTGCTTCGCGCCGGGGTTGAGGACGGTGACGTCCTTCACGCCCTCTTGGTAGAGCAGCCAACGCAGCTCGAGATTGATCTGTCGCGTCGTCAGGCTCTTCGCGTCGAAGACGGCTCGGTCGCCGTCGATCGTCGCCACGCGCGGGACCGTATCGCCGGGCTCGACGAGCCCGCGCGCGTCGTACGTGATCATGCGCTCGCCGGCTAGCGCGTCCATACCATCACTTCACCCTCATAGGGATCCCAGGTCTCGATCTCGTGGTCGACGATGGCGCGGATCGCGATCTCTTCCGAAGCCAGAGCGACGATGTCGTCTGCCTCGTAGAGGACGAGCGGCTTCGCAGCCATCTCGTCCTTGGCCACGCCGAGGGCATCGCCGGTGACGCACATGTAGGTGAAGACGCCGTCCAGTTCTTCGAGGCTCTCGCGCATCGCGTCCTCGAGCGAGTAGCCGTCGCTCATCTTCTCGGCGAGGTAGACCGCGATCACCTCGGAGTCGCACTCGGACTGGAAGCGGTGGCCGCTCCGCTCGAGCCGGTGCTTCCACTGGAAGTAGTTCGTGAGCTGGCCGTTGTGAACGACCGCCACATCGCCGAACGGGTAAGCCCAGTAGGGGTGCGCGCCGGAGATGTCCACGTCGGACTCGGTCGCCATCCTCACGTGACCGATTGCATGCGTGCCGACGAACCCGTCGAGGCGATACTGCTCGGCCACCTGCTCGGCGTCGCCAAGATCCTTGATGATCTCGAGCGAGTGCCCGAGCGAGAGCACCTCTACGTGCGAGACGTCTTCGACGACGTCCGTGATCGCCTTCAGCTCGCCGTCGTACTCGAAGGTGACCCGGTAGGCGTACCCGGTCTCCTTCTCGATCTCGTGGATCTTCGCGCCGAGTGCACGTAGCCGCGCCTCGACGTCCAACCTATTGTGCTCGAGCCGCTGCGCGAACTCGAAATCGCGCGCGTCATTCGCGTCCGCGAGCTTGTACCGCATGACGACGAGCTCTGACACCGGCCCGTAGAGCGCGTAGCCGGTGGAGTCAGGACCGCGGTGCTTCATCGACTGCAGCATCGCCGTCATGTCGTGGCCGACGGCGTGCTCGCCGTTCCCATTCCGGTAGATGATCCCGGCGATTCCGCACACTACGGCAGCACGTCCAGGTACCTCTCGCGCTCCCAGTCGGTGACGGCGGCGAGGTACTGCTCCCACTCGTCACGCTTGTAGTGCATGTACACATCGTAGAGACGCCCGGGAAGTGCGCTGCGCACGACTTCGTCCTCCGCGAGCGCCTGGAGCGCCTCGCCGAGGTGTTCGGGCACACGGGGAATCTCGCCGCCCTCCGCCAGCACGTCGTAGACGTTCCGCTGCTGGGGTGGGCCGGGATCGAGCTTACGCTTGACACCGTCGAGCCCGGCCTTTAGGAGCGCCGCCTGCGTGAGGTACGGGTTGCACGCAGAATCGACTGCACGGAACTCGAAGCGCCCGCCGCTGGCAACACGGACGAGCGTCGTACGGTTCTGCCAGCCGTAGTCCTTGTAGATCGGCGCCCAGAACCCGAAGTCCCAGAAGCGCTTGTACGAGTTGACCGTCGAGGCGGTGATCCCGCACAGGCCGCGGTAGTGGTCGAGGATGCCGCCCATGAACTGGAGCCCGATCTCCGACAGCTTCGCGGGACCGTCGGGGTCGTAGAAGACGTTGTTGCCGTCGTCGTCCACGAGCGTGAAGTGGTGATGCGCGCCGTTGGCGGACACCCCGGTGAAGGGCTTCGGCATGAAGCTCGCGATGACGCCGTGCTTGCGCGCGACCGCCGCGCAGATCTGTCGGTAAGTGGAAAGGCTGTCAGCCGTGCGAACGGCACGGTCGAAGAGGAAGTTGAGCTCGAGCTGCCCGGGTGAGTCCTCGTGGTCGCCGTACGTGGGGTTGATGCCGATCCGTTCGCCGTAGTCGATCACGTCCAGGATGATCTCCCGGAGCTCCTCGAACTGGTTGATGTGGTAGCACCACGGCTTCGTCAGGCCCTGCGCGTCGTTCGGGTCGTCCGTCTTGCTCATCCACATCATCTCCGGCTCGATGCCGCAGAGAAACGTGTAGCCGAGCTCCCGCTCGACCTCGTTGGTGATCCGCTTGAGATTCTGGCGCGGGTCGGCTTCGAGTGGCTCGCCGGTCTCGGTGTCGTAGCAGTCGCAGAAGACTCGCGCGACGCGCTCGTCCCACGGGAGTTGCGCGAACGTATCGAGGTCGGCGATCGCCGCCAGCTCGGACTCCTCGGGGCCGAAGCCGATATAGCGGTCCTGACGATCGACGAACAGGTCGGCGGTCGCGCCGTAGACCAGCTGGTAGCCCTCTTGGGCGACCTTCTCCCACTGGGTTGCGACTACGCCCTTGCCGTTGACGTGACCCGAGACGGAGACCTGCTGGAAGAAGATGTATTTGATGCCCCGCTCGTCGATGAGCTTGCGGAGCTGCCGGATTTTTTCGAGCCGGTCCGGATCGTTTCGCGCCTGATCGAGCGTCGGGAAG
>JBBRZA010000083.1:0-13991 GCA_038237145.1 Gaiellales bacterium
TGGAAGTCTCAAACCCTCCTCCTGCGTCCCACTCAAGGCCGGAGGCTAAGCGACGCGCAGCGGCTTAGCCGCAGGCGTACTGATGTGGGCGCGGACGCTTCAGCGCCCGTGCCCAAACGGTTGACATCAATCGCCGACCGCGCCCTAATAAGAGCCCACGGGCTTGGCCCGTGGGCGTTCCCCGCGAATGCGGCGTAGCTCAATCCCCGCGCGAAAGCGTCAGCTTTCGCGCGGAATGAACGCCACCGCTTCGATTTCCGGGAGCTCTGGCACGAGGGCGCGCCAGAAGATGCCGCCGTTCTCCGATAGGTAAAGGCGGTTCCGCCCTGCGAAGAGCATCACGTCCGGGTTGTCCTCGTCGATCGCCACCGCGAAGCCGGCGGGTAAGCCGCCGCCCGCTTCACGCCACGTGCGACCCGCGTCATTCGATACTGCGAGCGGCGGGCGCCGGTCGACGACGGCGACCACGGTCGCACCCGCGACTGCCGCAGCGACGACGCGCGGAAGCTCGACTGCGACGCGCGGCGACTCGAAATCTTCGCCGGCGCCGATCACCTCCTCGGCTTCGATGTCTACGACGTACGTTCCGGACGCAGTTCGGACGGCCGCGGTCACGTCAGCCTTCCGGTCAGCAGCGCTCCGACGACGCCGGTCGCCTGTCGCGCCGCCGACACCGGGGCCAGCCCCTGAGACCTGCCTGCGAGGTAAGCGGCTGAGAAAGCGTCGCCGGACCCGGTCGGGTCGACCGCGACCGGCCACGCCCCCACCTCTTCCGCGCGGCCCTTGTAGTACACGCGCGAGCCACGTTCACCGAACGTGACCAACACCTCGAGAACGCCGAGCTTGTCGATCGCACCGACGACCTCCGCCTCCTCCTCGGCCAACTTGAGGATCTGCACATGGTCGAGCATTGCCGGATCGAAGTCCGCATCGAGCCGCAACGGCCCAGGCTCGGAGGCGCGCACGAGTCCCTGACCGTCGAGTGAGAGGTGCCGTCCCCGCGCAAGAGCGGCCAGCGTTTCTGCGGGGAAGTCCGAGCGAAGCAATGGCGCGACATGGATCCAGCCTCCGGGCGGCACGACGCCGCAGTCTTCCGGCGTCCACGTGTCGCCCGGTTGCACGACGGTCATGATCCGTGTGTCGCCTTCGTAATGGAAAGAGAACGACGTGGTGGTCGTCCCCTCGAGGGAGACAACCGGTAGCCCGAGGGCGGTCAGATGACGTGTGTAGTCGACTCGGTCTTCGGGCCCGCTGCGCGTGAAGATCGTGCCGCGCGAGCCGAGTACGCGCCAGGCACGTGCTGCGTAGTACGGCGCGCCGCCGATTCGCGGTGGTCCACCGTCAACGACGTCCCGGCAGAGGTTCCCGACGAGCGCGAGCGGCGGCACGCGACGAGCCTAACCACACAGCCGCCGCCGTCAGCAGAAAGGAGACCGCGAAGCTCGGCACGGAGGCGCCGAACTGGTACGACGGCGTCGGCAAGTGGCTGACCCACCGGCTCCAGAAACCGAGATCGGTCGGCTGGTAGAGCCACTCGTATGCGAGGAAACCCGCAAGCCACGCCATGATGTTGGCCGGGCGGAAGGCGGGCCCCTCAAAGACGTGACGCCGTGTGTAGTGAGCGCCGGCGAGCAGCCAGTCGGCGACGAGCACGCCGAGGAGGGGGACGAACACCGCGCCCAGCAGCAACAGGAAGCGCTGGTAGCCGCGCATGTCGATTGCGAGTGCGCCACCGGTCGCCAGCACGGACGCGCCGACGATTAGCGCGCGCTGTGAGATCCGCGGGAAGAGGTTCTGCGTCGAGACCGCGGCGGAGTACACGTTGGCAAACGCCTCGTCCGTCTCGTCGACCGTCAAGGCGAGCAGAGCAAGGGCAGCCGCCAGCCCGCCGCCGGCGATCGCGATCAGGATCAGTTCGGGACGATTCGGGTCGACGTCGCGCGACAGCACGAGGATGGAGCCGAAGCCGAACTGGAAGAGAGTCGGCAGGAGATAGCCGATGCCCACGCCGAAGAATGCGCTGCGCCGATTGCGCGAGAAGCGCGTGTAGTCGGCGACCAGCGGTGCCCACGAGACCGTGACCGCGACGACCGTGTCGACCGCCAGCCAGAACGATCCCTTGTGGCCGCCCTCCGACCAGATCCGCTGGAGCTGCGCACCGTCGGTAATCCACCAGGCGAGATAGATCACGGAGGCGAGCACGGCCCAGATGGCGAACTTGCGCACGAAGCGACGGACGAATCCCACAGGACCGATGAGCGCGAGAACGGCGGCCACCGCGCCGAAGACCAGCTTCCAGATCCAGACGCCCTTGAAGCCGAAGAGCTTGTCGCACAGCAGGCCGGCTGCGGTCGCGATCACGATCAGCTCGAAGATCGCCCAGCCCAGGCACTGGAGCACATTCAGCGCGGTCGGCAGATACGAGCCGCGGCGCCCGAGTGGCGCGCGCTGCAACACCATCGTGGGCACGCGTGCGTCGGCACCGATCAGCGCGGCGACCGCGAGCATCAGGTTCCCGATCAGCGCGCCCACGAGCGTCGCCGCGAGCGCGTCGCGCAGCGGCAGATCGAAGTAGGCCGGCAGGACGAGCACCAGCAGCGAGATGCCGAGGTTCGTCCAGAGCAGCGTCGTGTCGAAGAGACCGAGGACTCGCAGGCGCTCCGGCACCGGCTCGATTCCCCACTGTGGCGTGCCCTGCATGCGCTCGCTCCCTTCGCTGGTTCTAACCAGATCAGGTTCCACGGGTGTGATCTCAGCGCCGCCGTCGCAGCGCACCCCGGCGTCGCTAGGGTAGCGGGCCGATGAACCCGGCACGCCTCTTTGCCCTTTCCCTCGGGGCGCTTCTCGTGGCTCTCGCAGGTTGCGGCAGCAGCCCAAAGACAGTGACCAAGGCGCAGTACCAGGCCCAGCTCACGAAGTCCGGCCAGGCGATCACGATCGCCGGGCAGCAGCTTGGCAAGATGATCACAATCGCGGACTTCAACGGCGCGGTCTCGGATCTCCAGCAAGCGCTTCGCGACGGCGAGAAGAACCTGAAGGGCCTCCAGCCGCCGGCAAACACCCGCGCTGCCAACAAGCAGCTCGCGCAGGCCTTCGGCGATCTCGCCGACGCGCTCGAGCCGGTCAAGGAAGCGCGCAGGGTGAGCATCGTGAAGGCGCGGGAAGCGCTGGGCAAGCTCGGAGAATCGGCTGCGATCAAGAACGGCCGTGCGGCCATACAGAAGCTCAACCAGCTGGGATATGCCGTCGACGCTGCAACTCCGTAACTTCTTCTTGCCTAGGTAATGCATATGCAGTAGCGTGTCGCACCGTGGCACGGACCTACACCGCGGGCGAGGCGGCGCGCGCACTCGGGATCAGCCTCGACACGCTTCGTCGCTGGGACCGGCAGGGACGAATCCGCGTCCAGCGTGACTCGGCCAACCGGCGCGTCGTCCCGGCGCGGGAGATCGAGCGCCTGCGCGGCGGCGATCGCAGGACCCTCAGCGCCCGAAACCGCCTCGAGGGCGTCGTTCGGGAGGTGAAGATCGACGGCCTGCTCGCCGAGGTCGAGCTCGACGTGACGAGAGGGGGTCGGCTCGTCGCGGTCATCACGCGCGAGTCGGCGGAGAATCTCGGCCTCGAGCCCGGGATGGCCGCGGCCGCGGTCGTCAAGGCGACCTCGGTGATGGTCGAGCGGTGAAGCGCCTGCTCGCTGTGATGGTCGCCGCGCTGGTGCTGCCCGCATCTGTCTCCGGCGGGACGCCGATTACTGTGTTCGCTGCCGCGTCGCTGTCCGAGGTCCTTGCGCGCATCGACAAAGCACCGCGCTATAGCTTTGCCGGCTCCGATCAGCTCGCGATCCAGATCCAGCAGGGGGCGCCGGCGGACGTCTTTGCCGCCGCGAGCCCGAAGCAGCCGGAACTTCTCTTTCGCAACGGCGTCGTGCGCAAGCCGGTCGTCTTCGCGACGAACAAGCTGATCGTGCTGGTGCCGCGGGGAAATCCGGCGCGCATCCGCACGGTGTACGACCTCCGCCGCCAGGGAGTGAAGATCGTCATCGGAGACCGCACCGTTCCGATCGGCACGTACACGCGGCAGATCCTCGATGCTCTCGGCATCACCACCGAGGTGACGAGGAACGTGGTCAGCGAGGAGACCGACGTGAAGGGCATCGTCACGAAGGTCGCGCTCGGCGAGGCTGACGCAGGCTTCGTCTACCGAACGGATGCGAAGCCCGTGGCGTCACGCACGCTCTCCGTAGCGTTGCCCGCCTGGGCGCAGCCCTCGATCCGCTACGAGATCGCGGTCGTGAAGGCGAGCTCGCGACCGCAAGGAGCGAAGGCGTTCGTGAGGAAGCTCCTCTCCAAGCGCGGGCGGCTCCTCTTGAAGCAGGCCGGCTTCGGGCTGCCGGTACAGCGGTGAGAGTGCTCTTCGCCGCCTTGCTCGCGGTCGCGACAGCGATCGCGCTCGCCTTCCTGTTCCTGCCGATCGCGGCCATCTTCCTCCGTGTCCCTCCGGGCGATCTCTTCGGCGCGCTCGGGCACGGGGTCGCGCGCGACGCATTGCTGGTCAGCATCAAAACGAGCGCGATCGCACATGTGGCCGTGCTCTTGATCGGAACTCCGGCGGCGTATCTACTCGCACGGCGACGCTTTCGCGGCCGGGGCGTCGTGCTGACGCTGATCGAGCTCCCGCTTGTCCTGCCGCCCGCCGTCGCGGGGATCGCACTCCTTGCCGCTTTCGGAAGGACAGGCTTGCTCGGCGGGGAGCTCGACGCGCTCGGCATTCAGATCCCGTTCACTCAGGCAGCGGTCGTCCTCGCGGTCGCCTTCGTCGAAAGCCCCTTCTACTTCCGCGGGGCGATTGCGGCGTTCGAGGCGGTGGACGGGACGCTCGTCGACGCCGCTCGCACACTGGGCGCCGGGCCGGCGCGCGTTTTCCTGCGCGTTGCGTTGCCACTCGCAGCCGGAGGGCTCGGTGCCGCCTCCGCGCTTGCACTCGCGCGGGGTCTCGGCGAATTCGGGGCGACGATCATCTTCGCCGGCAGCCTGCAGGGAGTGACGCAGACGCTCCCGCTCGCGATCTATGCGCAGTTCGAACAGGACTTCGACACCGCCCTCGCGATCAGCGCGCTCTTCATTGTCGTCGGTGCGCTCCTCCTCGTCACCCTGAAGCTCTACGGATGGCTTCGCTTCGCGTCGATCTTTCGCTCCCGCTTCGAGCCTTCGATCTCGAGCTAGCGCTCGAGGCGGGGCCGGAGACGGTTGCGCTCGTCGGCCCGTCCGGTGCGGGCAAGACGTCGTTGCTGCGAGCGATCGCAGGTCTCTCCCGGCCGGCGCGTGGCACTGTCTCCTGCGCCGACGATGTCTGGTTCGATTCCCCAAGCGGCATCAACCGCCGTCCCGAGGAGCGTTCGGTTGGTTTCGTGTTCCAGGAGTACGCGCTCTTTCCGCATCTGAGCGTCGAGCAGAACGTCACCTTCGGTGGAGGCCGCGCGGACGGTCTGTTGCGGCGGCTGCGAATCGAGCACCTCGCCCGCACGAAGCCGTCCGAGTTGTCCGGGGGTGAGCGCCAGCGCGTCGCGTTAGCGCGTGCGCTGGCTCGGGGACCACGAGTGCTCCTCCTGGACGAGCCGATGGCTGCGCTCGATCCGCACACGCGCGGGAAGGTGCGGGCGGAGCTGCACGACCTGCTGCGCGAGCTGGCGCTGCCGGCGCTCCTCGTCACGCACGACTTCGAGGATGCGGCGGCGCTCGCCGACCGGGTGGGAGTTCTCGTTGACGGCCGCCTACGGCAGATCGGCACGCCCGCGGAGCTCCTGGGCTCGCCCGCAGACCCGTTCGTGGCCGAGTTCGCCGGCGCCAACGTCCTCGATGGAATCGCCGAGAGCGGACCGGATGGGCTGACGCGGTTCCACCTCGACGCGGAGCGGGTCGTGTACTCGACCGACGAGGCCCGGGGCCGCGCGGCGCTCGTGGTCTACCCGTGGGACGTGTCGCTGGCCCGCGTTGCCGCCGACGATTCGGCGTTGAACCATCTCGGCGGCGAGATCGTCTCTCTCGTTCAGGTGGGAAATCGTGTCCGAGTGCGGCTTCCGTTCCTCACGGCGGAGATCACGGCGGCTTCCGCAGAACGGCTCGCGCTGCGTCCCGGCGAAGCCGTCGTCGCGAGCTTCAAGGCCACCCAGGCCCGCCTGCTTCCGGCGGACTAGACCGGGAGCTCTGGGGCGATGCGCTCGGCCAGCGCCTCAGCGACGCCGCGGCCTACCTCGGGTGAATGCTTGAGGAGCGCGCCGAAGTCTCGTTCCGTGATCACGAGCACACGGACGTCTGTGGTCGCCGTGACGCTCGCCGTGCGCGGCATCTGTGTGACGAGCGCGATCTCGCCGAAGAAATCGCCTTCGTGCATCGTGTTGATGCTCTTGTCGCCCTTCGTCACGTCGGCCTCACCCTCGAGCAAGACGAAGAATTCGCGGCCGCGGTCGCCTTCCTCGGCCATGACCTTCCCCTTGGGGAGGTCGAGCTCATCCGCTATGTGGGCGACCGCCTCGAGCTCCTTCTTCGAGAGCTTCGAGAAGAGCGGCACCTTCTTGATCAGCTCGACCTTTCCGTCCTTACCGAGTCGCATGTGGCGACTGTAACCGCCTTCCGAGGCCTTGGCTACTTTGAGGAAGTGGAGGTCGTCCCTGCGATTTTCGGCGCCGCAGCCGGTTTGGCCGGATTGCTGCTGGTGTTCCTGGGCGTATCGATGTCGGCGTTCCAGTCCTTCGCGGGCGATGCGCCTGCGGCGGCCACCGCAGGGTTCCGGCGCGCGGGCAGCTGGATCCTCGGCGCTTTCCTCCTCGGCCTCGCGGACGTCGCCGTGGCGTTTTCGTGGCTGCTGTCGCCCCACCGTGCCTTGCGCGATCTGGCCGTAGTGCTATTCGCGCTCGAGCTGGCCGCGACGGCCTGGTCGGCGGTCATCACGACGCGTGTCGTCCTGTGGCGCTGAGCCTGAACAAGCTGAAGCGGCTCGGCGACGCCGGGCTCACCGATCTCTTCGAGGCGGACCGGAAACTCTGGACGGCGATGGCGAAGGACGCCCACGCGTACACGAGCAAGTTCGTGCGCGGCTCGGGCAACGCGGTGAGGCCCGACGACGTCGTCCCGACGCTGACGCCGGCCCTCGAGGTCTCGGACCGCTTGCGGACATATCTCGCGGAACGCAAGCTCACGCAGAACTACTGGTACACGTGGTTTGCAGAGTTGATCGTCGACCGCCTGTGGAGTGACCTACACTGAGATCCGTGGCGAAGACGCCGGATGCGGACATGCAGGCGAGAGAGTTCATCGACCGTGTCGTCGAGTCCCATCGCAAGAACGGCTACCGCGTGAACCTCTCGAAGAAGCGCTACGAGCAAGCGGTCGCGCGCGTCGCAGCGAGCTTCCGCGGCCTGATCGACGCCTCAAGGGGCCGAGCCGCTTAAGAACAGGTCCGGTTCAGCCAGGTCCGTGACGGGCCCTGGTCGCGGCTGACACGTCTTGGGGTCTGACCCCAAGACAGTGGTACGAAGTGTCAGGTCTGAAGGAGTCGACGCAGGACGTACTGCAGGATGCCGCCGTGCTGCAGGTATTCGCGCTCGCGCGGTGTGTCGAGACGAACACGTGCTTGGAACTTCTTCTCGTCGGCGCGGACGGTGACCTCGTCGGCGTTGCCGTTGTCGACGCCTTCGACCGAGAACTCCTCGCGTCCGGTCAAACCGAGCGTCGTGGGCGTTTCGCCCTCCAGGAACTGCAGCGGCAGGATCCCCATCATCAGCAGGTTCGAGCGGTGGATCCGCTCGTACGACTCGGCGATCACCGCCCGCACGCCGAGCAGGTTCGGACCTTTGGCGGCCCAGTCGCGCGATGAGCCGGAGCCGTACTCCTTGCCGGCAATCACCACAAGCGGCGTCCCTTCCGCGAGGTACCGCTTCGAGGCGTCGTAGATCGTCATCTCCTCGCCGCTCGGAACGTGCACTGTCCACGTCCCCTCCGAGCCCGGCACGAGCAGGTTCCGCAGCCGCACGTTCGCGAACGTGCCGCGCACCATGACCTCGTGGTTGCCACGTCGCGACCCGTACGAATTGAAATCCTTGCGTTCGACGCCGTGCTCGACGAGGTACTCGCCGGCCGGAGAGTCCGGTTTGATCGCACCGGCCGGCGAGATGTGATCCGTGGTCACCGAGTCGCCGACCATGACGAGGCAGCGCCCGCCCGCGACGTCTTCGACCGTGACGGGCTCGCGTGACATCCCCTCGAAGTACGGGGGCCGGCGCACGTAGGTCGAGTCGGGCTCCCAGGCGAACAGGTCGCCTTCTGGCACGGGCAGCTCCCGCCACGCCGGATCGCCGGTGAACACATCCGCGTATGTGCGCGAGAACATCTCCCCGCGGAGGGCGCGAGTGATCGTCTCCTGGATCTCCTCTGCGCTGGGCCAGAGGTCGCGAAGGTAGACGTCGTTGCCGTCTCTATCCTCGCCGAGCGGCTCGTTGACGAGGTCGATGTCCATGCGGCCGGCGAGGGCATACGCAACGACGAGCGGCGGTGACGCGAGGTAGTTGGCCTTGACCTCCGGATGGATTCGAGCCTCGAAGTTGCGGTTGCCCGACAGGACCGAGCAGACGACGAGGTCGCCGAGCGCGATCGCCGCCGAGATCGACTCCGGCAGCGGGCCGGAGTTCCCGATGCACGTCGTGCAGCCGTAGCCGACGGTCTGGAAGCCGAGCTCGTCGAGGTACGTGGTCAGCCCGGCCTGGTCGTAGTACTCCGTCACGACCTTCGAGCCCGGCGCGAGGCTGGACTTCACCCACGGCTTGCGCTGCATGCCGCGCTCGACCGCGTTCCGCGCTAGCAAACCGGCGCCGATCATCACCTGCGGGTTCGAGGTGTTGGTGCAGGACGTGATCGCGGCGATCACGACAGACCCGTGCTCGAGTGCGAACTCCTCGCCCTCCACCTCCACTGCCGTGGACACCGGCCGCGGAGCGACCGCGACGCCCCCGCCGTCAACCTGCACGCCGGGGACGAGCTCTCCGTGACCCGGCTCGATAGTGCTCGGGGGGTCGCTGGCGGGGAACGACTCCGCCACTGCCTCGTCGTGCCCGTTGCCGTAGTCGACGCCGAAGGTCTCCAGCGAGTCGAGGAAGAGTCGCTTCGCATCGCGTAACGGCACACGGTCCTGCGGCCGGCGCGGCCCTGCGAGTGATGGCTCCACCGTGGAGAGGTTGAGCTCGACGACCTGCGAGTACTCGGGCGCGTGCTCGGGGTCGTGCCAGAGCGCGTTCTCTTTGCAGTACGCCTCGACGAGTGCGAGCCGTTCCTCGTCGCGTCCCGTCAGGCGCAGGTACTTCAGCGTCTCGTCGTCCACGGGGAAGAAGCCGCAGGTCGCGCCGTACTCGGGCGACATGTTCCCGATTGTCGCCCGGTCTGCGAGCGGGAGCCCGACGAGCCCGTGCCCGAAGTACTCGACGAACTTCCCGACCACGCCCGCTGCTCGTAGCAACTGCGTG
Source organism: Gaiellales bacterium (assembly GCA_038237145.1). Taxonomy (GTDB): domain Bacteria; phylum Actinomycetota; class Thermoleophilia; order Gaiellales; family Gaiellaceae; genus 3-1-20CM-4-69-9. Next base: position 9,512 of record JBBRZA010000083.1, read on the forward strand.
ACCGTCAGGACGAGGTCGGTCGCGGTCGCGCCCTCCGGCATCGAGCCGGTGAGCTTGAAGCCGACGACCTCCGGGATGAGCATCGACACGGCTTCGCCGAGCATCGCCGCCTCGGCCTCGATCCCGCCGACGCCCCAGCCGAGCACGCCGAGCCCGTTGATCATCGTCGTGTGCGAATCCGTGCCGACGAGCGTGTCCGGGAATGCCTGGCCGTCGCGCGCCTCGATCACGCGCGCCAGGAACTCGAGGTTGACCTGATGGACGATGCCCGTGTTCGGCGGGACGACCTTGAAGTTGTCGAAGGCCGTCTGGCCCCAGCGTAGGAAGGCGTAGCGCTCTCGGTTCCGTTCGAACTCCAGCTCGGCGTTGCGGAACATCGCCCGCGCCGATCCGTACTCGTCCACCTGCACCGAGTGGTCGATGACGAGCTCGGCCGGCAGTTGCGGGTTGATCCGGGACGGGTCACCCCCGAGGTCGGCCATCGCGTTCCGCATCCCCGCGAGATCGACGACCGCAGGAACGCCGGTGAAGTCCTGCAGCAGCACACGGGCCGGCCGGAACGAGATCTCGTCCGAGGGCGCGGCCGCCGGCTGCCAGCGCCGCAGCGCCTCGGCGTCCTCCTCCTCGCCGTGCCGGAGTGCGTTCTCGAGCAGGATCCTCAGGGTGTAGGGGAGCCGTTCAGCGCCCTCGAGCCGGAAAATCTCGTAGTTCTGACCGCCGGCGCTGAGGGTGGAAGGGCTCACCCCACCGATTCTATGGAACGGTCTGCGGCCCCCATTTGGCGTGGTCTGCGTCGTGACGTGCTCCAAAACGGCGCGCAGGGTCGCGGCATGCCTCCATTGTGAGGCCGCGGCTCGCAATGAGCCGCGGCCCGCAATGTGCGTCCCTAGCCGATGACTGCGACGTAGAACGAGTGGTCGTCGAGCGCGCCGACCTGGTTGTGCGTCTGGACGAACACCGCCTGGTTCGTGTTCGTGGTCGGGCAGGTGACGCCCTCGGCCCCCGCTCCGCACGGGCCGGCTGCCGTCTCGCCACGATCGGTCGCTCCGCCGTCACCGGCGAACCCGCTCGAGGCAATGATCGGCTTTCCTGTCACCGTGCTGGCGAAGTTGAGGACGTACGTCCCCGTCGTGTGGGACGCGAGCGTGATCCCGCCCGACTGTGCGGCGATGCCGCCGTCGGGGCGCACGAGGACCCACTTCACCGACGCGGAGCCACTCGAGCCGGCGGGGCCGGCAGGACCTGCCGCGCCGACGGCACCTGCAGGACCGGCCGGACCGCGCGGGATCTGACCCGCCTTGAAGTCGCGCGCGAGGAGTGAGCGATCCTTCACCTGAATGCTCGTGACGCTGTTGCGCGGTAATGCCTGGCTCGCCGCGTAGCCGGTTCCGCCGAGTGTCAACAGCAGCGCCAGGCAGCCGATCACCATTGCCGGTGACGGCGTGAGCCTCTTGATCAGTCGCATGTGGTTCCCCCTAGTCGTTGTCAGGACGATTTCGAGCCTCTTACCCTAGGAAACGTCTCTTTAGAGCCGTGTAAAGGTGGCTCAAAACCGCGCCAAACCCGCCTGTTTGCGAGCTTTAGAACCCCTCTCGATTCGGGTGTCCGATCTGGTGTCCCTCCTAACAAGGCTTAATCCGGCCTTAACGGAGCGCAACCTGGTCTTAAGCGCGCCCCCGGTAGAAACGAGAGGTGCATCGCACCCTCCACCTCCGGAGCCGCGCCGCCGGGCTCTTCACTGCCGCTCTGCTGGGCGGCGGTGTAGCGCTTGGCGGCGCGGCCGCGTTGGGGAAGCTGGGTGAGCACACGACGGTCATCCGCCAGGAGGCGGTCCCCAACTCGTCATCCCCGGTGGTCCTCCAACAGGGCAAGGGGATGTCGATCAACGAGATCTATCGCGCGTCCGCGCCGGCTGTGGTCCACATCGAAACGACGTCGCGCGTTCAACAGCCTTCCGACTTTTTCGGAAACCCGTTCGGGACGACTCAGACTCAGCGCGCGCTCGGCTCCGGCTTCGTCATCGACAAGGCCGGCCACATCGTCACCAACTACCACGTCGTCCGCGGTGCGAACGCGATTCAGGTGAGCTTTTCCAACAACGAGCACTTCAAGGCGAGGGTTGTCGGGGTCGACCCGTCGACCGACAGCGCGGTGTTGCAGGTCCAAGTCAAGTCGCGTGCACTCAAGTCGCTGCCGCTCGGCAATTCCGAGTCTGTGCGGGTTGGCGACCAGGTAATCGCGATCGGCAATCCGTTCGGCCTCGACCGCTCCGTTACCTCCGGGATCGTGAGTGCGGTGCAGCGTCGGATCGAGGCGCCCAACCAGCTCTCGATCTCACATGTCATCCAGACCGATGCTGCGCTCAATCACGGCAACTCCGGTGGCCCGCTGCTGAACGCACAGGGTCATGTGATCGGCGTCAACGCGCAGATCGAAACCGGGGGCCAGAGCCAGGGCAACGTCGGCATCGGGTTTGCGATCCCGATCAACACCGTCAAGGACGTCGTCGCCGAGCTCATCAAGCTCGGCAAGGTCGAGCATCCGTTCCTCGGCATCGAGGGCAAGACCCTGCAGCCGAACATCGGGCGGCTCTTCCACCTACCGATCACGAGCGGCGTCCTCGTTGCGTCGGTCCGGCCCGGGACGGGAGCCGCGAAAGCCGGTCTGAAGTCCGCGACGAGCCAGGTGACGGTCGAGGGGGAGAGTTGGCCGGCCGGCGGCGACGTGATCGTCAAGGTGGACGGCCAGCCGGTGCCCTCCGTCGACCGCCTCGTCGACCTGATTGCTTCCAAAAAGCCGGGCGACAAGATTGACCTCGAGGTCGTCCGCGGAACCAGCCGGATCCACCTCAACGTGAAACTCGGGCGGCAGCCGTGACTCTCCCACCTGACCGCCCCGATTGGCCCCGTACCCCTGGGGGCCTGCTTCCGCCGGAGCCGTAGGCCAGCACGGCGCGCGGAAGCGACGAGCGAGAGGCCCGCACGCCTGCCAGGGCCTCTCGCTCTAATTCCGACGAAAGTGCTGCGCACTTTCGTCGGGTTAAGAGTTAGGACTTCGCTTCGCTCGTCGGAATTAAGGCCTGCTCAGCAGCCGCCTTAAGGCCTTCGCTGTAACTCGGATAGACGTGGTGCATGAAGGCCAGGTCGTCCACGGTGACGCCTAGCTTCAGGGCCGGCGTGATGCTTCCGACGATGTCGCTTGCCGCGCGCGAGACCACGTGCACGCCGAGAACTCGCCGCGTTTCGCGATCGAAGACGATCTTGTAGAGACCGTGCTTTGCGCCCGTGTATTGCGCGCGCGTGACGAACGGCAGCGGATGCTTGACAACACCGACGTCGTGGCCCTGATGCGCAGCTTCCGTCTCCGTTAGCCCGACTCCGCCCAACTCGGGATCCGTGAAGATCGCGGTCGGCAGCGCCGAATAGTCGGCACGCCGGGAGCCGTCGGCGAACATGTCCTCGACCGCGATGCGGGCTTGGTACTGCGCGATCGGCGTGAGCATCGGGCCGGCCGCGACGTCGCCGGCGGCCCAGACGCCGTCGACGTTCGTGCGCTGACGATCGTCGACCGTGATGCCGCCACGACCGACCTCCAGACCTATGCGGTCAGGCTCGAGCTCCTCGACGTTCGGCAGGCGGCCCGAAGCGAGCAGGACATGCGACACGTCGACCGTCCGCCCACCGACTGACGCCACGATGCCGTTGCGGCTGCGCGCAAACGAGTCGACACCGCTGTTCAGCACGACCTCAATCCCTTCGTCCTCCAATGCGGCTTGCAACTCGCCCGCGGCCTCCGTGTCTGCTCGTGCTGCGATCTGCGGCCCGCTGTTCACGATCGTCACGTGCGAGCCGAACCGCGCAAAGATCTGAGCGAACTCGAGGCCGACTGGCCCTGCACCGACGACGAGCAGCGCCTCGGGCACATCGTCGAGCTCGAGGGCGGTGACGTGGTCGATCCACTCGATGTCCTCTATGCCCGGGATGGACGGAACCGCCGTGCGGCTGCCCGTTGCAACGAGGATCTTGTCGCCGCCGAAGTGCTGGTCGCCGACCCGGACGGTCCGTGCATCCACAAACGACGCAGTTCCGGGCACTACTCCGTAACCGGCCTCTTTCAGCGTCTGGACCCAGCTCTGCTGGTCACGGCGGATGGAGTCCTTCCACCTCCGAGTCTGCGCGAGCCGGACCGAAGGCTCGGGAAGATCGATGCCGCGCTCCGCCGCGTGATGTCGTACGTCGTGCATCAGCTCGGCCGCGACGACATAGGCCTTCGTGGGGCGGCATGCGACGTTGGGACAGGATCCGCCCCAGAGCCAGTGCTCGATCAACGCAACACGGGCGCCGTGCTCTCGCGCCGCCTTGCCGGCGCCGTCTCGTGCCGCTGACCCGGAGCCCAGGACGATCAGGTCGTAGTGCTCCACGTTCATCGGACCTCCTCTGTTCACTGGCGTAACAGTCGTGGGGCTTGCTGGTCTGTTACA
>JBBRZA010000084.1:0-13922 GCA_038237145.1 Gaiellales bacterium
ACCGCCGCCTCCATTCTGGAATGAGCCGTCTCTCGCTGCCCCGACTCGACAACCTGCGCCGGCAATCGTCGCGCGCCAAGATAGGTATGGGTCGCACCCCCTCCACGCAGCCGAGATCACCACCGCGGCTTGCCGCTCGCATCATCCTTAGATAGGTGGAAGTGCGACAGAAACCTGCCCCGCTCACGCGTCAAAAACTGTGAGGAGGACGTCGGCCCCACCTCGCCCGCGAACCGCCTCGCAGAGCCGAACATCCCCTGGCCCGCCCCGAAAACGCATCGACCGAATGTGATGCCTGTCTACGCCCACCCTGGAATCCCCTTGGTCTCGGTGCAGAAGTCCTTGGCTCGCTGCTGGTCGTCGACATAGAGCACAACCTTGCTCGCGCCGCTGATCAATCTCGATACCTCCTCCGCCGGTGTTAGATGAGCCAGCCCGATCTCGCCCTCACCGTGCCCATCAGCTGTATTGGTGCAACGGCCAGACACAGGCGTGGACGCAGAGCCAGCTGTCGCCGCGCCGCTCGTACGTGTCGACATAGCGGCTGTATCTGCCGGGCTGTCTCGACGTGCGAGCGGAGACGACGGCGGCGTTGCCGTCGACGTGCACCGCCACCTGATCGATGGCGAGCGACGGAGATGGATTGCTCCGCAGGTTCTCCACATACCTCTCGTGTGCCCACACCTCACCGGTCGCGCCGTCGAGATAGCTGAACGAGGGAGAGAGAATGGGCTCGAGCAGGTCCCACGAGCCTTGTCGAAAGGCCTCGATGAACTGGAGATTGAGGTCGGTGAGTGCCTGCGTGTCGTCCACTGTTCCTCCGCTCTCGGCAGTGCGCTATCCAGACGTGCCTAGCGTGCGCGAATTCGTGCGAGCACTCTCGCCGGATCCGGACACGCTACCGGCGAGGTGTCCGGATCCGGCCAGTCCCCGCGGCCGGCGGAGCGGTATACCTGGCGCGTGCACGCTTTCTCGGCCGTCGTCACGACCGGCATCTATTGTCGGCCCGGCTGTGCGGCACGTCCTCGCCCCGAGCATGTGACGCACTTCCAGCTCGCTGCTGCGGCCGAGGCGGCTGGCTACCGGGCGTGCCTGCGATGCCGACCGTACCGCTCCGCGCAGTTCGCCGCCTTGACTGGCCCGGAGCTTGTCTGCCGGGCGGTGCAGCTGGTGCTCAGCGGCGCGCTCGACCGAGGAACCGAGGCTGAGCTGGGGGCGCGGCTGGGAGTGTCGGCCCGGCACCTACGTCGCCTCTTCACCACTCACCTGGGGGTAACGCCCGACGGGCTAGCACGATCGGCGCGGACGCACCTCGCCCGCCGTCTCCTCGACGACACGGATCTCAGCATGCTCGAAATCGCGTTCGCGGCCGGCTTCGGGAGCTTGCGCCAGTTCAACCGCGCCTGCCAGGACGTGTTCAAAGCGTCGCCTCGCGAGCTGCGGGCCCGGCGGCGCGTCTCCGACCGCCTGGTCGCAGACGGCGGGCTCTGCCTGCGACTGCCGTTCCACGGGCAGCTCGACTGGGGCGCGATGATCGACTACTTCGCCGCCCGGGCCATCCCCGGCGTTGAGCACGTCTCAGGGGACACCTATCGCCGGACGGTCGTCATCGGTTCAGACCCGGGAGTTCTCGAGCTCATGCCAGGCGGTGACGACCATCTCGTGCTGCGGGCGCATCTGCCGCATTGGGAAGAGCTGATCCACGTCGTCGAGCGCGCGCGCCGCATCGCAAGCCTCGACTTCGATCTGGAAGGGTCGGCGAGCCGACTTGCCGACGATCCGACCATCGGACCGTTGCTCAGATCCCGGCCAGGGCTTCGCGTCCCCGGCACGTGGGATCCGTACGAGACCGGGGTGCGCGCGATCATCGGCCAGCAGGTAACCGTTGCGACGGCCAACACGCTTGCCGGACGGTTGGTCGAGCGGCTCGGCAACCCGGTTCCCGGCCTCCAGGCGCTCGGCCTCACGTATACGTTTCCCTCGCCAGATGTCGTCGCCGGCGCCGACCTCGACGGGCTCGGGCTCACGCGGGCGCGGGCCGAGGCGGTCCGCTCGTTCGCTCGCGCGGTGGCCGAAGATGCCATCCGTCTCGATGGCAGCGTCGGCCTCGACGAGCTGATCGCCTCGCTAACGGGGATCGACGGACTCGGATCGTGGACCGCTCAGTACCTCGCGCTCCGGCTTGGCGAGCGTGACGCCTGCCCGACCAACGACCGCGGGCTGCGGCGCGCCCTCGCCTCACGCCTCCCGCGCTCGGACATGCCGCTTTCCGCTGTCGCCGAACGGTGGCGGCCATGGCGGGCGCTGGCGGCGACACACCTCTGGATGTCCGATGCCTTGCAACAGGCGTCGGTGGCGCAGCCGCGTGCCGCCTGACCGTGGAGGAGAGCTGTCCGATAAGTCCCATCCGCCGGTGCTCGACCTTCGGACGTACAAGCTCGTTTCGGGCAGCCGCGACGAATTCGACCGCATCTTTCGTGAGGGCGCGCTGCCCATGCTCCGCCGCTATGGCGTCCAGGTCGTCGGCTACGGCCCATCCCTCGACGACGACGACCACTACTACCTTGCGCGAGCCTTCCCGTCGGCGTCCCGCCGGCAAGAACAGCTCGGCACCTTCTACGGAAGCGAGGAGTGGCGGCAGACCTATCAAGCAGCGTGTGGGGTGCGTAAAGTCGGTTCGCCCTGCAAATCGGCGATTTCAGGTTTCGGATCGAATTTACGCACCCACAGGACGATGGGACGGACTTCGCTGGGAAGGCGAGCTAGGCACGGATCTAAGGACCGCGGGGAGCCTGGTAGGGCGACCGCGTCGCACTTGCGTGGGAAAAGTTCGGTTCGCAGCTCAATCGAAGCCGTAACCGCAGAATCGCAACGCCGTGTTCGCACCTAACGCGCCGCAAAGCCTTGCAATTCGTGCGGCACAAGTTCGTAAAACTTCACGGTATGCGGCGTTCTTGGGCGATCGTTCGGTCGATTCGAACCGTCGACTCCTTGCCCCGTCATCATCGAACGATACTCCCAGACCCGACCCGCCAGCCGCAGCAAGACCAGCAGTTAGTTTTGAAACCCCAGGCCGGCGAGCCCGGACAGCGGCCCGCCGGCCTGGGCGGTGGTGCAAGAGCCTACCTCGGGGGGAACTGCGAGTTCGGCAGCGGCTCCGCGAGGTTCTTCGTCGGCGCCTTCCTCGTGAACCCGATAACCGCGCAGTTGATGCTGACCCCCGACGCGCCGTATGGGGCGGGCTGTCCCGTCGCGGGATCGACCCCGGTGAGGAGGTCGGGCCGGCTGGCGGCGAGGTTGAAGGTCTGGACCTCGTCGATCTGCCGGGTGTTCAGCTTCGCGCGAACCGCCTTGTCGGTCCAGAGACCAAGCTGCGCGTCCCACATCGGGCTGTAGGCCTGCGCGTGGCGTGGGTCCTTCAGTGTCGGGAAGTCTCCGAAGGTGTTCAGGAGGTCACCACCGTTACGCAACGCGGCGATCAGCTCGGTGTTCCCTGCGTTCGCGTCCTCCGAGGCGTGGCCGTCGAGGACGAGGTGCGCGAAGCCCTGCGCCTCCTTGTTGTTCTCTCCCGTCTGGCCGTTGACGAACCCAAACAGCCGCTCGCGGGCAGAACCGAGGAAGTCGTCGCCACCGTCGTACGGCGCGTCGTTCAAGGCGGGGACGTAGGTAGCGCGCTCGAGGACGGCGGTGAGCGGTTGTCCTGCGTCGGTGCTCATGTAGATGATCGGCTCGCCGGCGTCGAACCCCTTGATGAACAGGAGGTCGGCGTACGACTCGAGGTATTGGCCCTGAGGTGAGGACGGTGCGATGTGGACAGCGAGCACGCGGTCGCCGGTGTTGGTGTGGTGAATTACGTCAAAGGGCCCGTCGCCGGTCGCCACGATCGGGGCGCTGTAGACGGCGGGGGATCCCGCGATGCGAATGAAAGGGCTGTAGCCAGGGCCGGCAACGGCGCCGGGCTGGAACTTCGCGAGCGGGAATCCCGTCGGCCCCGGGGTTGCGATGCGCATGGGGCTGAAGTCGGGAGCGCCTTGGAAGCTGACGACCGCCTGTCCGAACCGGTTCTGGGCAGGGGTCGGAGCCTGCAGCGTCACCGTCTGGACGCACGTCGGGCAGCCGATCTCCATGTTGGCGAGCTTGGGAGCGAAGTTGACGCCGAGGTCATGTGCGAGTCCGGCGTCCGATGCGTCGAGGAGGACGAACCAAACGGTCTGGCCGTTGGCCGTTCCCTTGTAGAGCGGAAGTCTCACCGTTTCGGCGCTGAGGTCGACCTGGATCGCGCTCTCAAGTGTGAGATGATCGCGCGGCAAGATCCCTGTCAGCTGGCCCAAGCCCTTTGCGGCTCCCGGCTCGCGGCTCGCGGCGGCCGTACTCCGTCCTGCGAGACCGAGCAGCATCGCGGCGATGAGCGCGGCGAAGAAAGCGACGATTCCTACCGCAAGAAGAAGCTTGCGCGTGCTCGTGTTACGAGAGAAGACGTTCATGGATCGCTGACCTCCTTGGTCGCGCTGGGTACGTAAGGGGTACCCTCGCCGGGGGCCACCACTCTCGTATTTGATTACAGAACGCTAAATCCGGACGGCTGCAGCCGTATCTGGACGCTTGCCTCGAAAGTCTGTGGCACAACTCCACCTAGAACATCTATCCGGTCGGCGTCGTCGTTTGCCTGCGCCGCCGGCCGGCCTCTCCGCGCGCGTCCTGCACGGCGAGCTGAGGACCGGGTTCGAGCGGGGGCCAGTTCAGCTTCCGGACTTCTTGACGATGGGCAGCGTCACCACAAAGCGACAGCCCGAGCCCGAGCCCGCGTCCTCGACCGTCACCTCGCCCTCGTGCGCCTTGATCAGGCCTTTCGCGATTGCGAGGCCGAGGCCGGTGCCGCCATTGTTCGTCTGACGCGCGCGCGCGCGCGCGAACTGATTTTCGAACATGCGGCTCACCTGCTCCGGCGAGAGACCGCCGCAGCTGTCGGTGATGGCGACGGTCGCACTGCCGTTCTCGGTCCCCACCTCGACGTCGACACTTCCACCCGGCTGGCTGTAGCGGAGCGCGTTGTCGACCAGGTTCGAAAGGGCACGCTCCAGGTGCTCCATCGACGCGTCGATCGTCGAGCCTGGGCCCGTCATCGACGCCTTCAGTTCGATCTCCCGTTGCCGCGCGAGCGGCGCAAACGCCGCCACGAGGTCGGACACGAGATCTCCGAGTTGGATCGGCGTGCGCTCGAGCTCGAGCGTGCCTGCGCTGATCTGGCTCAACTCGAACAGCCCCTCGATCAGCTGCGCGAGCCGATCGGTTTCGGCGCGCAGCCGGCCGTGGTAGTCGGCCACGCCCTCGGGATCGGCCACGACGCCGTCCTCGAGGGCTTCGACAATCGCCCGGATCCGCGCGAGCGGTGTCCGCAGGTCGTGCGAGATCCACGCAACGAGCTCGCGGCGTGCGTCCTCGATCGCACTCGCGCGGGCGCGGCTCTCCTCGAGCCGCCTGGACATCCTCTCGAGCTCCTCAGCGACCTGGGCGAGCTCCTCGGTCGGAGGCTCCTGTACCCGCGCGGTGGGCTCCAGGCGCCCGATGCTACGGGCGGCCGCCGCCAGTGACTCGCTCCCCTGCTGAACACGGTGGCTGAGGAAGAGTCCGGTGAGCAGTCCGACCGTACCGGAGCTGATGAGAATCACCGCGAGGGCCGCGTAGGGGCTCGGCGAGTTGAACATGCTCTCGCCCGCCGTGAACGCCCCGGCGGCAATCGCGATCACCGTGGTCACGATGGCGACGGTGGTCTGCGTCGCCAGCGGGCGGGCGCGCACGATAGTTAGAGCGGCGATCCCGAGGACGCCGACCGCCGCTGCCGCACCGCCCGCCTTTGCCGCCAGCCGCAGCGCATCCCAGGCCGAGCCGCTCAGGTTCCAGGAGGCGATGAACGTGCCGAGTGTGCCGACGGCGAGGATGACGATCGCTCTCCTGAGCGTCATGGGTCGAACCGATAGCCCACGCCCCAGACGGTCTTGATGTGGGCCGGGTGCTCGGGATCCTCCTCGATCTTCTTTCGCAGCCGCTGGACGTGCACAGTGACGGTCGGAGTGCCACCGAAGGTGTAACCCCACACATGCTCGAGCAGCTCGTCGCGGCGAAACACCGTCGCCGGATGCTGCATCAGGAAGAGCAGGAGCTCGTACTCGCGGGCAGTCAGGCTGCTCTCCTCGCTGCGCACACTGACCCTGCGTGAGCGCGGGTCGAGGTCGATGTCGCCGAGGCTGATCGGCGTCAGGTCGCCTTGCTGGGAACCGGCTGTCCAGCCGTGTGTTCGGCGAAGCACGGACCTCACCCTGGCCACGAGCTCGCGGGGCGAGAAGGGCTTGACGACGTAGTCGTCCGCACCAAGCTCGAGGCCCATGATGCGGTCGCTCTCCTCGCCGCGAGCGGTCAACATAATGATCGGCAGGCGCGCCGGCCGGAGACGACGGCAGACGTCGAAGCCGCTGAGGCGCGGCAGCATGACGTCGATCAGCATGAGGTCCGGTCGCGATTCCTTCACGCGCTCGAGGGCGGTCTCGCCGTCGCCGACGGCATCAACGTCGAAGCCGTCCCGTCTCAGGTAGCGCGTGACGACCTCGGAGACGGTGACGTCGTCCTCGACGAGGAGGATCTTCGCGCGCTTCAGAGCCATAGTCTCCATCCAATCGGTGTACCTGTTTGCGGCAGCTCTGGAACCGGCCGGGCCGCGTTTCCGACGGACTCAACCGAACGGTTGGCTGCTTCAGCCGTCCTCTGCTGCCTTGTAGGCGATCTGCAAGGCGTCGGCGAGAGCGACGATCGAGAGCGTTCCCGCGGCGAGCCGCGTCGCCTTCGGGCTCGCCAGGAAGCCGAGCACGAAGCCGGCTCGACGGTCAGGTAGCCACTCTCTGGTACGAGCGCGACGGTTTCCGCCGGGGCACATCCCTCACCTTCGGCGAGCGTTGCACGCTATGGAACGACCGCGCGGTGTTCGAGCTGTCGCTCGGTGCGCGGGAACGGTGGAAGACGTGCATCGACATTGCGCCGATCGTCGATGGCGAAACGCGTGAGCCGCGACTGCGCTGCGACTCCTTCGGTGCGGCGGAACCCGAGCAGACGCTGACGATCGGCGAGTGGATCGAGTCGGCGCCACAGATCGAGACCGACTCGGACAGCCTGCGTCGAATCTATCGTCGCAGCCTGGCGGACCTCGCATCGCTTCGGTTGCGGCCCGATCGAGCAAGCGAAGCGGCGATGCCGGCGGGCGGGATCCCGTGGTTCATGGCGATGTTCGGACGCGACAGCATCATTGCCGCATACCAGGCGTTGCCGTTCCAGGCGAGTCTGGCCGCGACGACGTTGCGCGCGCTCGCCGCGCGTCAGGCGACCGACGATGACCCCTGGCGCGACGCCGAGGCCGGCAAGATCTTGCACGAGCTGCGCAAGGGAAAGCTCGCGAGTCTGGGCGAGATCCCGCACACGCCGTACTACGGCGCACACGACGCGACGTTGCTTTTCCTGATCTTGCTCGACGAGTACGAGCGCTGGACAGGCGACACTGATCTCGTCCTCGAACTCGAGGGAAATGCGCGCGCGGCCGTCGACTGGATCGAGGGCCCCGCCGACCCCGACGGTGATGGTTACCTCGAATACAAGAGCCGCTCTACCTCTGATCGGGCGCTTGAGAACCAGTGCTGGAAGGACTCGCACAACTCAATGTTGTTCGCCGATGGCCATCAGGCGAAGCCTCCGATCGCGACGTGCGAGATCCAGGGCTACGCCTACGACGCACGAATGCGCGTCGCGCGGCTTGCGCGTGAGCTGTGGGGCGACGAGCCGCTCGCCGAACGGCTCGAACGGGACGCCGCCAAACTCCGCGAGCGGTTCGAACGCGACTTCTGGATCGAAACTCGCGGGCACTATGCCCTCGCGCTCGACGCCGACAAGCGCCAGGTCGACGCCATGACGACAAACATCGGCCACCTGCTCTGGAGTGGCATCGTATCCGCTGAACGAGCGGAGATGATCGTGCGACGGCTGTTGGCCGAGGACATGTTCAGCGGCTGGGGTTTGCGCACCATGTCGACGAACGACGCCGGCTTCAACCCGCTCGCCTACCACAACGGCACGGTTTGGCCGCATGACACCGGGATTGTTGCCGAGGGTATGCGCCGCTACGGGTTTCGCGCAGAAGCGGCCCGGCTCGTGAAGGCGCTGCTCGAGGCAGCCGAGGCGTTCGCGTCGCAGTTGCCCGAGGTGTTCGCCGGTCTCGCCCGCGACTCGACCGGCCTGCCCGTCGAGTACGCCGATGCGCTAAAGCCGCAGGCGTGGGCCGCCGGGACGCCGCTACTCGGAATTCGCACCCTGCTCGGCCTTGACGTCGTGGACGGCGAGCTCCGGGGCGAGCCGCATCTACCCGAGGGCATCGCCAAGCTGGGTCTACGCGGCGTCCGCGTCGGCGGCCGCGAGCTCAACGTGCCACTCGGCGAGTAAGGCCGAGAGACTCAACGGCGGACGCGGCGGAGCGTCCCGGCGAGCGCCACGGCCAGCGCACCCGCCAGCCAGCCACGGTGCGTCGCCGCCCACAGTTCGGCGCCGCCGCGGCCCGCCCGGTCGTCGAAGCGTCCGTGCGCGCCGTGATCTCCTGCGACTGGCTCCCACAGGTTCACCGGCCGCTCGTTTTGTTCGAGCTCGTCAGTCTGCTGCGAGTCGAAGCCTGTGCGGCCGAGATAACGGTCGAGCAGACCGGGAACCACCTTGTTCGCGAGGACGCTGGCCACCGTGGGCGCGCCGACGAGGAGCTCGCGGCGCGGATGCTCTGCAGCGTGGACGATCGCTTGCGCGGCAAACTCGGGCTGGTAAATCGGCGGCACGGGCTGTGCTCGTCGCGGGAGCCGCGAGAGCACCCAGTCGAACTGTGGTGTGTTAAGCGCGGGTAACTGCACCATGCAAATCCGAACTGCGCTCCCGTCGTGCAGAAGCTCGCAGCGCACCGACTCCGTGAAGCCCTGAACCGCGTGCTTGGCCCCGCAGTAGGCGGACTGGAGAGGGATGCCGCGGTAGGCGAGCGCTGAGCCGACTTGGATGATCACGCCCCCGTCGCGCGGGAGCATCCTCCGCAGTGCGGCACGTGTGCCGTAGACGATTCCGAGGTACGTGACCTCGGTCACACGCCGGTACTCGTCCGGCTCGATCTCGGTGAAGGGCGCGAAGACTGACGTCATCGCAACGTTGATCCAGACGTCGATCGGCCCGAGCTCGCGCTCCGCCGCCCCTGCGGCTCGTTCGACGGCCTCGGCGTCGGCGACATCGGTCGAAATAGCGAGTGCGATCCCCCCAGCCGCCTCGATCTCGCGAGCCGCCGCGGCGAGTCCCTCCTGCCCGCGCGCCAGCAGGCAGACCTTCGCCTTGCGCTCCCCGAACGCGCGTGCTGTCGCGCGACCGACCCCAGCCGATGCGCCCGTCACGACCACGACCTGCGGTCTCGCCATTACGGCTCTATATCACGGCGCGGTGCGCTTAGAAACCGTCTCGAACGCCAACTTAGAGTGATCCCGGCTGCCCGCTTCGGCCGCGCGGGCCCGGACTCCGTAAGTCGTCGCCGACGCTCGCCTCTTGACCAGACGCGGCGAGTAGCGCGATTGGTTTTCTTCATGCCGCAGACTGCCGTCTCAAGTTGAATTGCAGCCGGCGGAGCAGATCTCAGATCTGCATGCGACTGAAGCAGATGCCGGTGCGGGCCACACGACGATCGACGGCCTAGCCTCTGATTTTAGGAATTGTTTAGCAGGCTCTCTGTGTAGCGGCCTCAGTCTTCGGGGAGACAGCATCGGCTTCGTCTACACGATGTCGAACGCTGGTTCCCGCAACAGCGTGCTCAATTACATGCGCGCGTTCGACGGCACGCTTACTCCGAACGGAAGCTACGCGACAGGCGGGGCCGGCACGGGCCAACCGCGGCTCGGCGCGCAGTCACCCACTGCTTTTCGGTCCGCCGCAGCTTCAGTCTTAGAAATAGCTTACGCAAAAGTTCAAACCAGGATTCCGTGCCGTGCGAATAAGGCTCGCGGGGCGGCTCAAACTTCGAGTGCTTACCTCACCTGACGGGTGAGTCGTCTCGCGTGTTTACCCAAGCAGAGCCGCGGTACACCCCAAGATGCTCGACTAGGTGGGGTAAGGGGAGGGATGAAATGTCCAAGCCTCTATTTGACTCTGCCTTGCCACCGCTGGAGGAGCTCGATACCGACAGCGCGATTCCCGAAGCCGCGGCCGCCGTCGACGCGCAGACGCGCGCGGTGTTCCTGCGGAACGCCGGCATCGGAGCCGGCGCGGTAGTTGGTGGCGGTGCGCTCCTCGGCTCGCTGCCCTCGCGCGCCCTGGGCGCGGGCATTGCCAAGAGCGATATCGCGATTCTGAATTTCGCGCTGACCCTCGAGTACCTGGAGGCGGCGTTCTATGTCGAGGCGATCCAAAAGGGTCACTTCACGGGCGAACTCGACTTGTTCACGCGGACGGTGGCGGCGCACGAGGCCGCGCACGTGGCGTTCCTCAAGAAGGCGCTCGGGAGCAGGGCCGTGGCCAAACCGAGCTTCAACTTCAAGGACACGACCTCGAACCAGGCCAAGTTCATGGCCACCTCGCAGACGCTCGAAGACACGGGGGTCCGTGCCTACCTCGGTCAGGCCGGGAACTTCAAATCGAAGAAGCTACTCGGTGCTGCCGCCACGATCTTGACCGTCGAAGCCCGCCACGCGGCCTGGATCCGCGACCTGCGCGGCAAAGGAAACCCGCCGGTCCCGGCGCCCGCGTCCTTTCAAGACAAGCGCACGAAGGCGCAGATCCTCGCCGCAGTGAAAGCAATCGGCTTCATCGTCGGCTGACCGTTGTGACGACCGAAAGGACACAAATGCTCGATCATTGGACTCTCGAGGAGGTCGACGTCGACGGCGCGATTCGCGAGGCCGCGGACAAGGTCGACCCGAGTACGCGCGCCGCCTTCCTGAAGAGGGCGGGCCTGGGCGTCGGGGCGGTAGCCGCCAGCAGTGCTTTCTTCGGAGCGATTCCGGCGCTTGCGTCGGCGGCGAGGGTACCTGCCAGCGATGTCGCGATCCTGAAGTTCGCGCTCACGCTCGAATACTTGGAGGCGACCTTCTACTCCGAGGCCGTCGCGAAAGGCAACTTCAGCGGCGAGACTGGAATCTTCGCCCAAGTCGTGCGAAACCACGAAAACGCGCATGTCGCATTCCTGAAGAGCGCACTCGGCTCGGCCGCACCCGCGAAGCCGAGGTTCGACTTCAAGGACACGGTCACGAACGAGGCGAAGTTCCAGCAGACCTCGATCGTGCTCGAGGACACCGGTGTTCAGGCCTACCTCGGCCAGACGGCGAGAATCAAGTCGAAGAAGATTCTCGCGGCGGCGGGCTCGATCCTGCCTGTGGAGGCGCGACACGCGGCGTGGATCCGGGATATCCGGCTCCGAGCGACCCAGTCAGGATCTGGGTCCAACCCGGCGCCGAACTCGTTCGACAAGCCGCAGACGATGGCTCAGATTCTCGCCAAGGTGAAAGCGACGGGGTTCATCGTCGGCTGATCCAGAACCACAATCCGAAATGGGAGGTTCCAACAATGTCGAAGCAACCTGAACTGACGTCCGTTTCCGTCAGCGAACAGCCGGCCACCCGCGCCGGATTCCTCCGCAAGGCCGGTCTCGGCGGAGCAACGCTCCTCGGGGGTGGCGCCCTCCTTGCACGCGCGACGGCGGAGATGCGGAAGGTCTAATGGCGAACTGACATCCACGAGCAGCCGACGAACCTGCCGCCGCGCACGCGGCGGCTCTGGCTCAACTGCAGCAAACCGGACCTCGCAGGCGATCCGAAACTCTTCGGCCGCTAGCGGGAGCATTTCAAGCGAAATGAACCGCTTTGCGGGATCGACCGAATTCCAGAGTTCACAACCGATTAGGAGGATGGCAAATGAAGGGGAAGCTCGTTTTCTTGGCACTGTTGGCGGCCGTGGCGACGCTCACAGTGGCGGTCGCTCCGGGATCGGCGGAGAAGAACAGCTCGCAAGGGACGTTCGACGCTAGTCTTGGCGCGCTGAACGCCGGCATGCATACCGACGCGAAAGGGAAGAAGTTCACGATCCCGACAGCGGGCGGCACCGCGACGGTCAACGTAACTGGTGACGCCGTGACGGTGACGATCATGGTTCACGGCGTCGTGGCGAGTGTTGTGCATCCGCAGCACATCCATGCGGGCACGATCTGTCCGAATGCAAGCGACGACACTAACCTCGATGGCTATGTAGATGTGATCGAAGGCCTGCCGAAGTACGGGCCGATCCTCGTCAACCTGGACAGCAACCTGGAGAACCCGGGCGTTGATGCGTTCCCAGTCGCCGATAGCTCGGGCTCGTACGCCTACAACGAGTCGGCGAGCAAGGCACACCTACAGGCCGAACTGCAGCAGGCTCTCGACCTCGGGACGCGCCACGTCGTCATTCACGGCATCGGCCCAACGCCGTTGCTGCCGAGCACGGTGGCCACGCTCCCGGGTCTGTCGGCGAACAACACGCTGCCCGTGGCTTGCGGCGAGCTGCACCGGACCGGCTGATTCGACCACTTGCAGGGAGCGAGGGCAGCCTGCCCAGCAGGACGCCCTCGCTCCTCTGCGGCGCCCCATGCCGTCCTCGCGTCATATCGAGAGTGACGTCGGCCTGGCCACCAGCACATCACGCCGAGCGCCGGTTCCCCTGGTGAGAAATCTGGGCTCCCTCCGGGACATACGCAAGCCACGCCCGCACCCGCGGAGGTATAGTCGTGCAGCGCGATGAGGCTCGCGCCTAACCGCCCTTCCGGGGGCTGATGGCCTCTACCGAACGTCAAAAACGACGATCAGTAGGAGGCCTTGTGACTTCGTCCAACTCGCAGCAGTCATCGCTCATCGAGCTCGACGAAGATCGAGCGGCGCGAGCGCTTCGGCCAGTAGACGGCGAGTTCCCGCATAAGGCACTCCGCGTCCTCTGCTCTTGGTGCAAGTCGTGGTCTCGTTCGATGACGTGAGCTACAGAAGCGGTTCCGCTGACATTGACCTCTCCGCGGGGAGCGGGTAGAGGGCCGGACAAACCCGGCCCTCTACTCGACTGTCGTTCGCGCTAGTCGCCGAGGCGTGTGATCGTGACGCTGGCGACGGGATCGCTCCAGCCGTGGAAGCTCGGCGAGAGATCCGCGCCGCCCTGGATGCCGGGGTGGTGCTGGATCGGCTCGGCCGGAGTCGAGGCGACCGCGGAGTCTTCGTTGCCGTTCGGGTCGCCCGCGAGCGGGTGCGAAGGGTTCAGTCCGCTGCACGGGTCGACGATGTCGGGGCTGGCCTCGGTGTTTTGCTCTCGGCCGGCGTCGTAGCCGTTGAGCGAGAAGGCTTCCGATCCGTGCTGTGGGAGCTTGACCGCATCGAGGCCGAGGAAGCCGTCGTTGGTGCAGATCAGCATCGTCGCGAGCGAGAACTTGTCGCCCGGTGCGCCCTGGATCTCGAATGTGGCCGTGTCTGTGAAGCTTCCGACGACGGTTCCGCTGGCGGTCAGCGGACGGGCGACATCGACGGCCTGTGTGACCTTGTCGGCGTCGTTGAAGAGATTGAACATCGGCACCTCGTTGCCGTCCTGGGCGATCGCTGCGAGCTGATCTGTCGCGAGGTCGCCGACCCGGAACATGTGCAGCGAGGCGTTGTGCGTCGCCGCGACGGGCGGCGAGAACGGCTGACCGTGGGTGAGGTTCGTCAGGGTCACCCGGTACGTTGCGAGCTTCGGCCCGCCCGCGTAGGTCGTAGGAACGACGGTTAGCAGAGCGAGGCCGGCGAGCGTCACGATTCCGGCCAGCAGTTTTGTTTTCAGCAGCATGCGTCCTCCTCGGTGTAGATCGCGCCGAGGAGGGACTCTTGCAG